>DASXCX010000016.1:0-4070 GCA_036490955.1 Allostellaceae bacterium | reverse complement strand
CCCAGATCTCGCGCCACACTTCGGCGACGGGCCGGCCGAGCGCCCAAGGATGCTTGCCGCCGATGATCGATTTATAGGGATCGTTATAGAGATAGGTGAGCTCGGGTCCCCAGCCGATCCAGATCGGCTGGCGCGAAGTCAGCATAATGCGCACGGCGGTCTTGAGGCTGCGTGGCCAATCCTGCGGCGGGCCCAGCGGAGTGCCCTGCCAATCGAACGAGCGCATCCGGGCGCCAAGTTCGCCGCCGCCGGCGAGAAACGGGACGCTCTCGACTTGCGCAGGATTCTCCGGAGATATCCCCCCTCCCCGCACGCCGTCGCGCATAATGTAATCGCTCATTCCTCGAAACCCCGGGCAGCTCGAGGCTCGTTTTTTCGAGCGAGAGATACCGCTCGCGAGAGCCATGCCTTGAGGCCGGCGCCAAGCTTGGCGAGAACTTTGGCGATATTGTGGCGTGTCACGCGCGAGTCCTACCTCTGCGCGATTTCAGCAAGCCATTTTGTTCAAAAGCCGACAGGAACTTGCGTAAAGCCGGCGGCTTCCCGGCGAAACGGCGACGGCCGGTCCTATGGACCGGCCGCTCCGCCAAGCATCAGACCAATCGGCGCCCGAAAATTCGCCGATCGGTAGTATTTACGGATAGTAATGGTAGTGATAGCGCGGCCCCCCATAGTAACCCGGCGGTCCCGCATAAACGCAGCCCGCAAGCGAGATAGCGAGCGCGACGATTGCCAGAATGCGTTTCATGATAGCGTTCCTTTCATTTCTTTCGTCATCACTTTCCTAGTCAAGCGCTCATCCCGGACTCGCGGCCCTCTCGCCCGCCGGCGGACCAGGATAGCCGCTCGCGCCCCAGCCATAAGCGCCGCCGTAATAACCACCGCTCGGTCCCGGGCCCCCATAGACGCAGCCCGCAAGCGATGCGCCGAGGACGGCCACCGCCAGAATGCGTTTCATGATTCTGCTCCTTCACCAGCGATATCAAAGCCACTCAACAGATTCCCTTGCCCGACACCGCGAGGCTTCGGGGCCATCACTCATTCTGTGTGACTTGATTTCTTCTCCTGATGTAACCACGGCTGAAGCGCGTGGTTCCGCTTGAGCGTGGCCGCGAATCCGCGGTCACGGATTCATGCTTAACCGCATGCGTGGCGCGCGCGACCCTCGTTGCTTTAAGCGGCGATTGTGGCAAGCTCCGGCGGCAATAGGCTGGGTCGAACAAAAAGCCGCGCCATCGAACCGAGGAGGAGACGTGAGCACCTTTAGCGATTCCATGCGCAAGACGCGTCGAGTGACATTGCTCGGGACAGCGCTGCTGCTTCCTGTGCTTTCGATGCAGCGCGCCACCGCCGAGGACATCAAGATCGGCTATATCAAAGTGACAGCTCTGGCGCCGGTGATGGTGGCACAGGGAAAAGGCTATTTCGCGGCCGAAGGTCTCAACGCGGAGCTCGTCCCCTTCGATGCGCCGGTGCCCGTGGCCCAGGCCGTGGTCTCGGGCGCCGTCGACTTCGGCGCGACCGGCCCGTCCGGCGCGTTCTACAATCTCGCCGGTCAGGGCGCGCTTCACATCCTCGCCGGCATGGCGCGCGAGGCGCCGAGCTTCCAGTTCCTCGCGGTGCTCGCCTCGAACCGCGCCTATAACGCGGGCCTCACCTCGGTGAAAGCGCTTGCCGGGCATAGCGTCGCGGTCTCCGATATCGGCGGCGCAGCGCATTACAGCCTGGCGCTCATCGAGGAGAAGTATCACATCGATCCGGCAAGCGTGCGTGTGACGCCGCTGCAAGGCATCTCGGCCGCGATCTCGGCGCTTGCCGGCGGCTCGGTCGACGCCTCCTCGAGCCCCTCCACGGCTTTCGCGCCGGTGATCGAGCGCGGCGACGCCAAGCTCCTCGCCTATGTCGGCGACGAGACGCCGTGGCAAGCGGGTATCGTCTACACGACACGCAAGACCGCGGACGAGCGGCGCGACATGGCCGAGAAGGTGCTGCGCGCGCTGAAAAAGGCGATGAGCGACTATCATGACGCCTTCACCGGACCGGACGAGCGGCGCAAAGACGGATCGACCGCGCCCGAGATTCTTGCCATCCTCTCCCAGCAGCTCGGCCAGCCGCCAGAGCAGGTCGCACGCGCCATCGCCTATGTCGACCGGGACGGCCGGCTCGACGTCAAAGACCTCCATCATCAGGTCGAATTTCTGCGTGCCCAAGGCCTCATCAAGGGCGCGGTCGATCTCGACGCCATCATCGACAAACGCTACGTCGTCGCGCTTCCGTAAAGGCCAAGCGCGCCGACTTAGCCTTTGGCTGCGGTGCCCCAGCCCTCGCGGCCGCTGCGATTGCCGCCGACATTGGGATGGCCGTGGGTCGGCACGAAAATCTCCTCGATCGGGATTTTCTTCGGGATCATCGCCTGTTCGTAGAGATAAGCAACCAGGGCCTCAAGCGTTGGGCGGTTCTCTTCGACACCATAGGCCCAGAAATCCTGGCCGAAGACCTCGTCGATTTCATGCAGATCGGAGACTAGCCACGGCATCATGTAGCGCAGCGCGCCGACATCGCGCATTTTCTGGATCGCGAGTTCGCGCGATTCGCAGCAGGCATTGTAGAGGCTGGTCGCGACGAAGGGATGCCTCTCATAGACCGAGCGTTTGATCGCCAGCACATGCATGATCGGGAAGATCTTGGTGCGCTTGAAGTACTCGGCCTCGACCTCGCGGTAATTGGGAAAGAGGCGCCGGATGTGGGGGTTGCGGCCCAGCGGCTCGGGAATATGCGAGGTGACGACCGCATCGATACCGCCCTTCTCGGCGCCGTCCTCGAGAAGCTGGTTCAGCGATCGGCCGCTGCTGTTCTGCACGAGATCGATCTCCTTGAGCAGCGGCAGCACCGCCGGCTTGCCGTGCGTGCCCGGATGCTCCATCGCGCCTTGCACCCAGTGGATCTTGGAGAGATCGACGCCGTATTCGTGCTGCAGCATGCCGCGGATCCAGACCGCGGCAGTCTGGACATAGAGCGGCACGCCGACGCGGCGGCCTTCGAGATCCTTCGGTTTCTTGATGCCGGACTTCGCATTGATGAAGATGAATTGGTGGCGGAAGACGCGCGAGATCATTGCCGGCACGGCGACGAAGGGCGAATTGCCCGCCGCGAGCTTGGTGATGTGTTCGGAAAGCGAGAATTCCGAGGCGTCGAATTCCTGTCCGCCGCCCATCCGATCGAAGACTTGGCGTGGATCGTCGAGCACGACGAAATTGAGATCGATGCCGGCCGGCTTAATATCGCCGGTATAAAGACCGTGCATGCGATCGTAAAAGCCGCTCGCGATCGTGATCGGCAGTTTGGACATAACGCCCTCCCCTTAGGAACAACTCTTTTTCGTTGCATCGAGCGCCAGCTTAGCGCGGAACGGCCGAATTGACACGGCGCACCTCATCGGTCCACGCCGTCTAACCACCGCACCCTTTGTCCTCAACAAGCAATTCTTTAGCGATTGCTCGTTAATGATAGAGCCGCAACAAAACCGGGTTTGGCTCTTAGTGGTAAGGCTTCCTTTACCATGACCGCACGCGCACAAAAACAGTCCACCCGGCGCGCCGGCAGCCTGATGCAGCGCTATTGCGATCAGCTCGGTTCGATCGCAAGCCGCCACCGCGTCGAGACGGCGCTCAAAGCCGCCCGCGTCACGGCGGAGCTCGCCGCCAATTCGGCGACCGACGCGATGTTGGCAGCACAGGCGGCGAACCGCGCGAAATCGGACTTCCTCGCCAATATGAGCCACGAGCTCAGAACACCGCTCAATGCGATCATGGGTTTCTCGCAGATCATTGCCGAGGAAACGCTGGGTCCGATCGGCACCAACAAATACCTCGAATATTCGCGCGACATCAACGGCAGCGCTCAGCATCTGCTGGCGATCATCAACGACATTCTCGATCTCGCACGCATCGAAGCCGGTAAGTCCGAGCTCATCGAAGAGCTGCTTGATCCACAGATGCTGATCACAGCCTGTATTCGCGTCGTGTCCGAACGCGCGAAGCTCGCCAGCATCACTGTCGATTTCGATGCCA
>DASXCX010000015.1:0-24069 GCA_036490955.1 Allostellaceae bacterium | reverse complement strand
CTGGACAACGGTGGCGCGCATCGTGCGCGGCGCGACGCTGTCGCTCAAATCGCGCGATTTTGTGCGCGCGGCGATCGCGCTCGGCGCCGGCAGCCCCCGCGTCATGCTGGTGCATATCCTGCCCAACCTCGCTTCGCCGATCATCGTCGCAACGACGCTCGCGGTCGGCGAGACCATCCTGCTCGAATCCGTGCTGAGCTTCTTGGGCCTCGGTGTCGCGCCGCCGATCCCGAGCTGGGGCAATATGCTGACGACGGCGCAGGAGACGATCGAGCTTGCGCCGCAACTCGCGCTCTATCCCGGGCTGCTGATCTTCGTCACCGTGATCGCCTGCAATTTCCTCGGCGACGGGCTTCAGGATGCGCTCGATCCGCGCGCCCAGCGCCGTGTCGTGCCCGAAGCGGCCACCGCAACCGTGCTGGAGAAAGCGCCATGAGCGAAAACGATAGCACCACGCTGCCGGTGAGCGGCGGACTGCCGCGCTCGCTGCCCAACTAAAAAACGCCCGCACGCGTTTGACCGGCACGGCAGCCGGCCCGATAGTGCCGGAGTTTCAGCAGAGAGCCAGAAATGCCGCGTAGCAATTCGATCGCCAGCATCGACATCGCCAACCATCTCCATCCCTACACCAATCTGCGCCAGCATCAGCGCCAAGGGCCGCTCGTTATGGTCGAAGTGCGTGGCGTCCATGTGAAGGACGAGAGCGGCAAGGACTATATCGAGGCGATGTCTGGGCTCTGGTGCGCGGCGCTCGGCTTCGACAATGAGCGGCTGGTCGAGGCGGCGGCGAAGCAGATGCGGCGCCTGCCCTTCTATCACGGCTTCGCCAACAAATCGCATGAGCCGGTCGCCGAGCTCGCCGAGCGCCTCATCGCGCTGATGCCGGTGCCGATGTCGAAGGTGTTCTTCAACAATTCCGGCTCCGAGGCCAACGACACCGCGATCAAAATCGTCTGGTACTATAACAACGCGCTCGGCCGCCATCGCAAGAAGAAGATCATCGGCCGCGCCAAGGGCTATCACGGCGTCACCGTCGCGACAGCGAGCCTTACCGGCCTGCCAGCCAATCATCGCGATTTCGATCTGCCGATCGCCAATATCCGCCACGCGGATGGGCCCCATTTTTATCGCGGCGCCAAGCCGGGCGAGAGCGAGGAGGATTACGCGACGCGGCTCGCCGACAGTCTCGATGCGCTGATCCAGCGCGAGGATCCAGAGACAGTCGCCGCTTTCATTGCCGAGCCGGTGATGGGCGCGGGCGGCGTGCTGCTGCCGCCCAAGAGCTATTTCGAGAAGGTGCAAGCCGTTCTCAAGAAGCACGATGTGCTGCTTATCGCCGATGAGGTCATCTGCGGCTTCGGCCGCACCGGCAACATGTTCGGCACCGAGACCTTTGGGCTAAAGCCCGACATCCTGACTCTCGCCAAGGCGGTGACCTCGGCCTATCTGCCGCTCTCGGCGACGATCATCGCCGAGCCGATCTATCAGGCGATGCTGACGCAAAGCGACAAGCTCGGCGCTTTCGCGCATGGCTACACCTATTCCGGCCATCCGGTGTGCTGCGCCGTGGCGCTCGAAGCGCTCAAAATCTACGCGGAGCGCGACGTCATCGGCCATGTGCGCCGCGTCGCAAAGCGTTTCCAGGCGGGACTGCGGCACTTCGCGTCGCACCGTTTCGTCGGCGAGGCGCGTGGCGTCGGACTCCTCGGTGCGCTCGAAGTCGTCCGCGACAAGGCGACGAAAACGTCGTTCGACCCGCAGCGCGGCGCCGCGGCACTGATCGCCAACGCGGCGCAGGAGAACGGCCTCATCATCCGGCCGCTCGGCGGCGACATCGTCGCCTTTTGCCCACCGCTGATCATCAGCGAGGCCGAGATCGACGAGATTTGGTCGCGCTTCGGCGATGCGCTCGAGACGGCGTCGCTTCAGCTCGCGAGTGCTTAGGACGGCGTCGCCGACGGCGCCTTGTGATAGACGCCATCCTTCATGATCATTTTGAGGCGGGCCTTGTCCTGCATGATCGTGACATCTGCCGTCGGATCGCCATCGACGAGCAGCAGATCGGCGAGATAGCCTTCTTTTACGAGGCCGAGTTTGTCGCCCATGCCCATGATCTCGCCGCCCCATTTGGTCGCCGCCATTAGCGCCTGGGCCGGCGTAAAGCCGAAATCCTCGACGAAGAACTGGAGATCGCGCGCATTGCGACCGATCGGCGTGTGCGGGAAGCCATAATCGCCACCCGGCAGCACGCGCACGCCGCGGCGCGTCAGCTCCGGCACGAGCGCGCGCTGCAGCGCCAGAATCTTATGGCCGCGCTGGATTAGCGGTTCGGGCAGGTTGAGAGACGGATCGGCGTGGATCGCGCCATGCGCCAAGCCCACCGCCGGCGCCACGAAAATCTCGGATTTCTTCGCCTCGAGCATGTCGAGGGCTTCGACATCGGCGTAGCTACAGTGATACAGAACACGAAAGCCGTATTTGAGACCGAGCTTCACCGCCGAAGCTGCTTGGGCATGACAGGCAAGCCAGATGCCTTGGCTCTTCGCCTCATCTCCCGCGGCAGCCACCTCGTCCTCGTCGTAGGCGAGCTCTTGCGAACCGTTCGGCGTGAAATTGTCGTCGCCGGACAGTAACAGTTTTACGGAATCGAGGCCGAGCTCGGCGCAGCTTTTGATATAGGCGCGCATCGCCGACGCGCCGCGCCCGTGGCCCTCGTCGTGGGTTTGCGGAATGCCGAAGACCTCGCCCGGCGCGCGCTCGATCGAGGAAGCCTTTAGCCGCGGTCCGGGCAGCCAACCGCCGTCGATCTCATCGCGCAAGGCGATCTCGAAGCGCGTGCCGAGCGAGCCGGCGGAATAGGCGCTGGTGAAACCGTGATCGAGGGTGATCCGCGCATTGCGCGCGGTGATAAGCAGATGCTCTTCCGGCGGGATGTTACGATCGAGGATGATCCGGTCATAGGCGCAGGGCCAGGAAAGATGCGCATGAGCCTCGACCATACCGGGCATCAGCACCGCGCCGGCGCCATCGACCAGGGTCGCGCCGGTGCGGTCGAGCCGTGCGGGGGCCAGCGCTAGCGCGGCGATGCGCTGGCCCTCGATCCGCACCTCGCCAGGATAGGGGCTCGTGCCGGTGCCGTCGAAAATCCGGATATTCGTGAAGAGGATCGGGGTCGCCATTGTCGCCTCCCGTCATGCTTTGTCGGATCATAGCGCTTAAGCGCGCACGAGCCGAGGCGCGACAACCGGTCCCATAGCCGGGGCTGGCAGCAAGCACCATTAGGACTATAATTGTAGCGTTGGCTCGGGGGGCGGCCGGCGGGAGTCGCTTAAGCGATGGATTACGAAGCTTTTTTCAAAATAAGGCTCGATGCGCTCAGGGCCGAGGGACGTTACCGGGTCTTCGCCGATCTCGAACGCAAAGCCGGCGCATTCCCGCGGGCTCATGACCATACGGCAGACCGCGAAATCACGGTCTGGTGCTCCAACGACTATATCGGCATGGGTCAGCATCCCGATGTTCACGCGGCGATGCACGATGCGATCGACAAAGCGGGTGCAGGCGCCGGCGGCACGCGTAACATCTCGGGTACGACGCACTACCACGTGATGCTCGAGCAGGAGCTTGCATCACTGCACAACAAGCCTGCCGCCTTGATCTTCACCTCGGGTTACGTCGCCAATGAAGCGGCACTCGCCACGCTGGCGAGCCAGATGCCGAATTGCGTGGTGCTCTCCGACGCGCTCAACCACGCCTCGATGATCCAAGGCATCCGCCACGGCCGCACCGAGAAGCAGATTTTCAATCACAACGATCCCGCCGATCTCGCCAAGCGCCTCGCCGCGATCGACCCGAGCCGACCAAAACTGGTCGCTTTCGAATCCGTGTATTCGATGGATGGCGATATCGCGCCGATCGGCGAGTTGTGCGATGTGGCACATCGCTACGGCGCCCTCGCCTATCTCGACGAGGTACATGCCGTCGGACTTTATGGCGCGAGCGGCGCCGGGATCGCCGAGCGCGACGGCGTCGCGGGCAAGGTCGACATCATCCAGGGCACGTTAGCAAAGGCGTTCGGCCTGATCGGCGGCTACATCGCGACATCGCTCAACATCGTCGATTTCATCCGCAGCTACGCGCCGGGCTTCATCTTCACTACCTCGCTGCCACCGGCAATCTGCGCGGGCGCAGTCGCGAGCATTCGACACGTAAAAGGCGCGAGCGAGTTGCGCGTCCGGCATCAGGAACGCGCAGCAACGCTGATGCGCAGGCTGAAAGAGGCGAACTTGCCGGTCATGCCGTCACAGAGCCACATCGTGCCCGTGCTGGTCGGTGATGCGCGGCTCTGCAAGGAAGCCAGCGACGAGTTGATGGATCGCCACGCGATCTACGTGCAACCGATCAATTTCCCGACCGTGCCGCATGGCACGGAGCGGTTGCGCCTGACACCAACGCCGCAGCATTCGGACGCCGATATCGACCGGCTGGTTGCCGCGCTCAGCGATGTGTGGTCGCGGCTGCCGATCCGCCGCGTCGCTTAGACTGACTTCGCATCACAGGTTCGCGCGTCTTGCGCCGTGCGAGGAAGCAGACCCTCTGACAATTGACTGATAGATGGCTCGGCGCCCGTCTTTCAAGCAACCAGAACATGTGCCGCTTCCCGAGCGACAACTTGCAAAAAGGCCCCCAGACCGGTCGTCAGGGGGCCTTTTTTATGTTGGGTTTACTTACTCCGCCGCGACGGCAGTCATGTAATCGACCCGCTCCGGCGCATGGTCGAAGATGCCGCGTTCGTGGATCCAGTCCTGGGTGTCCTTGAAAGCCTGCTGCGTGTAGGGCAGGAACACGATGCGCTCGCCCGGTGCGAAGTTGCGCACGTCCACCTCGTCGCGGTAGCGCTCGGGGATCATGTCCGCGTAGTGGTGCTTGTACTTCTCCGGCCGCAAGTCGAGCTCCATCTGCGCCTTCTTCATGCCGCGCATGTATTTCTCGACGTCGTCGAGCGCCACGCCGGCTGGGAACATGAAGGTGATCATAAACGTGCAGTCGGCGACCTTGCGCAGGCCGAGTTGCTCACCGACGAGATACGTCAGACCCCACAGGCTGGTCGCGGGCAGATCGCCGTCGACACCCACATCGACGCGCTGCCACGGCGTGCCGACGAATTTAAGCTTGATATCTTCCGGCTTCAAAAAAGCTTCGAGCGCCTGGATCGTCGTATAATGGCTGCCCGACTGATAGCCGACCGCAATTTCCTTGCCCTTGAGATCTTCAGGCCGGCGGATCGGCGAATCCTTGGGCACCATGATGCCGCCCGGCGTCACCACGTAGGCTTTGCCATACATGGTGCCGATATTATTGGCGGCGGCGTTGTTCACCGTCCAATGGCAGGCGCACGAGATGTCGGACTTCTGGCCCTTGCTGCCTTTGCCGCTCTCATAGGACTGATAGGCACCGGATTTAATCTCGGCGAGTTTGCCAATCGCATCGATCTTCTTCGTCGGAGCACCATCGCCGCCTTTGATCTCGTAATCCAGCCCCTCCTCGGTGAAGAAGCCCTTCTCGTGAGCGATCACCTCTTGCAGCCGGCCGTGAGGTTGGATGATGAATCGGCTCATAGCGTGCGTTCCTTCCGCGACAATGGTTCGGAGTATCCGTCGATACGTGGCAGCCCTTGGCGATTGCGGAACGGTAGCAAGCGGCGCATTATCCGAGAAATGGATAATTAATATATCGATCATTGATTGAGTGAATAATTTGAAGGCGTCCTCGTCATGAACATTAGCGGCGTCGATCTCAATCTGCTGGTTGCCTTCAACGCACTGATGGAGCATCGCAACGTCACGCGCGCGGCACGCGCCATCGGCCTGTCTCAGCCCGCCATGTCGAATGCGCTCTCGCGTTTGCGCGACCTTTTTTCCGACCGGCTGCTGGTGCGCAGCGGCGCCGGCATGAGCCCCACGCCCAGGGCCTTGGAGGCCCATGGCAAGGTGCGCGATGCACTAGCCGCGATCGATGGCGTGCTGGGCAAGGTCGATCGCTTCGACGCGGAACGCGATGCACGCCGCTTCCGCGTCGCCTTTGCGGAAGACGCTGCCTTCTACCTGCTGCCGAACATAGCGCCGCGCGTCGCCGGAACACCCGGTATCGACATAGACATCTTATCGACCGCGCATTTCGCCGGGATCGAACTGGTGCTGGACGGCGCCGTCGAAGCCTCGGTCGGGCTGGTGCCGAAGGCACCACCCAAAGAACTGCACTTCCAGCCGCTGTTCCGCGAACGCCTGATCGCGGTGGCGCGTCGGGGACACCCGGCATTTAAATCGGGCAAAGTGTCGTTGAAGGACTTCCTGGCCTATCCGCACCTGTCGCTACGCCCGTCGGCGAATGCGCAAAGTCGCGTCGATATCGCGCTCGCCAAAATCGGCAAGCGGCGCCGTGTTGCGCTGACGGCTCCGCACTTCATGGTCGCACCCTACTTGATCCCAGGCACCGACATGATCGCCTGCGTTGCCGAGCGCCTGGCGCGCAAGCTGGCGCCCGAACTCGGCCTTGTCCTGGCCGAAGCCCCGGTTTCTTTGCCCGCACACAATGCCTGTCTCGCGTGGCACCGGCGTTTCGAGCAGGATCGCGGTCATATGTGGCTGCGTGAAATCATGATCGCAGAAGGCAAGCGGCTGGTGTAGGGCGCCAGCATGTGCCTCCAAAGCTGGTCGATGCATCGACGCAAAGCGAAGTTGGTATCGGCATTAACGAGCATACGAACGAACAACAATATGGGGAGACTCGTCATGATCCGTGGCTTGATGCGAGGACTTATCGCGGCGCTGATTGGACTGACATTCGCACTGGGAGCCGGCCCAGTAACGGCCGACGAGGCGAACGACACACTGCGCCTCGCGGTCGATCAGCCGATCCGCCTCATCGATGCGATCCAGGATCCAAACCCTCAGGCCGGCCTCATGGATCGCGCCGTCTTCGATGTGCTCGTCGGCTACGATGTGAAAACCAAGACCTATCGCAGCCAGCTTGCGGAATCCTGGACGCAGATCGACGACAAGACGCTGGAGATCAAACTCCGGCACGGGGTTAAATTCTCGGATGGCGTCGACCTGACCGCCGATGACGTTATTTATACCTTCCAGTACGCGATGGATCCGAAGCACAATTTCCTATTTAAGGACGCGCGCTTCGGCTGGATCGCCAGCGTCGAAAAGATCGACGACTACGCGGTGCGGATTCGTGGGAAGGAATCGAGCGCGATCATGCTGGCGCGGCTATGGGGCGGGCCGCCGATTCTGTCAAAACACATCCACGAGGCGCTCGCAGACCCGACGACGTTCGGCCTTCATCCGGTCGGCACCGGTCCTTACAAGGTCGACTCTTTCGATCCCGCGACTGGCCGCATGGTCCTCGTCAAGAACCCCTATTACAACTGGGGCGGCTACGAACCCGTTGGCAAGATCGGCCGGTTCGAGATAACGACCATCCCCGACGAGCAGACCCGGCTCGCGAAGATCTTGGTCGGCGATCTCGATCTTATCTTTAACGTCGATTACGATCAGGCGAAAGCCGTTGCAGCGCAGAACACCGACTACAAGGTTGTGGTCACGCCGACGATCGCTTTCTCCTATATCCTTTTCGATACGGCAGATCGCACAGGCATCCACGTCTTCAAGGACAGGCGCGTGCGCGAAGCGCTGCTCTCCGCGATCGATGTCGACGGGATGCGCACGGCGCTGCTGCCGCCGGAAATAGCGGCGCAGCCGCGGATGGAGGCGATGTGCCGTTTCGAGCATGCCGGCTGCGTCTGGTCGGAAAAGCCTGTCGCCTACAATTTGGCGCATGCCAAGCAACTGCTGGCCGCAGCCGGCTTGGCCGATGGCTTCGATCTCCAGCTGCTCACCTGGGGACAGTCGCGGGTGATCGCCGAAGCGGTCGCCGGTGACCTACGCAAGATCGGCGTTCGCGCGAGCGTCGCCAATTCGACCGCCAACGTGTTTCAAACGGCACGCGGCGAAGGGAAGGCACAGACCCAGGTAACGGTTTGGGATAATGGCGGCGGCGCACCCGATGTCGACACGACCACGCAATTCCTCTTCGCGCCGAGCTCGCGCAACTACATCGGTGATCCGCAGCTCGGGCAATGGACCGACCAGGCGGCGCACGAGCTCGATATGGCAAAGCGGGAACAGATTTACACGAAGATCTTCGATCGCGTGACGGACGAGCGCGACGCCATGCCGCTGGTAGAACTTCCGGCGATTCTCGTTGCGCGCAAGGACATCGTGTTCGATCAGAACCACCTGAAGCTAGAAGGCTTCCTCTTCAATCGGCTGAGCTGGGCGAAGCATCCCTGAGGAGTGGCTCGGGCCTAGAAGAGGTGCTGGCCGCCGGTGATGAATATCTCGGTACCCGTCACATAGGACGAGTCCGGCGAGCACAGATAGAAGATCGTCGCAGCGACTTCTTCGGGCTTGCCGAGCCGGCGCTGCGGGATGCGCGGCACCAGCGTCTCGGTCTCGGGCGACAGCATCGCGGTCTCGATTTCGCCCGGGGCCACTGCATTGACGCGAACACCGCGCTGCGCGAGCTCTGCCGCCATCTCGCGTGTGAGATCGGAGAGCGCCGCTTTCGAGGTCGAATAGGCGGAGCCGGCAAAAGGATGCACCGCGTGCCCCGCGATCGACGTGACATTAACGATCGATCCGCTGGCGCGCGTCAGCGGATCGATCAGCCCGCGCACAAGGCGCAGCGGCGTGAAAAAATTGAGCTGGAATACTTCATGCCAATCGGCGACGTCACCGTTGAGCACGCCGAGCCGCTCATGCGTCGACGCTTTTGGCGAAACGCCGGCATTGTTGACCAGCGCGTCGAGCACGCCGCCGCCGAGCAGTTCGTGTACCTCGGCGAGGAAACGATCGACTTGTTTCACATCGGCAAGATCGGCCGGAATGTGGTGCGTCCAGTTCGGATCGCGCTTGCATTCGGCCGGCACCGCCTCGCGCGAGGTCGTGATGATCTGCCAGCCGGCTTCGGAGAAACGCCGCACCGTCGCATGCCCGATGCCGCGACTGGCACCGGTGAGGAGCAAGGTCTTGCGGTCACTGCTCGGCAACTGGGTCATGGAAACAGCCTTTCGGTGCGCCACCCCCCGCCCGCGCCGCCGTCGCGGCGATAGACGAAGCGATCATGGAGACGAAACGGACGATCCTCCCAGAATTCGAAATACTGCGGTACGACACGGTAACCTGTCCAATAGGACGGGCGCGGCACCGGCGCACCGGCAAATCGCGCATCCGCCTCGCGATCGAGCTTCTCGAGCGCGGCGCGCTCGCCATAAGGCCGCGACTGCGCCGATGCCCAGGCGCCGGTCTGTGCGCCGCGCGGCCGCGACGCGAAATAGGCGTCGGCCTCGGCATCGCTGACGAGTTCCGTCCGCCCCTCGATCCGAACCTGGCGTAGCAGCGATTTCCAGTGGAAGCACAACGCGACGCGCGGATTGGCGGCGATCTCCTCGCCCTTGCGGCTTTCGATATTCGTATAAAAGACGAAGCCGCGCCGGTCATAACCCTTGAGGAGGACGAGTCGCGTCGACGGCACCCCGTCCGGAGTCGCCGTCGCAACGCTCATCGCCTCGGGAAGGGTGGGCTCTTTCGCCTTGGCCTCGGCGAACCAGCGCGCGAAATGCTCAAACGGCGCTTCAAGAGACTCGACACTCATTTTCGGGCAGAATAATGCAGGCTCCGCAACGATTCAAACCTTCGGCCGTTGCTGCAATGCCGCGTTCCAGGCAAAATGTGACAAATGCGAGACCCTTACACTGTGCTCGGCGTCGGGCGCGACGCCTCGGACGACGATATCAAGCGCGCTTACCGCAAGCTCGCGAAGAAGCTTCACCCCGATCTCAATCCCGGCAAAAAGTCGATCGAGGCGCAATTCAAGGAAATCACCGCCGCTTATGATTTCCTGAGCGACGCGCATAAACGCGCGCGCTATGACCGCGGCGAGATCGGCCCCGATGGCGCCGAGAAGATGCGCTTCCGCCATTCGGGCAGCGATCCCTTCGCCGGCGGCGCGAGCCCGTTTGGCGGTGGCTTTGCCGGCGCGGGTGCTCACGGGCGCGCGCACGCCGGGGCAAATGCGGCGGGAGGCGGCGGGGGTTTCGGTGCCGGCCTCGACGATATTATTGCCGAATTCCTCGGCCGCGGCCGCAAGGGCGCCGCCTCGGCCGATCCGCCGGCGCAGAAGATCAAGATCGGATTTCTCGAGGCCGCGCGCGGCGGCAAGCACCGGGTCACTTTCTCCGACGGGCGGAATATCGACATCTCGATCCCGGCTGGGATCGAAGCCGGGCAAAAGCTACGCCTCAAAGATGCGAAAGCCGGCGAGATCTATCTCGAGATCGAGACCGAGCCGCATCCGCTCTTTACCCGGAAAGATAAAGACATCCATGTCGATATCCCGGTGACCCTGGTCGAAGCGGTCCTCGGCGCGACCATCACCGTACCCACGATCCATGGGGCCGTGGCGCTGAAAGTGCCACGCGGCTCCAATTCCGGCGCGACCCTGCGCCTCAAGGGAAAGGGCATCACGGCTAACGGCACCAGCGGCGATCAGCTCGTGAAGCTGCGCGTCACCTTGCCCGACCCGCCGGACCCTGAATTGGTTAAATTCCTCGAGCGCTGGTCCCAGGGCCATGCCTATGAGGTCCGCGGCAAGATGGGGACCGAGTAAGCCCTCGCCGCTTCGACTTTCTCGCTTATGCACCGTCCCAACCCAGCGCAGCCCGCACACCCGGTAGGCTGGGGCATCGTTAGCGCCAAGCCGCCCGCGCCGGCGTTTCCAGGCTATCGAGCGACGGTCTGGCGGAAGAGACGGATGAGCGAAGGGAACGAGCAGGATTGCCCTCTCGGGACCACATATTATATAACTTTTTATGTAATTGCGTCGCGCTAGACGTCCACCACAGCGACGCTTTAGACTGACATCAGACCAGAGCGGGGCCGTCTCGAGCGGCACCGCCGCCGAGACCACTGGGGAGCCGCCGCCATGACATCAATGCCAGATTCCGAGATCCTGACCCGGGTTGGTCCCGGCACGCCGATGGGCAATCTGATGCGCCACTATTGGCTGCCGGCACTCAAATCAAGCGAGCTGGTCGCCGATGGCGATCCCGTTCGCTTCATGCTCCTCGGCGAGAAACTTCTCGCCTTCCGCGACAGCGCCGGCCGTGTCGGTGTGATGGATCATCGCTGCCCGCATCGCTGCGCCTCGCTCTTCCTCGGCCGCAACGAGGATGGCGGCATTCGCTGCGTCTATCACGGCTGGAAGTTCGACGTTGAGGGCAATTGCCTCGACCAGCCTAACCTGCCGCCGACCAAGCAATTTCGCGATCGTGTCCATGCGAAAGCTTATAAGGCACGCGAGCGCAACGGCATCGTCTATGTCTATATGGGCAACGCCGCACAGGTCCCCGATCTACCCGACATTGCCGCGACACATATCCCGGCGGAAGACGCCGAGATCACCTTCATTGTGCGCAACTGCAATTGGCTGCAAGGCCTCGAAGGCGATATCGACACGTCGCATCTAAATTTTCTGCATTTCGGCTCGATGGGGCCGAGCAATTTCAGACCGACCGATCAGAACCGCTTCGGCGCGTTGCACCGCGACCCCGATTACATGACCGACAACACCGAGCTTGGCACGATCTACGGCGCCTATCGCCCCGCCGATGAAGGCAACACCTATTGGCGCGTCGCGCATTTCATGTTTCCGTGCTGGACGCTCGCTCCTTTCATCCAATTCGAGCATTACCGCATCGCCCGCGCCTGGGTGCCGCTCGACGACACGCATATGATGTTCATCATGATCGGCCCCAAGGAAGGCAACGGCTCGACCCGCGACCAGATCGAGATGCTGCCGAACACGACCGACTGGCTCGGCCGCTGGCGCTCGGTGCAGAACCAGAGCAACGATTATCTCATCGATCGCGCCCTGCAGCGCAAAACGAGCTTCACCGGTATCGGCCACATCCACATCCAGGATCAGGCTGTCACCGAGAGCATGGGCGAGATGAGCGACCATAGCTTCGAGAATCTCGCGATCAGTGACCGCATGATCATGGTGACGCGCCGCCGCATCCTCCAGGCGGCGAAGGATCTCGCGGAAAAAAGCGAGCTACCGCCTGGCTGCACAACGCCGAATGCTTACGGCCGCCAGCGTGGCGGATATTTCACCGCGCCCACCTCGCGGCCGTGGCCGGAAGTCTATCATCACCAGCTCGCCTCGGTGGGTAACCGGGGTGCGACCGAAGCAGCTGAATAAGCGTAAAAACGCTGACAACGATCCACCCAGGGAGGACAACGATGAAGCACGCCTTGTTTGCGGCAGCGATGGCGCTTGCCTCGACGATGGTTGCCGGCTCGACGGCTTTCGCCGGCGGCAAATACGATCCCGGCGCGACCGATACCACGATCAAGATCGGCAACACCTTCCCCTACTCCGGCCCCGTTTCCGTCACCGCGCCCCAGGTACGGCAGATGAAGGCCTATTTCGACTATCTCAACGACCAGAAGGGCGGGATCAACGGACGCAAGATCGATTTCGTCAGCCTCGATGACGGTTATCAGCCGCCGAAGACGGTCGAACTAACACGGCGCTTGGTTGAGCAGGATAAAGTCCTGCTCATGTTTGGCTCCGAAGGCACGCCGACACAGATCGCGGTCGAGCCCTATCTCAATAGCCGCAAGATCCCGCAGCTCTTCGTGCTGACCGGCTCGAACAGCCTGGTCGATCCGAAAAAATATCCCTATACCGTCGCGACCGGATCGAGCTATGGCTTCGAAGGCTTGGTCTGGGCGAAATACATTCTGCAGGAACGGCCGAACGCGAAGATCGGCATCTTCTATCAGGATGACGATTTCGGGAGCGATCACATCACCGGCTTCATGGCCGCGCTCGGCGAGAAGTACAAAGGCATGGTGGTCGGCAAGGCGAGCTACGCCGTGACCGATCCGACCGTCACCTCACAGATCATCTCGCTAAAGAGCGCCGGCGCCGACACCTTCGTGCTCTTTGCGCAAAGCCGCGCCGCGGCGCAGGCGATCTCGGTTGCGCGGGATCAGGCCGGGCCCGATGCCATGATCTTCGTTCCCTATGTGTCGAGCGCCATGAGCGTGCTCGGCGCGGTCGGCAACGACAAGCTGAAAGGCTTGCTCTCGACCGACACGGTGAAGGATACGACCGATCCCGCCTGGGCCGACGATCAGGGCGTCAAGGATTACATCGCGCTGATCGAGAAATACGTGCCCGAATCCGACCGCGCGAGCGATCGCTCCTCGGCCGGCGGCTATACGGCGGCGCAGGCCATGGCCGAAGTGCTGCGTCGCGCCGGTGACGATCTGACCCGCGATAACATCATGAAGATCGTCAAGAACATGGATCACTGGAGCTTCCCGATCTATCTGCCGGGTATCACTCTCAGCACGACGCCGGATCAGCTTTTCCCGATGACGGTCACGCAGATGAAACGCTACAACGGCACGCGTTGGGAAATGATCGGCAAGCCGATCTCCGAATAAGCAAGGCGCCGCTGCAATTCGCGCAGTGGCCCTGCCTTCCCGCGCTACCGCCTTCCGTGTAGGATGCGCGGACAAGTTCACTTTCACGTAGCGATGGGTGCATGACCGAGAATAAGCCCCTCATGGCGGGCAAGCGGGGCCTCATTATGGGCGTCGCCAACGACCGTTCGATCGCCTGGGCGATCGCGCAAGCCGTTCATGCGCAGGGGGCCGAGCTTGCCTTCACCCATCAGGGTGACGCGTTTGGCAAGCGCGTGAAGCCGCTCGCCGAAAGCGTCGGCAGCGACATCGTGCTCGATTGCGACGTCACCAACGAGCCGAGCCTCGATAATGCGTTCGCAGCGCTGAAAGAGCGCTGGGGCCGGCTCGATTTCCTCGTCCACGCGATCGCCTTCTCCGATCCGAGCGAGCTCAAGGGCAAATACGTCGACACGACCCGCGCGAATTTCCTGCGCAGCATGGATATTTCCTGCTTCTCCTTCACTGACGCGGTGCGCCGCGCCTCGGCGCTGATGACCGAAGGCGGCAGCGCCGTGACCTTGAGCTATTTCGGCGCCGAGCGGGTAATGCCCCATTACAATGTTATGGGCGTGTGCAAGGCGGCGCTCGAAGCCAGCGTGCGCTATCTCTCCGTCGATCTCGGCGGCCAGGGCATTCGTATCAACGCTATCTCGGCCGGGCCGATCAAGACGCTCGCGGCCTCCGGCATCGGCGATTTTCGCTACATCCTCAAATGGAACCAGTACAACTCGCCGCTGAAGCGCAATGTCGATCTGAAAGAGATCGGCGGCGCTGGGCTGTACCTGCTGAGCCCGTTGAGCGCGGGCGTCACGGGCGAGGTCCATCACGTCGATTGCGGCTATCACGTCGTCGGCATGAAAGCGGTCGACGCGCCCGATATCTCGGTCGTCTAGGCGCCGCCGTGGCCGGCAACAGCTTCGGCACGATCTTCCGCTACACGAGCTGGGGCGAGAGCCATGGGCCGGCGATCGGCTGTGTCGTCGACGGCGTGCCGCCGCTAATCCCGCTCAGCGAGCCCGATATCCAGCAATATCTCGACAAGCGCCGCCCGGGCCAGAACCGCTTCACAACGCAGCGGCAAGAGCCTGACCAAGTGAAGATCCTATCCGGCGTATTCGAGGGCAAGACCACCGGCACACCGATCGGTCTTCTGATCGAAAACGAGGACCAACGCTCACGCGACTACGAAGCGATCAAAGACAGCTTCCGTCCCGGCCACGCCGACTACACCTACTGGGCCAAGTATGGCATCCGCGATTATCGCGGCGGCGGCCGCTCCTCGGCACGCGAGACCGCGATGCGTGTCGCCGCGGGCGCGATCGGGCGCAAAATCCTTGGCGACAACATCCGTATTCGCGGCGCCTTGATCCAGATGGGACCGCATAAGATCGATCGCGCGACATGGGATTGGAGCGCCGTCGAAGACAATCCCTTCTGGTGCCCCAATCGCCAGATGGCGCAGCAATGGGAAGGCTTCCTCGACGGCGTTCGCAAAGCCGGCAATTCCGTCGGCGCGGTGATCGAGATCGTCGCCGAGGGCGTGCCCGTCGGCTGGGGCGATCCGATCTACGGCAAGCTCGATGCCGAGCTCGCGAGCGCGATGATGGGCATCAACGCGGTGAAAGCGGTCGAGATCGGCGCCGGCCTCGCGGCCGCCGCGCTCACCGGTTCCGAGAACGCCGATGAGATGCGCATGAAGGACGGCAAGGTCGAGTTCCTCTCGAACAACGCCGGCGGCATTCTGGGAGGCATCTCGACCGGACAGGACATCGTCGTGCGTTTCGCGGTGAAGCCGACAAGCTCGATCCTCTTGCCGAAGAGAAGCGTCGATGCGCATGGCAAAGAGATCGAGGTCCAGACCAAGGGCCGCCACGATCCCTGCGTCGGCATCCGCGCCGTGCCGGTTGGCGAAGCGATGATGGCCGCAGTCCTCGCCGATCACATGCTGCGCCACCGCGCGCAGACCGGCTGAGCCGATGCGGACGCTGTGGCGCGTTATCGTCAGCTTCTTTGCGATCCTCGGCGTAGTCGTTTTCCTTGGCATTGCGGGCAGCATCGCTCTCTTCGCCGTCGCGTCGTCGCGCGGCCCGCATATCGGCGATCGCACCGTCCTCACAATCGATCTGACGCAAGCGCTGCCCGACCAGCCGCCTGACAGCGGCGTCGAACGCTTGCTTCATCCCAATCGCCTGAGCTTGATCGAGGCGCTCGATACGATCGAGCGCGCGGGCAGTGATTCGCGCGTCACGGGGCTCGTCGCCCGCATCGGCGATAGCGACATGGGCCTCGCCGAGGTTGAAGAACTGCGTGAGGGGATCGCGGCGTTCCGCGCGAAAGGCAAGCGCGCTGTCGCCTATAGCGACACTTTCGGCGAGCTTGGCTCCGGCACGCATAGCTATTACCTCGCCGCCGCCTTCAATGAGATCTGGCTGCAGCCCATGGGCACGCTCGGCCTCGTCGGATTGCGCATCGAAATGCCTTACCTGCGCGGCACGCTGGACATGCTCGGCGTCACGCCCAGCGTCGAGCATCGCGAGGAATATAAAGACGCCGCGAATATGTTCACCGAGAAGCAGATGACCGGCGCCGAGCGCGAGGAGCTGCAGGCGCTGCTCGATTCGATCAACGCGCAGATGGTCACCGACATCGCCAGGGACCGGAAGATCGACCCGGCAACATTGAAAGAGGTGATCGATCGCGCGCCGCTTCTGACCGATGAAGCGATGACGGCGCATCTCGTCGACCATGTCGGCGACCGGACCGATGCCATCACCTCTTTCGGCGCCGCGCCGAAGCTCCTCTCGCTCGAGAAGTATCGCGATCAGGTTGGCGATGCACATGAGAGCGGCCCGACCATCGCGCTGATCTACGCGACCGGCATGCTATCGCGCGGCGGCGGCGATGGCGGTAATGCGCTTACCAGCAGCCAATCCGGTACGGACACGTTGGTGCGCGCTTTCCGCCTCGCGCAAGAGGATAAGAATGTGCGCGCCATTCTTTTCCGCATCGACAGCCCGGGCGGCTCGGCCACGGCGGCCGAGACGATTTGGGCAGCCGTCAATCGCGCGCACAATGCCGGCAAGCCTATCATCGTCAGCATGGGCGATGTCGCCGGCTCCGGCGGCTATTACATCGCCGCCCCCGCAGACAAGATCGTCGCGGAGCCTGCGACTTTGACTGGGTCGATCGGCGTCGTTGCCGGCAAGCCGGTGGTCAGCGGCTTAATGCAAAAGCTTGGCGTCACCTCCGATGCGCTCGATACCGGCGCCAATGCCGGCATGTTCAGCATTTTCAAGGACTTCTCGCCGAGCGAGCACGATCGTCTCAATGCCGTGATCGACGACATCTATAACGGCTTCAAGCACCGCGTCGCGCAGGGCCGCAAGCTCGACGACGCGGCGGTCGAAGCCGTCGCCAAAGGCCGCGTCTGGAGCGGCAGCGACGCGTTGAAGAACAAGCTCGTCGACACGCTCGGCGGCTTCCGCACCGCGCTCGATCTTGCCAAGCAAAGCGCTGGCATCGCCGCGAACGAGGACGTGACGTTGAAGCTCTACCCGCCGCCGAAGACCGGGATCGACGCGATCGTCTCGCGCTTCACGGGAGACAGCGACGATAATGATGCCGACACGCTGGTGCCGCTGCGCTGGATCGCGATGGCGCGGCTTGGGCTGCAGCGCGCGGCGCTCACCCTCGCCCCGCCCGGCGCGCTGACCATGCCGCCACTCGAGACGCGGTAGTTTCCGTGACTGCACTGTCGGTGTGACGCGCGGGGCTCTCGTGTTGGGCGCCGGCGCGTTCGCAATGGGGGCGAGCGTCCAAACCGCGATAGCCAAAGGTTCCGGATCGCCCTCGTCCAGCCCTAGCGCCCCTCCCTACGCCACTCGAGACGGGGTAACCGGCTCCGGCCTTACTTCGTCATTACGAGGAGCGAAGCGACGAAGCAATCCAGAGAGTTCGCCGTCGCCCGGGATTGCGTCGCTTCGCGCGCAATGACGACAAAAGTATTTCACGTCATGCCCGGACTTGTTCCGGGCATCCACGTCTTCGAGACAACGCGTGGATGGCCGGGACGAGCCCGGCCATGACGACAAAAGGGGAAGGCAAAGAGAAATCTACCGCTTCTCCGGCGGCACGAACGCGACGCAGTCCCGGAATTCGACCTCGCGGTGGAAGCTCTCGCCGCCGCGGCCGCGCGCCCAGATATCGCCGCCCTGGCGCTTGCTGATGGTCAGCCGTTCGTAAGCGTGTTTCTTGCCGGGCTCGTAATCGAACACCATGCCTGGCTCGATCGGCCCCTCGTAGCGGCCGCCGAGCGGCACAGGCACTGGCTTCGACTTGATGACCGGCTTGTCCGCGACGTAGACCACGACTTTGCGGAAATCGTCTTCGTCGTGATAGGTCTCGCCGCTGCGGCCATAGGCCCAGATATGCTTTCCCTGCCGTTTGGTGATCGTGAGCCGCTCATACGCGTGTCTCTTGCCGGGCTCGAAATCGAACACCATGCCGAGTTCGATCGGCCCCCCATAAGGTGTGACTTGCGGCGGGTTCTCAGCCATCGTTGCCTCCTGCTATCCTGAGCGATACTAGTCTCATGAAAACCGGCGCGCCATGGGCGCCCGCGAACCGGAGGAAACGGATGAGCAGCGGTGTGGCGGATGTCGATGTTGCCGAGTTGGTCGGAAATGCCAGGCTCGGCAAACAACATATAGCAATCCTGTTGCTCAGCGCCTTGATGCTGTTCATCGATGGTTTCGACATGAGCACGGCGGGGGTCGCCGCGCCGTCGCTGCTCAAGGCCTTTCATGGCGAGAAGGCGGCCATGGGCACGATCTTCGGCGCGAGCTATGCCGGCATTCTCGTCGGCTGCTGGATTTTCGGCTATGTCGGCGACCGCTGGGGCCGCAAGGCCGGCTCGATCTGGTCATGCATCGTCTATGGTGTGCCCTCGCTGCTCATTACCCAGGCGACGTCGCTCGACCAAATCCTCTATCTCCGCTTCCTCGTCGGCATCGGCCTCGGCGGCGTGATGCCGACCACGCTGGCGTTGCTCGCCGAATCCGCGCCGAAGAATTATCGCGCGAGTTTCGCCATGCTGGCGTTGTTCGGCTTTCCGCTCGGCGGCGCGATGGTCGGCCAGGTCGGCGCCCATCTCATCCCAAGCTTCGGCTGGCAGGTTGTGTTCTACACGGCCGGCATCAGCGGCGTGCTGCTGAGCGCCGCGCTGATCTTCATCCTGCCGGAATCGCTGCAGTTCCTGGCACTGCACAAGCCGGACTCGCCTCAGTTGCGGCGGCGGGCGCAAGGCTTCGCGCCGCAGCGTGTTTTTGGGCCGGAAACGCGCTTCGTCGTTAAACGCGAAGGAAAGCCGAAAGGCCTGATGGTCGCAGAACTCTTCAAGGGTAAGGAACGGATCGCGACGATCCTGCTTTGGACCGCGTATTTCGTGGAGGGTCTCACTTACATCACACTCGCCAACTGGATGGCGGTGGTGCTGCAGGATGTCGGCCTCTCGCCATACGATTCCCTCACCACCGTCTCCTATGCGAACGCCGGCGGCATCCTTGTCGCGATTTGCCTGATGCGGCCGCTCGACAAAATCGGACCGATGGCGAGCGTCGTCTCCGCCATCGTCGCCATCGCCGCGATCATCACGCTTGGCACGCCGGGCGTGCCGCAGCTCGCGATCATGGCGGCAGCGATCGTTGCGCATTCCTTCTGCTCGGGCACGCACACCTCGCTCAACGGCACGGTCGCATTGTTCTATCCGACGCGGATGCGGAGCAACGGCATCGGCTGGGCCTCAGCGCTCGGCCGCGTGTCCTCGATCATCGGACCGATCATCGTCGGCAATCTCTTCTCGGCCCATATCCCGCTGCAATGGGTACTGTATGGGCTGACGCTGCCCTATGTCGTGCTGATCGGCACCTCGATCCTGCTGGGCCGGCTCTATGTGAAGAGCTACCGTCAGCTCGAGGGCGAAGCGCCGGCAATCCTCAAAGTCGCGTCCGCCGCCGAATAAAGCTGTCGACGCGCCGATAAAAAAGCCGGGCTCGCGCTCGGCTTTTCTTTGATCGCGCGAGAAGGCCGATCAGGCCTGCTCCAGCTCCTTCACCCGCTGCTTGTCCTTCAGCTCGACGGTCTTGCCGTCGGCCTTCACCTGCGAGGTCGAAATATCGAATTTGTTGCCGTCGGCATCCTTTACCGCGTCCTCGACATAGGGGCGGCCGGGCGGCGGCGTCATCAACTTGTGCCCGCGCTCTTTGAGACGGTTGTAGACGTGCTCCTTCTCCTCGACATCGACGGTGATGCCGAAATGATGGAGCCCCTCCGGCGCCAGTTCATTGCGGCGCGGCAGCAGCGCAATATCCATATAGCCGTCTGTCATCCAGACCGCGCCCTGATTGCTCTTGCCGTTGACCTTCATGCCGAAGACATCGGCATAGAATTCGGCGAGATTGGCGGGATCGTCCGAAAAAATCGCAATGTGACGAATGCGGGCCATATGGCGCTCCATCCCTTGGTTTCATAGGCAAGACGCTATTCCTCCCGCCGCCGCGCGTCAACCGCACCGGGCATAGACCAGGAATTCGACATTGCCCTCCGGGCCCCGGATCGGACTTTCGACGATCCCGACCACTTCCCAGCCGCGGCTGGTTAACCAAGCCGCGATTCGCTCGCACACTTCCCGGTGAAGCGCCGGATCGCGCACCACGCCGCCTTTTCCGACCCGCTCCGGTCCGACCTCGAACTGCGGTTTGATCAGCGCTATGACGCTCGCCCGCGGCTTCGCCGAGCCGAGCGCCGCGGGCAAGACAGTCTCGAGACCGATGAAGCTGGCGTCGCAAACGACGATATCCGGCGGCTCGGGCACTTGCTCGGCAGTGAGATAGCGGGCATTGACGCGCTCCAGGACGGCGACACGCGGATCTTGCCGCAGCTTCCAGGCGAGCTGGCCGTGACCGACGTCGACGGCATAGACACGGGCCGCGCCTTTCTGAAGCAGGACATCGGTAAAGCCGCCCGTGGAGGCGCCTATATCGAGCGCGACGAAGCCGGTCACATCGATGGCGAAATGGTCGAGCGCATGAGCGAGCTTGACGCCGCCGCGCGAGACCCAGGGATGATCGCGCGATTTGACCTCGAGCGGCGTGTCCTCCGGATATGCGGTGCCCGCCTTGTCGAGCTTTTTCTCGCCGCTGAAGACCGCGCCGGCGAGGATCAGCGCTTGCGCCTTGGCGCGCGTCTCGGCGAGACGGCGTTCGACCAGCAGCACATCCAGACGCTTCTTCTCGCTTGCCACGCTCGGCTCCTGTCCGGTCCTAGCTTTACCAAGTTTCGCCGGCCTATGCTCGGCGCATGAAAGCGTGGTTCGCGACGATCTTTATGAGCCTGCTCGTGTTCGTCGGCGCGCCCCTGGCCGAAGCCGAGACGTTCGATTGCCAGAAACCGACATCGCCGCTCGCGCGTCTGATCTGCGGCGATCCCGTACTGCGGGCCGCCGATGTCGAAGAAAACGAACTCTATGATACGGCGCTGAGCGCCAGCCTCGACCGCGCTTCTTTGCGCGCGGAAGAGAGCGCGTGGTTCGCCGCCGAGATCCTGCCCTATAATTGGTTCGCGCAGCATGATGCGGCGATCAACAATGGCGAGATCGTCGACACCTATCGCAAGCGCGAGGACACGCTGCGTCGCATAACGCAACTCTGGCGCAAGCTACGACATAACGTACCGGGCGCGACGCTCGCAGCCTCCTGTCTTGCACTGCCGATCTATCCGGGTAACGGGAGCTGCTCGGTCGCCGCTTTCGCGGCGATCGAAGGCGTTCCATCGCTGCACTATCAGCTACAAGCTTATTTGCAGCCTGCCATGCAGAACGCCGTCGTCATTTTCGCCGCAACGCAAGACCAACCGGATGCTTGGCTGCCGATTGCCGTGACGACGAGCAAGGATGCGAGCCTGAGCGCTCCGCAAGCGACCGCGTCGCCGTTTGGCACATTGCTGACAATCGCCAGCAATGGAACCGGCGAAAGCGACGGGTCCGCGCTTTACCGCCTGACGACCGACGCGCTCGAGGATATCGATGACCGTAGCTGGCTCGAGACGTTGCGGTCGCGCTTGCCGGATGGTCTCGCCCTGTCGCCCGACATTGTCGCCGATTACGGCAAGATGCAGGCCGTCGGCACGGTGACGCGCAGTCAATCGAGCTGCTGTACGGTCGGCAGCCGGGCCATTATCGATCTCACGATCGAAGACGATCACGTCGCGGTGAAGGGCGTCACGTTCGGCGAGCCCGGGGGCTCGCCGAACGATCAAGCGAACTAGGGATACGTCGGCGCGATCAGGCGCGGACGGAGCGCTCCGCGAGCCCGCGGCCCAGCGCCTTGAGCGCGGTCCGCGTGATGCTATGAGCATTGAGCCCGGCTTGCTCATATTGCACGAGCGGCGAGTCGTGATCGATGAAGCAATCCGGCAGAATCATCGGCCGGACCTTCAGACCGCTGTCGAGCATGCCGACGGTGGCAAGGTGATGTAGCACTTGGCTCGAGAAGCCGCCGATCGCATTCTCCTCGATCGTGATCAGGACTTCATGCTCGCGCGCCAGGCGCTCGATGAGCTGCGTATCGAGCGGCTTGGCAAAGCGCGCATCGGCGACCGTCGTCGAGAGCCCATAGCCGGCGAGCTCGTCTGCGGCATTCAGCGCCTCTTGCAGACGCGTGCCGAAACTCAAGATCGCGATCGCACTGCCTTCGCGCAGCACGCGGCCTTTGCCAATCGGCAGAATGTCGCCGCGCGCCGGCAAGGTCACACCAACGCCTTCTCCACGCGGATAGCGAATCGCCGAGGGGCCGTCATCGATGGCCGCCGCTGTCGCGACCATATGCATGAGCTCTGCCTCGTCCGCTGCCGCCATGATCACGAAGCCCGGCAGGCAGCCGAGATAGGTGACATCGAAGGAGCCGGCATGGGTCTGGCCGTCGGCGCCGACGAGTCCCGCGCGATCCATCGCGAATCGCACGGGCAATTTCTGGATCGCGACGTCGTGCACGACCTGATCGTAGCCACGCTGCAGGAAGGTCGAATAGATCGCGGCGAAAGGCCGCATGCCTTCGCAAGCGAGACCGGCGGCGAAGGTCACCGCATGCTGCTCGGCGATTCCGACATCGAAGCATCGAGTCGGGAAGCGCTCGGCGAACTTGTCGAGACCGGTACCCGAAGGCATCGCGGCGGTGATCGCGACGATTCGCTCGTCGCGCTCCGCTTCGGCGATCAGGCCCTTGGCAAAGACGTTCTGGTAATTCGGCGCACTTGCCTTGGCCTTGACCTGCGTGCCGGTTGCGACATCGAACTTCACGACCCCATGATATTTGTCCGCCGCCTGTTCGGCCGGCGCGTAGCCGTGGCCTTTACGGGTGACGATATGCACGAGCACGGGGCCGCGATCGTCGCGGTCGCGGAGATTCTTCAGCACCGGCAACAGATGGTCGAGATTGTGACCGTCGATCGGGCCGACATAGTAGAAGCCGAGCTCTTCGAAGAGCGTGCCGCCGCCCGCCACCATGCCGCGGGCATATTCCTCGGCGCGGCCGAGCGCATTGGCAAGGCCGCGCGGAAAACGGCGCGCCATCGCCGCGCCGAGCTGGCGCAAGCTCATATAAGGCTTCGAGGACAGCAGCCGGCTGAGATAAGCGCTCATCGCGCCGACCGGTGGCGCGATCGACATGTCGTTATCGTTAAGGATGACGATCAGCCGGGAATCCATTGATCCTGCATTATTCATGGCCTCGTAGGCCATACCGGCGCTCATCGCGCCATCGCCAATCACGGCGATAACGTCGTTCTTCTCACCCTTGAAATCGCGCGCAACGGCCATGCCGAGCGCCGCGGAGATCGAGGTCGAGCTATGCGCCGCGCCGAACGGGTCGTATTCGCTCTCCGAGCGCTTGGTGAAGCCCGACAGCCCGCCGCCCTGGCGCAGCGTACGAATCCGGTCGCGCCGGCCGGTCAGGATCTTATGGGGGTAAGCCTGGTGGCCTACATCCCAAATGACCTTATCGGCCGGGGTGTCGAAGACATAGTGTAGTGCCACCGTGAGTTCGACCACCCCGAGTCCGGCGCCAAGATGGCCCCCGGTCACCGAGACAGCGTCGATCAACTCCTGGCGCAGTTCTTCGGCGAGCTGCTGCAAATCGCTTTCCGGCAGCTTGCGAAGATCGGCGGGAAGCTTTACCTGATCGAGAAGCGGCGTGCGATTGCTGCGGCGACTAGAATCGCCGGCATCCTTCGCTAGTGCTTGGCGTTCTTCTGCCAATGAAGGTTCCTTTTTTTCGGCTGGGCTCTGCCAAAAAGTCCCCGGCCCGAGCATTTAGCGGCGCAGATTGCTTACTAACTGATCAGCTTACCAATTTGGTCCTCTGACGCAAGGTTATAAGCGGTGCCCAAATTTCGCCACAGCCATTAAAAA
>DASXCX010000014.1:0-30298 GCA_036490955.1 Allostellaceae bacterium | reverse complement strand
GCCGTCTCGCCGAGGATAGCGCGCCGTTCGGCGACGGTGAGCGGCGTCTCTTCGACCACCTTCACCGGATCGGGATCGCCGATCGGGAACGGGAAGTCGGAGCCGAGGCAGACTTTGTCGGTGCCGGCGACATCACAGAGGTACCGCAGCGCCCGCGGCTCGAACAACACGCTGTCGAAATAGAGCTTTTTGAACTCGGCCTCGACATCGGCGTATTCGCCTTTGTGGATGGCATTGTTGCGCTTGAAGCGGCCGAGCGCATAGGGTAATGCCGCGCCGCCATGCGAGATCAGCAAGGTCATGTTGGGATAGCGCGTCAGATGGCCGGCGAACATCAGCCGCGCCAGCGCGATCGACGTATCCGACACGCGGCCGACCGCGTTCATCAGATCGTAGTCCTTCACCCGGTCATCGCCGCAGATGAACATCGGATGGACCATCAACGTCGCTTTATGCGCGTTGCAGGCTTCCCAGAAGGGATTGAGATCGGGATCGTCGAGCTTGCCGAGCTCGCCTTTCGGCTGCGTGCCGATCATCGCGCCGTGAAAGCCCTGCCCGAGCGCCTCTTCGAGTACCTGGGCCGCGAGCTTGCCGCTTTGCAGTGGCACGCAGGCCAGCGGCTTCAGCGCCGGCAGCGGCTTGATGTCTTTGAGCATGGTCTCGTTCATGAAGCGGCACCAATCGGCGCCCTCTTCCGGCGGCAGCTCGTAGCCGAAAATGTCGAGCCAGGAACCGACGAGCTGGTAATCGACGCGCGCCTTCTGCAGCCATTCCTTGCGCTTATCGAGATCGTGCAGCAGCGCACCGACCGGCCGTGAGGGCGCTGCCGCGCCAAAGCTGAAGCGCATGCCCGGCTTCTCGTTGTGGACTTTGACCGACGGGAACATCCGCCGTTGGCTCGCGAGCCCTTCAAGGAAAGAGCTGGGAACAAAATGACCATGCGTATCGATATTCAACGATGCCTCCTTAACTCGATGCTTTACCATCGTCATTCCCGCGTACGCGGGAATCCAGGGCAACCATGGTGATATATCCCTGGACCCCCGCTTTCGCGGGGGTGACGAACAAGAAACTCACTCCTTTTCCCCTGTCGCAATGAGATCGCCCAGCACGCCCGGCGTCATCGGCAATTCGGTGATGTTGAGACCCAGGGGCGCCAGCGCGTCGTTGACGGCGCATGATATCCCGGCCGGCGCGCCGAGATAACCCGCCTCGCCCGAGCCTTTCTGGCCGAAGGCGGTCAGCGGCGAGGGCGTGCAATGGTCGACGATCGCCACATCCGGCACTTCATGTGCCGACGGAATCAGATAATCCATGAAGGTGCCCGAGAGGAACTGGCCGCTTTCGTCGTAGCGGAAGCGCTCGTAGAGCGCGGCGCCGATGCCGTGGGCAATGCCGCCATAGGTCATGCCGTGGACGATGTCGGGATTGATCATCACGCCGCAATCATGGCCAATCGTATAGGGACCGAGCGCGACCTGGCCAGTGACGCGATCGAGCTCGGCATAGACGACATGAACCTCGAATGCGTAGCAGGGATACATCTGCACCCGGCCATCGGGGCCGGGCAACGTGCCGCCGGTCGGCACTTCGAGCACATGCATCGCCTGCAGACCCGGCTCGATGCCCGGCGGCAGCTCATGGAATTTGCGATGCGCGATCTCGGCGATCGCTTCCCAGGATACCTTCTTCGAAGGATCGGCGCGCGAGATCACCGCACCATCGCGGTATTCGGCCGCATCGAGGGCGACGCCGAGTTTATGCGCCCCGATGGCCGTGATCGTCTCTTTCAGCTTTTTCGCCGCGCCCGCTGCCGCGCCGCCGAGCATGATCGCCATACGGCTGCCCACCGGACTGTTGGATGGAAGTGCCGCCAGCGAATCCGCATGCACGACGCGGATCGTCTCGGGCTCGCGCTCCAGCACTTCGCCCACCACGGTCGCGGCAAGGCTTTCGTGCCCCTGGCCCGAAGACGAGGTGTTGATCGAGACCACCACCGCGCCGGCGCCGTCGATCTTGATGGTCGTCGCCTCCATCCAGGTCGTGGTCTCGTTCTTCGGATTGAAGAGCGGCTCGAAAGCGGAATTGCCGCCCGACGGCTCGAGGCAGCAGGCGAGCCCGACACCGGCGAACTTGCCCGCGCGACGCGCCGCATCGCGTTTGGCGAGGAGCGCCGGATAGTCGGCAGCGGTCAGCGCCTTCTCCAGTACGGTCTGGAAATCGCCGCTGTCATAAGTGCTGCCCGATGGGATCGTGTAAGGGAATTCGTCCGCGCGGATGAGATTGGCGTGCCGTATCGCAAGCCGGTCCATGCCGAGCGTCGCGGCAACGCGATCGACCATCGTCTCCAGGGCGAAATTGGTCGGCGATTGGCCAAAGCCCCGCACCGCCTCCTGCGGCGTCTTGTTGGTCGTGACGCTGATCGCTTCATATTCGACCGAATTGACGCGATAGGGTCCGCAAATCGCACCGATCGGCTTGCCCAATTGCAGCGGCGCGCGGCCGGCATGGGCGCCGCAATCGTCGAGCGCGCGGATCTTGAGCGAGCGAATGATGCCTTCGCCGCTAAAAGCGACTTGCATATCGAAGATGCGGTCGGGTCCCTGCGCATCGCCGCCGCGCATATTCTCCAGCCGATCTTCCATCAGCCGCACCGGCATGCCGAGCTTCTTGGCGAGGAAGCCAGCGAGAATCGAATGCTTCAAGCCGCGCTTCACGCCATAAGAACCGCCGACATCGACGTCGAAATGCACGCGCACGCCGTTGCCCGGCAGCCGCAGCGCCTTGGCGAGCTGATCAGGGAATTTCGGCATCTGGATCGAGGCCCAGATATCGAGCAACTGCTGCGCCGGATTCCATTGCGCGAGCACGCCGAAGGTCTCGATCGGTACCGTCGAACTGCGATGCCAGCGTGCGCGGAAGGAAAGCTTGTGCGCGGCGGCAGCGAAATCCTCTTCGACCGGACCCCAGACCCATTTCTTGTGGAAGAGTACATTGGAGCCATGGTCGGGATGGACGGCGGGCGATTCCGGCAGCAGCGCCGCTTCCGGATCGGTGACCGGAGTCAGAGGCTCGTAATCGACATCGACAAGCTCCACCGCGTCCTCGGCAAGGGCGCGACTCTCGGCGACGACAGCGGCAACCCATTCGCCGGGATAACGCACGAATTGATGCGCCAACGGCCAGCGTTTGACCTTGGGCGCATCGACGCCCGGCAGCGTCGCGTCCGTGCCGGCGGCAAGCTCCGCGCCTGTCAGGACCGAAATCACGCCGGGCAGCGCCAGCGCCTTCTCGGTATCGATGCTGCGAATCCGCGCGAAGGGGTAAGGGCTGGCGACCAGCGCCACATGCACCATCCCGGGCACGGAAAGATCCGCGACGAAGCGCCCGGCGCCGGCGATGAAACGGCGATCTTCCTTCGGCCGGCGCTTCTTTGCGATATAGCGGAACACCTGATCAGCCATTATCCGCGCCACTCATCGGCCCGACGGGATCGTTCGCCCCTTGCAGCCGCGACGCGGCGAGCTTGATCGCGTCGATGATCTGCTTGTAGCCCGTACATCGACAGAGATTTCCGCCGATCGCATCGCGAATCTCTTCATCGGAAGGCGCGCGATTGTGGTTGAGCAGCGCCTGGGCCGCAATCAGCATGCCGGGCGTGCAGAAGCCGCATTGCAGCGCATGCGTTTCCCAGAAGCAATCCTGCAGCACGCTCAGGCCGGCCGGATCGGGCGCGAGGCCCTCCACCGTCGTAATCGTCGCGCCATCCGCTTGCACCGCAAAGATCAGGCAAGATCGCATCGCCTTGCCATCGAAGAGGATCGAGCACGCGCCGCAGACGCCATGCTCGCAGCCGGTATGCGTCCCGGTCAGACGCAGATGATCGCGCAGGAAATCGACCAGAGTCAGCCGCGCCGGTACATGGCCGCGATACTTGCGGCCGTTCACGGTGAGCGAAATGTCGTGCCACGACATCAGGCGGCCTTCGCTTCATCGCGCGCTTCGGCGATCACGCGTGCGGCGAGCAGGCCGGCGACGCGCCGGCGGTAGTCGGCCGAAGCGTGAACATCGCTGAGCGGCGACAGCGCCGCTTGCAGCTCATCCATCGCCTTGTCGATATCGCCCGCTTCGAGGCGCGTGCCGGCGAGACGCTTTTCCACCGACGCAGCACGCACCGGCGAGGCCTCCGCACCGCCGATGCCGAGCGCGATGCGACGGCAAACACCGTCTTTGTCGAGGACGACTTGGCATGCGGCGGCGACGAGCGCGAAATCGCTCTGCCGAATGCTCATTTCGGTAAAGCCGGTGCCGATACGGCCGGCATCGCGCCACGGCGGAAAGCGCGCTTCGATGAGACATTCCTCCGCGGTGAGCGCCGTCGTCATCGCACCGGAGCAGAAATCGCGCATTGCGATCCGGCGCGTCGCCTTGCTCGATTGCGCGATGATCTCGGCATCGAGGGTACGTGCGACCAAGCATATTTCGGCCGCGGGATCGGCGTTGGCGAAGCTGCCGCCGACCGTGCCGCGATTGCGCGTCTGAGGATGCCCGACGAGACGCAGCCCTTTCGTCAGCAGCGGCAGGCGGCGTTGGACGCCCGCATCGGCAAGCACATCGGCTTGGCGCGTCGCCGCCTTGATCGTGATCCCATCGTCATTGGCGGCGATGCCCTGCAAGGCGGCAATGCGATTGATGTCGATAACGAGGCTGGGCCGCGCCAGCCGCATCACCAAGAGAGGCACCAGCGTCTGGCCGCCGGCAATGATCTTGCCATCGCCGGCCGCGCCATCGAGCAGCCGGCAGACCTCTTCGACCGTCTCCGGCCGCGCATAATCGAACTCCGCCGCTTTCATTCCCCCAACCTCATCAGGGGGCGTCCGGCACCTGCAGATAGATGCGGCTGTCGCGCACCGCGACGACGATCGGCTCGAGCCGCACATTCGGGTCACCGGGATGGCGGCCGGTCTCGAGGTTGAATTCGTAGCCGTGCCACGGGCAGACGATGTTGCGCGTCGCGCTGAAGCGCAGACCGCGGCTGGTCTTGTCGGAGCCGAGTTCCTCTTCCGTCTGATGGAAAATCTTACCCTGGCAGACCGGTCCACCGTAATGCGGGCATTCGTTCTTATAGGCGACGAGCTTCTTGCCGATCCGGAATATCCCGACCTCGAGCCCATCGACATCGACGACACGCTGGTCGCCCTCGGCGAAGTCCGCGAATCTGCCAATCTCTACTTCCGCCATCCCGCGCTCCTATTCCTCGCCTGCGACCGGACGCCGGAACCACATCGCGACGTCGAAGAGATTGAGATCGGCGGCGCGGATCATCGCGCAAGCCGCCGTGACGGTCTCGGTCGCCGTAACCGCGTTGTCGAGGAAAGGCGCGATCTCGCGACCGACGTCCTCGGCTTTCGCCGCATAGACGCGCACCGCGGCGGTGAGCACACGGCGCAGCGCAGCGTCGCTGATCGCCTGCGGCTCGCCGCGTTTCAAGGCGCTCTCGACCGCCGCGCAAAAAGCCGCGCCGGGATCGGCCACCCGCGTCGCGGGCTTTGTCGCAGCGCGGCGCGCGGGAGCCGGTCGCTTTACCGATCGCTTTGAAGGAGAACGCTTTTTTGCCGCCATGAGCGGGTTTATGGCACGCCCCAGCGCGCGCCTCAACCCCGAGTCGCCAGCCTCGGCTTACCCCTCGGCCGGCGGTTCCTTTTCCGGCCAACGCGGCGCGGTGTGGATATGCTCGGGGCGGACGCCGAGACCAAGCCACCGCGCAGGAAGAGCGCGCAGAGCCGGGAAGCGCTCCAGCAACCGCATCGCCAGCGGCGGCTTGCCGAGCGTGCCGCCCAGCATGGGCGCCAGCACGCGTTTCTGCACCAGCACCTGAAAGGCCTGGGTCATGCGCATCGGGAATTCGCGCCGCTTCTGCACCTTGGCCAGATCGTCTTCGGCGACGCCACGCTCGGCCAGCTTTGCGGCCAGGATATTGGCGGCGGCTACCGCGTCCTGCACCGCGAGATTGATACCGACGCCGCCGACCGGCGACATGGCATGGGCGGCATCGCCGATGCAGAGCAGCCCGGGCCGGTACCAGCGCTTCAACCGGTTGACCTGGACGGTGAGCAGCTTGATCTTGGCCCAGTCGTCGAGCAGCCCGACGCGATCGGTCACTTCTGGGAACATCGCCGCGACGTTTTGCTGGAAAGCGGCAAGCCCGCGCTGCTGGATCGCATCAAAGGTGCCTTTGGCGATGACATAGCCGCATTGCCAATAATCGCGCCGATCGATGGCGATGAAGATCGAGCCGGGCCCGAAGCGCCCCATCGTCTCGTCGGGATCGTCATCGCGCCGCGGCAGGCTGAACCACAGCACATCCATCGGCGCGCCGAGATCTTCGACGGCGAGACCGGATTTCTCGCGTAGCAGCGACTGCCGCCCGTCCGCCGCGATGACGAGATCGGCGCGCACTTCGAGGGGGCCGCGCGGCGTGATCGCGGTGACACCGACAACGCGGCCGTTCTCCTCGATGAGACCGGTGACCTCGGCGCTCATCTTCAGCGAGAAGGTGGGATAGCGCGCCGCGCGCCGCGCCAGGAAGTCGAGGAAATCCCATTGCGGCATGAAGGCGATGAAGGGGATACGCAGCTTGGCGCGGTCGAAATCCGCGACCACACCCCTGAGCGCGCCGAACTGGAAGGCAAGATGATGTGCTTTTTCGTGCGGCAGCTTTAAGAGATCGTCGAGGCAGCCGAGATCACCCATCAGCGCGAGGGTCGAGGGGTGGATCGTATCGCCGCGGAAATCGCGGAAGAAATCCGCGTGCTTTTCCAAAACCACGACGTCGACGCCGGCGCGCGCCAGCAGCAGCCCAGCCATGACCCCGGCCGGCCCACCACCCGCCACACAGCATCGCACCGCCACTCGTTGCATGGGATTTTCCGCGCCAGGCCCTTGTTCAACTTTATATCAGCAAAGCCGCCCGGTCTTGCCCCGTCGAGGTAAATCCCGCAATCTCCCTTATTCGCAAAGAACGTCCCGGCGCCGCCGGGCAAAAAGGGGAGCAAGAATGGCTATTCAATTGACCCAGGCGATCCGCGATTTGCTGAACGCGGCTTTGGCCGACAGCACGCCTTGCCTGCTCGGCACCGCCTCGAAGGACGGCCATCCGCAAATCAGCCCGAAGGGCAGCGTCGTTGTCTTCAACGACGACACGCTGTGCTATTGGGAACGCAGCAATCGCAGCGCCGCCAAGCGCGTGCTCGAGAATCCGCATGTCGCCGTTTTTTATCGCAATGCCGCCAAGGCGGGCAAGGATTTCCGCGGCGGCGTCGTCCGCTTTTACGGCGACGCCACCGTGCTCCATGACGGCGCCGACCGCGACAAGGTGTGGGACCTGATCCCCGAAGCCGAGCGTCGTCCCGACCCCGAGAAGAAGGGCTCAGCGGTCCTGATCAAGCTAAGCAGCGTCGAAGAGATGTCGGGCAACGTCGTGATGAAGCGCGACTAAGCGAGGATCGCGCCGCTTGCCATGAATGCCGGAGCGCCGGAGAACGGCGTCAGCTTCGTCATCCCGGTGTTCAACAAGCGGCGCTTCCTGCGCCAGGTCGTCGCGGGGCTCGCGGCGCAGCGCGGCGACTTCGCGCGCGAATTCATCTTCATCGATGACGGATCGACCGACGGCTCGCGCAACGAGCTGGACCGGCACGCGGCGGCGCTCGACGACGTCCGCATCCTCAGCCAGGCGAATGCCGGCCCCAGCGTCACCACCAATCGCGGCCTGCGCGCGGCGCGTTTCCCGCTGGTGAAGCTGGTCGACGGCGACGACGCGCTGCTGCCCGATGCGACGGCGCAGTTGCTTGTTGCCTTGGGGCGGCATCCCGAGGCGGCCCTCGCCTATGGCCAATCCGCCACCTATGCCGACGCGGAGGACGCGCTGGCGCGCCTCGGACAAGCGCGCTCCGCTGAGCAGCCGCCGGAACGGATCGAGCAGGCGCTGAGGCCGCTGCTCCGTGAATGTTATCTCGGGCCGAGCAATTGCCTCATCCGTCGCGATCGCGCGCTTGAGGTCGGCGGCTGCGACGAGCGCGTCTTCGTGCAGGATTATTCGCTGCTGCTGCGTCTTGCCGCGCGCGCGCCCTTCGTCGCGCTGGACGCGCCAGTCGTGCTCCATCCCGCAACGCCGCAAGACCGGCTCAATGATGGCGGCCCGCAATTGCTGCACGACACCAACCTCACCGTCGCGCATTTCCTCGCCGAGCACGACGTGCCGCCCACGCTCGCGACGATGGCGACGCGGCGCGCGATGACGCGCGCCTGGCTCTGGGCGAAGCGCCGCGAGGGTGTGACGCCGGTCTCGCGCTGGTATTGGCTGCGGCTCGCCAGCTATCTGCCGCTGCCGGCGCTGCGCGCGCCTTTGCTCGAAGCGAGCTGCGGCGCCTTCACGCTCAGCCGCCCCGTGCGGCGCAGCCAGCCAGCGAAGCCGCAATGAAAAGCCCGCGGCGCGGCCAACCGGCGGCACCGTGAACATCGTCACGGAAACCGCCGCCTATGAGCGCTGGGCGAACACGCAGATCAAGCTGCTGAAATCGGATATCGCGCAGAAACATCGCGCGATGGCGAAAGCGCCGTTCTCGTTATTGCGCGCGACGTTCTATCGCTGGGTCACGCTGTATCGCGAGGTCTGCCCCGATCTCGCCGATGCGCCGAAACTTCTTGCGGTCGGCGATCTGCACATCGAGAATTTCGGCACGTGGCGTGATACCGAAGGCCGCATGATCTGGGGTATCAACGACTTCGACGAAGCCTGCCCGATGCCCTACACGATCGATCTCGTGCGGCTTGCGACCAGCGCTTTGCTGGCGATCCGGGCCGATGCTTTGTCGATCGGCGAGCGCCTGGCGATCGAGGCAATTGATGCCGGCTATCGTCGACGGATCATGAGCGGCGACGGTTGGTCTTTCGTGCTGGAGGAAGATCATCCCGCCTTGCGCGCCATGGCGACAGGCGATGAGCGCAACGCCGCGGCCTTCTGGGCGAAGCTGAACGGCTTCCGTACCATCACGCCGCCGCCGCGGCCGCGTGCGCTCATCGTGCAGCACTTGCCGAAGAAGAGCGATGAGCTGCGCTTCGTTCACCGCATCGCCGGACTCGGCAGCCTCGGCCACGAGCGCTATGTCGGCATCGCCGACAGCGACGGCGCCTTGATCGCGCGCGAGGCCAAGACAATGCTGCCCTCGGCCTATGCCTGGCAGCGCGGCGCCACGAAGCTTTACTACGCGGCAGTCCTCAAAGCCGCGATCCGCGCGCCCGATCCGTTCGTTTCGATCGAGCAAGGCTGGCTTATCCGCCGCCTCGGCCCGCATTGCTCGCGCATCGAGCTGGGCGATCTGCCGAAGCGCAAGGACGAGCGCGTGCTGCTCGAAGCGATGGGCGCCGAGACGGCGAATATCCATCTCGGCTCGACGGCCGCGCTGCCGGCATTGCGCCGCGACCTCAAAGCCCGCGGCAAGAACTGGCTGCATGACGCGGCCCGCCGCATGGCGAAAGCGACGCTCAAAGACTGGAAGGCGTGGCGGGCTCGCGCGTAACGATCAGTGCCCGCCAGGAGGCGCTTCGGATGAGCGCGGGCTCTGCCGCTCGGTGATGAATTCCAAGAGCGCCGGCTGGCCTTCGTCGATCTTCGCCAAAGCGCGCTTGATCGCCGGGATGATCGCGCCGGGCTCGGTTACGCGCTCGCCGTGGCAGCCGAGCGACTTGGCGAAATCGGCGTAATTGCCGCTGATCGCGGTCGATTGGAATTTGTCGGTCGAGAATTTCATCACGCCGAGCTCGGCCGCCATGACGGAATTGTTGAAAAGGATCGAGAGGATCGGGGTGCGGCCGCGCGCCGCCGTCTCGAGATCCATGCCGGTGAAGCCGATCGCGGCGTCGCCCCAGACATTGATGCAGAGCTTCTGCGGCGCGGCGAGCTTTGCGCCGATGGCGAGGCCGAGACCGTAGCCAAGCTGAGTCGATTTGCCCCAGCCGATATAGGAGCGTGGCGTCTTGCAGCGCCAAAACGGCACGAGCTGATCGCGCGGGCTGCCCGAATCATGCGTGACGATCGTGTTCGCGACGTCGACCGTGTTGAGCAGATCCCAGATCACGCGATAGGGCGTGAGCGGCGTCTGATTCGAGGTGAGATGCGGCGTCCACACGCCCATCCATTCCTCGCGCAGCGCCGCGACCTCGCGGATGATCTTGCCGTCGCGGCCATGCGGCTTCGATTTGAGGCGGCTACGCACCTCTTCGATGAGCATGTCGAGAGCGAGGCCGGCATCGCCGATGAGCGCGTGACTCGAGGCGATGTCCTTGTTCACATCCGACGCGTCGAGCGTCAGATGCAGCATCTTCTTGCCCTTCGGCATCTGCATGTTGAAGGGCGTCGCCGTCCAGGAGCAGCCGATGCCGAAGACCACGTCGGCCTTTTGCAGCATCTGATAGAATTGCTTGGAATGCGTCGTGCTGCCGGCGCCGAGCGCCAGAGGATGCGTCTCATCGAACGCGCTCTTGCCGGGATTGGACGTGCCGACCGGTGCCTCGAGCAGCTCGGCGAGCGCCTGGAGCTGCGTCCACGCCTTGGCATAGAGCACGCCCTGGCCGGCAAAGATCACCGGCCGCTGCGCCGCGACCAGCGCGTCGGCGACGGAGGCGACGTCTTTCGGATCCGGCGCGCTGCGATAGCGCGGCGTCTTCTCATAGACCAGCGGATCGGGAATCTCGGCTTCCCAGAGATCGACAGGCACCTCGACCATCGTCGGGCCGGGACGGCCGTTCTTCGCCTGGGTGAAGGCGCGGCGCATCGCGTCCGGCACCATCTGCGGCACGGTGATCTGCTCGACCGATTTGGTGACGTTGCGGAAATTCGCCGTCGCCGAGAAATTCGGCTTCACGCCCGATTGAGCGCGCGGATGCCCGGCCGGGATCACGACGAGCGGCACGGATTCGGCATAAGCCTGCGCGACGCCGCCGAAGGCATTTTCGGTCCCCGGCCCTTGCTGCATGGCGAATACCCCGACGCGATCGCCGCACGAGACCCGACCCAGCGCGTCCGCCATGTGCACGCCGGTGCGCTCTTGCCGCACGAGGATCGGCTTGATTCCGAGCTCGGCCGCCGCCTCGATCAGGCCGTTGCGCGGATAGCAGCAAAGGTATTCAAGGCCTTCGCGCTTCAGAATTTCGGCGATGGCGGCGTTGACCTTCATGGCAAGGGCCTCTTAATTTGGCTTCGTTTGGTAGTTTTCAGATTCTGCTTATGTCTTCACCAACTTAGCGTGGCCGCGCCACCCCGCTCTAAAGGGACGCGGCGCCGCGCCTACTCTGCCGCGGCTCGCTCGGCGCGGCGCTTCAGCTTCCAATCAGCGAGGGTGTTCGGATCGAGATCGAACAGCCGCAGCGCGTTGCCGCCGAGGATGTTGCGCTTGGCCTGCTCGGTCAGGAAGGGCAGATCGTAGATCGTCGAGGGCAGGTCGGTGTCCCAATGCGGATAGTCTGAGGAGTAGCAGAGCTGCGTCTCGGCATTGATCATCTTGAAAGTGAGTTCGAGCGCCTCGCGGTTGTTCACCATCTCCATCGGCTGCGTCGAATAAAACATCTCGCGCATATAGTCGGAGGGTTTGCGCTTCAGCATCGGCACCTCGGACGAGCGCATCATCCATTCATTGTCGAGGCGCTGCATCAGGAACGGCACCCACGCCAAGCCGCTCTCGACCCAGATGGTCTTGAGCTTGGGGAAGCGTTCGGGCATCCCGTTCACCAGCCAATTGGTGCAGTGGAGAATGCTCGACCACGAGAAGCCCAGCGCATGCGCCGCGATGAAGCGGTTGCAGGTGTTCATCGCCGCGTCGCGGCCCCAGAAGAGGCCGGCATGGAAGACGAGCGGCAAGCCCATCTCTTCCATCAGTGCATAGCTCTTGATGAAGGAATTGTCGTAGACCGGCTTGAAGCGCGGCGTCAGGAAGGTGAAGGCGCAGACGCCTTTGGTGCCGGCGAAATCCTTCACCACCTTGTACATCGCCTCGGCGTCGTTGGCCGGCAGATAGAGCGAGGCCTTGATGCGCGGCTCTTGCGCAAGAATCTTCTCGCAGAGCCAGCGGTTATAGGCGCGCGCCAGCGCGACCTCGACCTCGGGCCGCGGCGTAAACGGCAGGCCGAGCATCGGCGTCGGGAAGAGCAGCACCTGATCGATGCCGAGCGCATCCATCCAGCGCTTCGTATAAGTGATGTCGCGATGCGTGCCGGCGGGGAATTTTTCGGACTTGCGGCCGTCGGCGCGGGTGACGCGGCCTGTCAGATCCTGGTACGAGCCGGTCGGCGCCGTGATGCCGCCGCCGCCATAACCCTGATACTTCGCCTGATCGCGCAGCACCGGGTCTTCGATGTACTCGCAGATCTGCGCAAAGGAGATGGTCTCGAGGTGGTGTCCGTCGACATCGACGATCGGGAAATCCTCGTAGCGCCGCTGCTGCGCCTGCTGACGCGCATGGGCCAGCATGGTCGTGGTGTTGAATTCCTCGACCGCGAGATCGCGGAACGACGTGACATCGAGCGTATCCACAGGCCCTCCCTTCGGGATTGGTCACACTTGGCGTATCGACCAACTGACCGTCATGCCCGGACTTGTTCCGGGCATCCACGTCTTGAGGGTAAAACTCGTGGATGGCCGGGACAAGCCCGGCCATGACGAAGGGATTTGTAGGCTAAGGATTATTCCGCCGCGCCGCGGTTGGCGAGGCGCTTGGTCTTCACCTCGGACATCACCGGCTCGAGGTTGAAGAGGCGCTTGGCGTTGCCGCCGAGGATGTTGCGCTTCGCCTGCTCTGAGAGGAAGGGCAGGTCGTAGATCGTCGAGGGCAGGTCCATATCCCAATGCGGGTAGTCCGAGGCATACATGAGTTGCGTCTCGGCATTGATCATCTTGAAGGTGAGCTCGAGCGCTTCGCGGTTGTTGACCATCTCCATCGGCTGGCTCGAGTAATACATCTCGCGCATATAGTCCGACGGCCGGCGCTTCAGGAGCGGGACCTCCGACGAGCGCATCATCCATTCATTGTCGAGACGCTGCATCAGGAATGGGATCCACGCGAGGCCGGATTCGATCCAGCACACCTTGAGCTTCGGGAAGCGCTCGGGCATGCCGTTGACGAGCCAGTTCGTCAGATGGATGACGTTGAACCAGACGAAACCCAGCGAATGCACGGCGATGAATTTGTTGCACAGCGAGATGCTTTTATCCTCGCCCCAGGCATAGGAGCCGTGGAAGACGATCGGCAGGTTCCGTTCTTCGAGGGCGCGCCAGAGCTTCACGTAGGAATTGTCGTAAACCGCCTGATAGTGCGGCGACACCACGGTGAAGCCGATCACGCCTTTCTTGTCGCCGAAATCCTGCACCATCTTGTAACAGGCGTCGGCGTCCTGGAACGGCAGATAGAGCGTCGATTTGATGCGCGGCTCGGCCGCCAGCACTTCCTCGCACAGCCACGCGTTGTAGGCGCGGGCGAGCGCGACCTCGACATCCTTGCGCGGCGTCGTGCCGAGGAAGAGCATCGGCGTCGGGAACATGCAGGCGATGTCGACGCCCATCGCATCCATCCATCGCTTGGTCAGGGTGACGTCGCGGTGCGGGCTGGGCGGCGTCTTCTCCAGACGGCGGCCGGCGTTGCGGGTGATGCGTCCATCGAGGCTTTGATACCCGCCGGCGGCGGTGGTCAGCCCCTGCGTGCCAAAGCCCTGATACTTGGCCTGGTCGCGCATGACCGGATCTTCGATGTAATCGCAGATGCGGCGGAAATGCTCGGTCTCGTAATGATGCGCATCGACATCGACGATGAGGAAATCCTCATAGCGGCGCTGGATCGCCTGCTGCGTCGCGTGCGTCAGGAAAGTCTTGGTGTCGAATTCCTCGACCGACAGATCGCGGAAATTGAGAGAGTCCATAAAACGCCTCGCGAAATCCAAAACCGACCGTCATGCCCGGACTTGTTCCGGGCATCCACGCCTTGAAGCTAAAACTCATGGATGGCCGGGACAAGCCCGGCCATGACGAGGGTTCGACCGCCCTACTCCGCCGCGCTCCGCGCCGCGAGACGCTGCGCCTTCACCGGCGACATGATCGGCTCGAGGTTGAAGAAGCGTTTGGCGTTGCCGCCGAGGATGCTGCGCTTTGCCGTCTCGTTGAGGAACGGCAGATCGTAGATCGTCGAGGGCAGGTCCATGTCCCAATGGGGATAGTCGGACGCATACATGAGCTGCGTCTCGGCGCTGATCATCTTGAAGGTGAGCTCCAGCGCCTCGCGGTTGTTCACCATCTCCATCGGCTGGGTCGAATAGAACATCTCGCGCATATAGTCCGACGGCCGCCGCTTCAAGAGTGGCACTTCCGATGAGCGCATCATCCATTCGTTGTCCAAGCGCTGCATCAGGAAAGGGACCCAGGCGAGGCCGGATTCGATCCAGGCGACCTTCAGTTTGGGGAAGCGCTCCGGCATCCCGTTCACCAGCCAGTTGGTGCAATGGAGGATGTTGAACCACGAGAAGCCGAGCGCATGCACCGCCATGAAGCGGTTGCAAAGCTGCAGGCTTTGATCACCGCCCCAGGCATAGGCGCCGTGGAAGACCAGTGGCAGGCCGGCCTCCTCGATCGCCGCATAAGTTTTCATGTAGGCGTTGTCGTAGACCGCCTTGTAGCGCGGCGAGACGATGGTGAAGCCGATCACGCCCTTCTTGCCGGTGAAATCCTTCACCATCTTGTAGCTGGCTTCGGGATCGTTGAGCGGCAGATAGAGTGTCGAGGTGATGCGCGGCTCATGCGCCAGCACATTCTCGACCAGCCAGCGATTGTAGGCTCGGGCCAGCGCGTTCTCGACATCGGGCCGCGGCGTCAAACCGAGGGTCAGCATCGGCGTCGGGAACAAGCAGACCTGATCGATGCCGAGCGCATCCATCCAGCGCTTGGTCAGCGTGATGTCGCGATGGGTGTCCGGCGGCGTTTTTTCCTTAGGATTGCCGCCGGTGCGGCGGGTGACGCGGCCGAGGAGATTCTGATAGCCACCGCCTGCCGTTGCCGAGCTGATGCCGCCGGCACCGAAGCCCTGATACTTAGCCTGGTCGCGCATGACCGGGTCTTCGATGTACTCGCACATTTCCTTGTACGATTGGGTTTCCAGATGATGGCCGTCGACATCGACGATCAGGAAATCCTCGTAGCGGCGCTGGATCGCCTGCTCATTCGCATGATGCAGCAGCGTCTTCGTATCGACTTCGGCGAGCGACAGGTCGCGAAAATTCACTGAATCCATGCGAATCCTCCGTTAGGTATCCATTTCAATCGGCGGCGTTGCGCGCCGCCAATCGCTTGATCTTGGTCTCCGACATAATCGGCTCGAGATTGAAGAGCCGCTTGGCATTGCCGCCGAGGATATTTCGCTTCGCTTGTTCCGACAAGAAAGGAAGGTCGTAGATCGTCGACGGCAGATCCATATCCCAATGCGGATAGTCCGACGAATAGAGAAGCTGGGTCTCCGCGTTGATCATCTTGAAGGTGAGTTCCAAGGCTTCGCGGTTGTTGACCATCTCCATCGGCTGCGTCGAGTAATACATCTCGCGCATGTAATCGCTGGGGCGGCGCTTCAAGAGCGGCACCTCGGACGAACGCATCATCCATTCATTGTCCAGGCGCTGCATCAGGAACGGCACCCAGGCGAGGCCGCTCTCGACCCAGACGGTCTTGAGCTTGGGGAAGCGCTCGGGCAGGCCGTTCACCAGCCAATTCGTCATATGAAGGATGTTGAACCAGGCGAAACCCAGCGCGTGCACGGCGATGAATTTGTTGCAAAGCGAGAGGCTTTGATCGCCGCCCCAAGCATAAGCGCCATGGAAAACCAACGGCAGCCCCGCCTCTTCGATCGCCGCGAAGGTCTTCATATAGGAATTGTCGTAGACGCCTTTGTAATGCGGCGAGACGATGGTGAAGCCCGCCACGCCTTTCTTGCCGATGAATTCCTTCACCGTCCGATAGGTCGCCTCAGCGTCATTGAACGGCAAATAGAGTGTCGCGCGGATGCGTGGCTCGGCGGTCAGCACCCTCTCGCAGAGCCAGCGATTGTAAGCGCGCGCCAGCGCGACCTCGACCTCGGGCCGCGGCGTCAGGCTCAAGGTCAGCATCGGCGTCGGGAAGAGCATCACGATGTCGATGCCCATCGCGTCCATCCAGCGCTTGGTCAGCGTGATGTCGCGATGCGTATTCGCCGGTACTTGCTCTTTGCTCTCGCGCGGATTGCGCGTGACGCGGCCCATCAGATTCTGATAGCCGCCGCCCGAGGACGCCTTGGTGATGCCGCCGCGGCCATAGCCCTGATACTTGGCCTGGTCGCGCATCACCGGATCGTCGATGTATTCGAAGATCTCGGCGTAAGACATGTTCTCATAGTGATGCCCATCGACATCGACGATGAGAAAATCCTCGTAGCGCCGCTGGATCGCCTGGTGGTCGGCATGCTCGAGCAGCGTCTTCGTGTCCATCTCGGCGATGGACGCCGCCGTCAAATCGCGCATGCTGAGACTATCCATGGCGCGTGCCTTCACCTACTCCGCGACGCCGCGCTCGGCGAGGCGCTTGATCTTCGCTTCGGACAGCACCGGCTCGAGATTGAAGGCGCGCTTGGCGTTGCCACCGAGGATGTTGCGCTTGGCCTGCTCCGACAGGAACGGCAAATCGTAGATCGTCGAGGGCAGGTCCATGTCCCAATGCGGATAGTCGGACGAATAGAGCAGCTGGCTCTCGGCATTGATCATCTTGAAGGTGAGCTCGAGCGCCTCGCGGTTGTTCACCATCTCCATCGGCTGCGTCGAATAAAACATCTCGCGCATGTAGTCGCTGGGCTTGCGTTTCAAGAGCGGCACCTCGGACGAGCGCATCATCCACTCGTTATCCAGCCGCTGCATCAGGAACGGTATCCAGGCGAGGCCGCTCTCGATCCACACCGTGCGGAGCTTCGGGAAGCGCTCGGGCAGGCCGTTCACCAGCCAATTGGTCATATGAAGGATGTTGAACCAGGTGAAACCCAGCGCATGCACCGCCATGAAGCGGTTGCAGAGCTCGGCATGCTGGTCGCCGCCCCAGGTATAGGCGCCGTGGAAGACGAGAGTCAGATTGCGCTCTTCGATCGCGCGCCACGTCTTCATGAAGGCGTTGTCGTAGACGGGCTTCTTGCCGGGAGAAACCACGGTGAAGCCGATCACGCCTTTCTTGTCGCCAAAATCCTGCACCATCTGGTAGCAGGCTTCGGGATCGCGGAACGGCAGGTAGAGCGTCGAGCGAATGCGCGGCTCATGCGCGAGGATGCGGTCGCAGAGCCAAGCGTTGTAGGCGCGCGCCAGGGCGACCTCGACATCGATACGCGGGCAAGAGCCGAGCTGCAGCATCGGCGTTGGGAACATGCAGGCGACGTCGATGCCGATCGCATCCATCCAGCGCTTGGTCAGGGTGATATCGCGATGCGGTGTCGCCGGGGTCTTTTCCTTGTGGACGCCGGGATAGCGCGTGAGCCGCCCGCCGAGATTCTGATAACCGCCCGAGGCCGAGGTCAGGCCGGCGCGGCCGAAGCCCTGATAGAGCGCCTGGTCGCGCATTACCGGGTCTTCGATGTATTCGCAGATCTCGGCGTAGCTATCGGTCTCGTAGTGATGGGCATCGACATCGACGATGAGGAAATCCTCATAGCGCCGCTGCGCGGCCTGCTGCTGGGCATGGCTCAGCAGCGTCCGCGTATCGAAGGATTCGACCGAGAGGTCACGAAAATTGACGCTATCCATCGGCAAAGGGAAAACTCCGTCTCAATGCTGTTCAGCGCCACTCGGCGCATCGTTCTCATCGGGCTGGCGCTTGCCCACATTCGACCAGGATTGCCACAAGGCGAGATCGAAGAGCGGCACGTTGACGCCTTCGAGCATCCCGGTCGCGCCGATCATCACATCCTGGGGCGTGATGCCGCTGTTGCGGGCGAAGGGCCGCGGCGGATTGCCGAGCTGCGCCTTCGCCCCGTAGAGCTTGATCACGACCGCAAAAAGCTGTCCCAGCGTCGCGTCCGAGACGTCGGACAATTTGTTCTCTTCGATCACCTCGGCGAAATTCGCCGCGATGTCGCTCGCGAGATCGGCGATCCGGGTTTTGCGATCGTCAGACGTTGACATACACCGAGCCGTTTTTCTCGACGACGTTGAATTTCTGCAGCCGGATGCGGCCGTCGCAAACATTGACGCCGGTCTCGAGGTGGAATTCATAAGCGTGCCACGGGCAGACGATGTGCATGTCGTTGCGGTCGTAATCCTGGCCGAGGAAAGTGCGGTCGGGCGCGATCACGTCGAGGACCTGCGGCATGCGAACGCCCTCGCAGACCGGGCCGCCCTGATGCGGGCAATGATTGCGATAGGCAAAGTATTTGCCGCCCTGACGGATAACCCCGATCTCGACCTCGCCGGCGGTGATGACGCGAACCCCGCCGTCAGCGATCTCGCCATCTTTGCAGACCAATACTTCAGCCATAGCGCTCCCATCCCTTTCTCTAGGTGCCGGATTGACCCGGATATTACCCTCAGGCTTCGGCTTTTGCCCATAGGGTTGATGCGGCTTTTGCGCGCGGGAAAGCATAGGCAAGCTGCGGATTTCGCAAGGCCAACGCGGTATTCCCGTTCCCGTTGCGGCGCAGCGAGAAAGACCGCCGTCGGTAACCCGACCTTTGATCGATCGGATGCCCCTAGTCGGTCATCACATAGGTATTGAAGACGTGCTTGCCTGTCCGCGACGGAAAGCCGCCGCGCACCGCGCCCGCGCGCTGGTCCTGGTAGATCGTCGCCATCAGCGGCGAGAGGGGCCGCGAATTCGGCACCGAGAGCCACATGCGCAGCAAGTGGCGATGGCGCTCGTCCTCCGGCCAATCGGTGAAGGCGGTGCGGGCATGGAAGCAGGTGTGGTTGTTCACGAGCTGCCAATCGCCTGGCTGGAACATCATCGAGAAATGGAATTCTTCGTCATTGGTCAGATCGTCGATCAGCGCCCGCGCCTCGATCTGCGCCGGGGTGAAGCGCGGCACCTCGGGGAATGCCTGCGCATTCTTGATCTGGCCGTCGATATAGCGGCAGGAGAAAGAAGCTTCCGCCTCACTGTAGATTGGCTGCTGATAATACGGCTTCTCGCCTGGCGGCTCCTGCTTGTTCCAGCTCCAATAAAAAGGCTGATAGAGCACCTCGAGCAGGTCCGGACGGCGCCGCGCTATCTCGTTCCTGACCGCGACCGAACTCGCGAGCTTGCTGAGACCGCCCTCTTTGGCGACGTTGAGGACGAAGAGCCCGGTCACGTCGCAGCTATCGGTATGGAAATTCAGCCGCTGATTGGATTGATATCCACGGCCGCCGGCGCTTTCGGTGACGACGCCGAAATTCCGTACATCGCCCAAGAGATCGCCAACCCGGCTCTGCGAGCGCGCGATGCCGAAATGCTTGCCCATGCCCCAATAGATGAGCCGCAGCGCGTCCTTATCGTGCCGCTCACTAGGAAAGCCGCGGAAAAGCTGGAGCCCGCCGCCATTCTCCAGCCGCGCGCGCGCCTCGGCGAAACGCTGCGCCACGCTCGGCAAGGGGAAATCCTCGCGCGTTAAGCTCTCGAGCGTCTTGCCGGCTTTCCGTGCGCCATCGAAAGCGCGCTCGATCTCCGCGATCTCGTCCTTCGTCCAATCGTGGATCCAGGCGGTGGATTTCGCCATGTCCGGTCCGCGCCAATCGGCGGCACCTTCGATGATCCTCGCCATGCGCCCTCCGCGGATGCTTACGGCTGCCCTTAAACCTAAGCCGCGGCTTTTGCCGAGTCCATGCGGCGCTGAGCCGGAAAGCGATGAAACGTTTTGGGCGCCAGTGCGGTTATCCGGCATGGCCCATGAAATCGAGGTGAAGCTCGAGGCCCCGCTCGCGGCGGCGCGCCGGCTGTCCGCGGCGCCGTGGCTCAAACGCATCGAAACCGCGCCGCCGAAACGCGCGCATCTGGTGTCGGTCTATTACGACACCCCAGCCGCGGCCTTGCGCAGCGAAGGCATGTCGCTTCGCGTCCGGCAGATCGGCAACCGGCGCGTCCAGACCGTGAAAGCCGGTCCCCGCGGCCGTTGCGGTCCGTTCTGCCGGCAGGAATGGGAATACGAGATCGCGGGCGATCGGCCGGAGATCGCCGACGACGACGACACCGCGCTCGCCCGATTTTCGCGCAAGCGGCTCACACGCGACTTGCGGCCGGTCTTTACCACCGACATCGCGCGCATGGCGATTCCGGTGCGCAGCGCCGACAGCGAGATCGAGATCGCGATTGATCGCGGCGAGGTGCGTGCCAAGCGCAACCGCGCTCCGATTAGCGAAATCGAGCTCGAGCTGAAACATGGCGACCCAGCATCGCTGGTCGAGCTCGCCAAGCGCGTCGCGCTGGTGACCGAGGCCGGCTACGGCATCGCAAGCAAGGCCGAGCGCGGCTATGCTCTGAGCCGCAACGCCGGTCCTATTTCAGTCGAGGGCGCCGAGATCGTCGTCGATGCCGAAATGACCGCCGGCGAGGCTTTCATGACCATAGCGCTGTCCTGCGTGCATCATTTCGCCGGCAATCGCGACGCGGTTATCGCCCGGCTGCCCGAAGGCGTGCATCAGATGCGTATCGGGCTGCGTCGCCTGCGCGCCGCGATCTCGTTCTTCAAGAATATGCTGCAGGACGCGGACAGCGCCCATATCAGGCGCCAGCTCAAATGGCTGCTCGGCGAACTCGGCCCGGCGCGCGATCTCGATGTCCTCATCGATGAAAGTGTCGTGCCGCTGCAGCGCGCGCGCACCGGCGGCGACACGCTCGATACGTTGAAGGCCGAGCTGAACCGCCGCCGCGACGCGGGCATCGAGCGCGCCAAGAAAGCCGTCGCCAGCGACCGCTATCGCCGGACCGTGCTCGACACGGCGCTTTGGGCGACGGGCGGCGCCTGGACCACCGGCACCAAGCGAGCGCTTGCCGAACAGCGCGACGGCAGGGTCGCCGACATCGCGGCGGCAGAATTCGGCCGCCGCGAACACAAGCTCGAGAAAAAATTGAAACGGCTCGCGAAACTCAATCCGCGGCGGCGGCACAAGCTCCGCATTGCCGCCAAGAAGCTGCGCTATGCCGGGGAATTCTTCACCGGTCTTTACGATGACCGCCGCCCGCGGCACCGCTTGAAGCAACACCGGCAGGCACTCAAAGCGCTGCAGGCGGCGCTCGGCAAGCTCAACGACATGCGCGCGCATGACGCGATCGCGGGCGATTTTCTCCACCCGCGGTATCGCGCGACGAAGAAGCCGCAGAAAGCCTTCGCGCTCGGTCTCATCTCGGGTGAGGACCATGCGCATGCCGCCGCGTTGATCCACGCCGCGACCAAGGCGGGCAAGCAACTGGCCAAGACCAAGCCGTTCTGGAACTAATCATTTCCCCGACCGCACGCTTCCTTTAGGGTGGCGCAAAAGACGCGGGGGGCGGATTGCCGAGACACATCGCAAAATTGCTGCTGCTGGCGGCATGCGCGCTCGCCGTGACGACGACGGCGCGCGCCGCGGATGAGCTACATGTCGGCAAATCAGCCAACGCCTGGACCTTCATCCCCGTGAATGTCGGTGTCGAGGTCGGCATTTTCGCGAAATACGGCCTCGATGTGCAGATCAGCAATCTGCCGAACGATGTGAAGCTGCAGCAGGCGCTTGCTTCGGCGAGCGTCGAGATCGGCATCATCGGCGGCCCGACCATGGCGCAGTCGGTCAAAGGATCGCCCGTCCGAGCGGTCGCGGCCTATGCCCTCGAGCCGCGCAACATGGCGATCATTGTCACCGCGGATTCGCCGCTGAAGAATGCCGACGATCTCAAAGGCCGGCTGATCGGCGTGCCGGGCACGGCTTCGCTCACCGAATGGCTCGCGCGCCGCGTTGCGCTCGAGAAGGGCTGGGGCAAGGACGGCGTGCGCACCGTCTCGCTCGGCGGCTTCGACGGCAATTTCGCCGCACTCCGGACACATCAGACCGATGCGATGGTGACCGCGACCGAGATCGGCTACCTGCTCGAAGAGCGCGGCGAAGGCCGCGTCCTCACGCCGCTCGGCGGCTTCGCGCCGCATTTCCACACCCATGTCATCGAGGCGCGCAACGATCTCATCGCCGATCATCCCGATCGCGTCACGCGCTTCCTCAAAGGCTATTTCGCCGCGATCGCTTTCATGAAGGCAAACAAAGCGAAGACGACCGAGATCGCGATGGCGCTCCTCAATCAGGACGAGACGGTGATGAGCCGCGCCTATGACGAGGAGATCGGCATGCTCGAGGATGACGGACATTTCGACCCCGCCGCCGTCGCTGTGCTCAAGAAATCCTTCGTCGATATGGGGCTGCTTTCCGAGGAGCCGCGCGACGATCAGATCCTCACAACCCAATTCGTGCCGGTGACCCCATGAATTTTCTTGTTTTCGCTTTATCGGCGCTGCTCTTTTTCGCGCCCGTGTTCTGCAGCGCCGCGCAAGCCGCCGACATGATCAAAATCGGCAAGGCCGTGCAGGACGTTTGGCTCTATACGCCGGTCGATGTCGGTATCGAGCAAGGGTTGTTCGCCAGGCAAGGACTCGATGTCGAAATCTCGATCATGCCCGGCGGCGCCAAGCTGCAGCAGGCGCTGGTCTCCGGCAGCATCGATATCGGCCTCGGCGGCAGCCAGGCGATGGCGCTGACCGTCAAAGGCGCGCCGACCATCGCCGTCGCTTCGCTCGCGGGGCCGCCGGCCGGCTTCTCGATCCTCGTGGTGCCGGATTCGCCGATCAAAAGCGTCGCCGATCTCAAAGGCAAATCGATCGGCTTCGCGTCGAACGGCTCGATCCTCGATTGGCTGCAGCAGCGGCTGTCGATTCAGCAGGGCTGGGGCCAGAACGGCATGAAAGGGGTCGCCGCCGGCGGCTCGGAAGCAAGCGCTGCGGCCCTCATCTCGCATCAGCTCGATGCGATCATCTCGACCACGGAGACCGGCTTCACCCTCGAAGCCAAGCATCAGGCGCGTATCCTGTCGAATATGGAGCCTTTCGCGCCGAACCTCATCACCCAGGTGATCTTCGCGCGGACACCGTACCTGAGCGAGCATCCCGACCGGGTCGAGCGCTTCCTCAAAGCCTGGTTCGCCTCGGTCGCTTATATCGCCGCGAACAAGGAAAGGAGCAGCGCGATCTCGGCGCGCGCTCTCAATATGGATACCGCCGTGGTCGAGCGCGCTTATGACGTCGAGCTGCCCTATCTTTCCAAGGACGGCGTTTTCGATCCGAAAGGCGTCGACGTGCTGCGCGAATCCTTCGTCCAGCTCGGCATTCTCGATAAACCGGCGCCCGACGACCAGATTCTGACGACCCGTTTCGTCCCTGTGAGACCTTGAGAAAGACACTCTGAGAATGATGAAGCGTCTCGCTTTCGCGCTGCTTGCGCTCGCCCTCGCCCAGCCGGCGCTTGCCGCCGACAAGATCCGCGCTGGAAAATCGATCGGCTCGCTCTGGGCTTTCCTGCCTTTGGATATCGGCATGGAGAAAGGCCTCTTCGCGAAATACGGCATCGAGGTCGAGATCAGCGATCTCGGCAGCGGCGCCAAGCTCCAGCAGGCGCTCGCTTCCGACAGCATCGACCTAGGATTGAGCGCCGGCTCCGACATGATGGCCGCGGTCAAGGGCTCGCCGGTGCTGACCGTCGCGGCTTTCGCCGAAGAGCCGCGCAGCGTCGTCATCATGGTCGGCCCAAATTCGCCGATCGAAAAAGCCTCCGATTTCAAGGGTAAGCTCGTCGCCATGCCGAGCCTCGGCTCGGTTAGCGAATGGCTGCTGCGCCGCATGGCGGTCGCCGAGGGTCTCGGCCGGGACGGCGTGCGCGCCGTTTCGCAGGGCTCGGTGCAAGCCAATCTCGCCGCGCTGCGCACCGGTCAGATCGACGGCATGGTCGGGCCGATGGAAGTCGGCTTCACCCTCGAGGACAAGCATGAAGGCCACATCGCGGTCCATCTCGCGCAGTACGCGCCGCATTTCCACGCGCATATCATCTTCGCGCGGAAACAACTCATCGCCGAGAAGCCGGACGTGCTCGAGCGCTTCCTCAAGGGCTTCTTTGCCGCGGTCAACGTCATGAAGACCGACAAGAAAACGACATCCGATGCCGCGATCCGCGTGCTCCATTCCGAACCCTCGATCGCCGACCGCACCTATGACGAGCAGGTCGGCATGCTGATCGACGACGGGCATTTCGATCCGGAAGCGATCAGGGTGATCAAAGCGAGCTGGGTCGAGCTCGGCATGCTCGACAAAGAGCCGAGCGACGATCAGTTCATGACCACGAAATTCGTGCCGGTGAAGCCCTAGAGTCCCGCGCCGCAATCGACACGCCGCGCCGCTTCGCGTATTTTTTGCCCGCGGGGAGGAAATAACAATGCGACGGGTTCAGGCGCTCGCTCTATCGTTGATTGCAGCTATTACTGTGTGGGCCGGCATGGCGTCGCGTGCCGAAGCGCTCGACAAGGTGCATGCCGGTACCGCCGTCGCGCTCTGGGCCTTCCTGCCCCTGCAGATCGGCCAGGAGCAAGGCATCTGGCAGAAATACGGCATCGATCTCGACATCACCAATAACGGCAGCGACGCGAAGCTGCAGCAGGCACTGACCGCGGGCAGCATCGATTTCGGTCTCGGCAGCGGCGCGGCGATGGCGTTTGCCGCCAAGGGATCGCCGGTGCACGCCGTCGCCGCTTTCGCGGGCGAGCCAAAGACCGTAACGATCATCGTCGCCGCGGATTCGCCGGTGAAGGGCCCCGCCGATCTCAAGGGCAGGCTCGTCGTTATGCCGGGCGTCGGCTCGGTCAGCGAATGGCTGGTCTGGCAGATGGCGATCCAGCAGGGCTGGGGCAAGGACGGCATCCGCACCGCCGGACAAGGCTCGATCGCGGCCAATGTCGCGGCGATCAAGACACATCAAGCGGATGCGATGACCGGCCCGCCCGAGGTCGGCTATCTCCTCGAGAAGGATGGCGAAGGCCATGTCGCGTTCAGCCTCGCGCAATTCGCCCCGCATTTCCACGCGCATGTGATCTTCGCGCGCAACGACATCATCCAGAGCAATCCCGATCTGGTGACGCGCTTCCTCAAAGGCTTTTTCGCCGGCATCGCCTATATGAAAACGCATAAGGACGAGACGACGAAGCTCGCGGTGCACGAACTCAACAACACGCCCGACATCATGAATCGCGTCTATGACGAGCTTGCACCGTGGCTCGAAAGCGACGGGCATTTCGATCCGCAGGCGATCGAGGTGCTGAAGAATTCCTTCGTCGATATGGGCATCCTCGACAAGAAGCCCGCCACGGAGGACATCGTCACCACCCGATTCGTGCCCGTGAACCCGGGAGCGACGCCGTGAGCGGGCGCCGTCTGCTCTCCGCGGCGGCGTTGCTCACCGGCTTGATCGTACTCGTTCCGCCAGGTCATACCGCCGACAAGCTTCGCGTCGGCAAATCGGTCGGCACCTCCTGGACCTTCACGCCGCTCGATGTCGGATTGCATGAAGGCATTTACGCGAAATACGGCGTCGAGCTGGAAATCGCCAATTTCGGCGGCGACGCCAAGCTGCAGCAGGCGCTCGCCGCTGAGAGCATGGATCTCGGCCTCGGCAGCGGCCCGTCCATGGCTTTCGTCGTCAAAGGCGCGCCGGTGATCGGCGTCGCCGCTTTCGCCGACGCGCCGCGCAATATCGGCGTCGTGGTGAGCGCCGATTCGCCGATCAAGCAGGTCGCCGATCTCAAAGGCAAGCTGATGGCGATCAGCACCGCCGGCTCGCTCACCGAATGGCTGACCAAGCGCTTGAGCGCGCATGAGGGCTGGGGACCCGACGGCATGAAGATGGTGTCGATCGGCGACACGGCGCAACAAGCCTCGGCGATCAAAGCGCACCAGGTCGACGCTTTCATGGGCGGCACGGAGACCGGCTATCGCCTGGAGGAAGCCGGCGAAGGCCGCGTCCTCGTGGCGATGGACCCATACGTACCGCATTTCGTCACGCATGTGGTCTTCGCGCGGCGGCAACTCGTCGCCGAGAAGCCGGCGATGGTCGGGAATTTCCTCAAAGGCTTTTTCGCAACGATCGCTTGGATGAAAGCGCATAAGGAAGAGAGCAACGCGATCACTTCGCCGATCCTGCACGAAACGGCGGCGGTCGCTAGCAAGACCTACGATCTGCAAATGCCGATGATGGAGTTGGACGGCCAGTTCGATCCAGAAGGCCTCGAGCTCATCAAGCAATCCTTCGTCGATCTCGGCATGCTCGATAAGAAACCAAGCGACGATCAGATGTTGACCCGCCAATTTCTTCCGGTGATGCCATGAGAAATTTCCGCACGATCAAAGTGGCCGCGCTCGGCTTGGCGGCCGCATTTGCCTTCGCTTTGCCGGCGCAGGCCGCCGACAAGGTTCGAGTCGGCAAATCGGTCGGCACGGCCTGGACCTTCACGCCGCTCGATGTCGGCGTGCATGAGGGCATCTTCGCCAAATACGGCGTCGATCTCGAGATCGCCGCTTTCTCGGGCGATGCGAAGCTGCAACAAGGAATGCTCTCGAACAGCCTCGAATTCGGCCTCGGCAGCGGCCCGTCGATGGCTTTCGCCGTGAAGGGCGCGCCGGTCGTCGCCGTCGCCGCCTTCGCCAACGAGCCGCGCAACATCGGCGTCACCGTCGCCGCGAATTCGGCGATCAAGAGCGTTGCCGATCTCAAAGGCAAGCTGATGGCGATCAGCACCGCCGGCTCGCTCACCGAATGGCTGACCAAGCGCATCGGCATCGCCGAGGGCTGGGGTCCGGAGGCGATCCGCCGCGTCGCGATCGGCGACGCCGTGCAGCAGACCGCGGCGCTGCGCGCCGGCCAGGTCGACGGGCTGATGGGCGCGATGGAGAACGGCTACCAGCTCGAAGAGCGGCACGAGGGCCGCGTCATCGTCAGCATGGACAAATACGTGCCGCATTTCGTCACGCATGTGATCTTTGCCCGCAAGGATCTGGTCGCGGAGAAGCCCGACGAGGTGAAGCATTTCCTCCAGGGCTTCTTCGGCGCGCTGCAATGGATCAAAGACCACAAGAAGGAATCGCTTGCGATCGTGCAGCCGGTCCTCAACGAGAGCCCGGCGGTGCTGGAAAAAACTTACGACAACCAGATGCCGATGATGGTGCTCGACGGGCACTTCGACCCGGAAGGGTTGGAACTCATCAAGCAATCCTATGTCGATCTCGGCATGCTGCCCGAGAAACCGAAAGACGAGCAGATGCTGACACGGCAATTCCTGCCGGTGAAACCGTAGAGGTGAAGCGATGAAAGCAGGTATCGCGACGCTCAGCCTGACGGCGCTGATCGCGACCAGCGGCATTGCTTTGGCCGCCGACAAGATCCGCGTCGGCAAGGCGGTGCAGGTTTACTTCCCGATGTCGGTCATGGAGCTCGGCGTCGATCGCGGCTTTTTCGCCAAGAACAATATCGACCTCGAGATCACTTCTTTCACGGGTGACGCCAAGCTGCAGCAGGCTTTCGCGGCGGATTCGATCGACATCGGCACCGGCAGCGGCCCTGCCATGGCGTTCGAGATCAAGGGCGCGCCGACGACCGCCATCGCGGCTTTCGCCGGGCCGCCGGGCACGATCTGCGTCGCGACGACGCCGGATTCGCCGATCAAGACGACGCATGACCTCAAGGGCAAGACGCTTGCCATCAGCACCACCGGCTCGCTGACCGAATGGCTGGTGAAGCGCTTGAGCGTGCACGAGGGCTGGGGTCCGGACGGGATCAAGACCGTCGCGCTTGGCGCCGGCGCGGCGATGAACGGCGCGCTCTTCACGCATCAGGTCGACGCCATGATGACCGGGACGGAGAACGCCTACCTCGCCGCCGACAAGGGCCAGGTACGCGTCATCGCCGGTGCCGAGACGTTCGTGCCGGATTTCATCACTCATGTGATCTTCGCGCGCAAGGACCTCGTCCAAGCCAAGCCCGATGCCGTCGAGCGTTTCCTCAAGGGCTTCTTCGCGTCAGTGCGTTATGTGAAAGCGCACAAGGCCGAGACCGCCGCCTTCATGGCGCCGCTGCTGAACGAATCGCCGAAAGTGTTCAACGATATCTACGATCACGAGGCGGCCATCCTGCTGGACGACGGGCATTTCGATCCGAAGGCCGTCGCGATCATCAAGGACTCCTTCATCGACATGGGCATCCTCGACACGAAGCCCGCCGATGATCAGCTTCTCACCACGCAATTCGTTCCGGTTCAGCCGTAGAGGAAATCATTATGCGCACTCGTCTGCCGTCGCTCTTTGGCGGCATCCTCATTGCCGCGCTGGCGCTCGCGCCCTTTGCCGCGATCGATACTGCCCGCGCCGCCGACAAGGTTCATGCCGCGAAGGCTGCCGGTGTCGTCTGGACCTTCACTTTGCTGAATGTCGGTATCCAGCAAGGCATTTTCGCCAAATACGGCCTCGACGTCGACACCACCGATATGGCTGGCGACGCCAAACTGCAGCAAGGATTGCTGTCCGGCACGATCGATTTCGGTCTTGGCAGTGGACCCTCGATGGCGCTGGCGGCTAAAGGCGGCCAAGCGATCGCCACCGCCGCCTTCGCCGGCGAGCCGCGCAATGTTTCGATGATCGTCGGCAAGGATTCGCCGATCAAGACCGTCGCCGATTTGAAGGGCAAACGCATCGGCACCACCACCAAAGGCTCTCTCACCGAATGGCTGGTCCAGCAACTCTCGCGCCAGCAAGGCTGGGGCGATGATGGCCTGCCGATGATCGAGCTCGGCACCTTCGAAGCGAGCGTCGCGGCGATGAAGGTCAACCAGGTCGACGCCGTGGTCGGCGCCACCGAAGCCGGCTATCTGCTCGATGAAAAAGGCGAAGGCCACGTTCTCATGGGCTTCGAGACCGTCGCGCCGCTCTTCCACACCCACGTCGTATTCGCCCGCACGGAGCTGGTGAAGAACAATCCCGACCTGGTGAAGCGCTTCCTGCAAGGAATCTTCGCCTCGATCGCTTTCATGAAAGAGAACAAGGAAAAGACCACCGAGATCGCGACGCAGGTCCTGCATCAGAGCCCGGCAGTCATGAACCGCACCTGGGACTACGAAATCTCGATGTTCGAAGACGACGGGCACTTCAATCCGCAAGCGATCGACGTCCTGCAGCAAAGCTTCGTCGCGATGGGCCTCGCGCCCGAAAAAATCCCCGACGACAAGCTCTACACCACGCAATTCCTGCCGGTGAAGCCATAATGAACCCCCCGCAATTCCTTGCCGCCGCTGCCGGCGCGCTGCTGACCCTGGCGTTCGCGCACGCGCCCGCTCTCGCGCTCGACAAAGTGCGCGCCGCGAAGTCGGTCAACACCGCCTGGGCATTCATCCCGCTGGATGTCGGCGCCGCGCAAGGCATCTGGGCGAAATACGGCCTCGATGTCGAGATCAGCGGGCTGGGCGGCGACGCCAAGCTACAGCAAGCGCTCGCTTCCGACAGCGTCGACTTTGGCTTGGGCAGCGGCCCGTCGATGGCCTTCGCCGTCAAAGGCTCGCCGGTCGTCGCCGTCGCTGCTTTCGCCGAGGAGCCGCGCAACATCTCGGTCGTGATCGCACCCAATTCGTCGATCAAGAGTGTCGCCGATTTGAAGGGCAAGCTGATCTCGGTGACGACGGCGGGCTCGTTGACCGATTGGCTGGTGCATCGCCTCTCGGTGCAGGAGGGCTGGGGCACGGACGGCGTGCGCACCGTGGCGCTCGGTGGCTTCGAGCCATCGGTCCCGGCGCTGAAAACCGGACAAATCGACGGCATCATGGCCGCGACGGAAGCGGGCTATCTCCTCGAGGAGCGCGGCGAAGGCCGCATCCTCGTCGGCATGGAGAAATACGCGCCGAAATTCCACACCCATGTCGTTTTCGCGCGCAAGGATCTGGTCACGAGCAACCCCGATGTCGTGAACCGCTTCCTCAAAGGCTTCTTCGCCTCGATCGCCTTCATGAAGGCGAATAAGGAAGAGACCTCGAAGGTCGCCGAAGCGGTGTTGCATGAAAGCCCGCAAGTCGCGAGCAAAACCTATGATTACGAGATCTCGATGCTCGAGGACGACGGGCATTTCGACCCCGCCGCGATCGAGATAATCAAAGAATCGCTGGTCGGCATGAAGATGCTCGACACCAAAC
>DASXCX010000013.1:0-24685 GCA_036490955.1 Allostellaceae bacterium | reverse complement strand
CGTCCGACCTCGCGCACCGTCCAGCCCATATCGACGGCGATATAGCCGAGCGGGATCGATGCGACCCAGGCCCAGAGCAGCCATTTCTGCGCCCCAATCGTCTCGACTCTCAGCCGCCCCTTGAGCGCAGCCCAGGCCGTCCACAGCATCAGGAAGAACAGCGCGAACCCGATGCCGGCCATGATGCGGAAAGCGTAGAAGATCAGCGGCAGGAGCGGCGGCTGATCCTCGGGCGCGAATTCGTGCAGGCCCTTCACCTGACCGTCGAGCGTGTTCGTTGCGAGGAACGATAGCGCGCCGGGGATCGTGACCTGCCAATCGTTGCGCTGTGCTTCTTTATCCGGCCACGCCAGCAGCGCCCAATCGGCGGCATGACCGGGCGGATTCGTATCCCAATCGCCTTCGATCGCTGCGCCTTTCGCCGGCTGAGTGTCGAAGACCGATTTGCCGCTCGCGTCGCCGAGCCAAATCTGCACCGGCGTCACGACGATCGCGAGCGCGAAGGCGAGGAGGAGGGATCGGCGGAAGAACGCGACCGAGCTGCCGCGCAGCAAATGCCAGGCACTCGCCCCGCCGATGACGAAGAGGCTGGTCTCGAGACAAGCGACCCACATATGCGAAACGCCCCAGGGCATATCCGGGTTGAAGATCGCTTGCAGATAATTGTCGATGACGAAGCGGCCATTCTCCATATGGCCGCCGGCCGGGGTCTGCATCCAGGAATTGGCCACGAGAATCCAGAAGGCCGACATCGACCCGCCGAGCGCGACCATCGCCGTCGCGAATAGATGCATCGCGCGGGGCACTTTGTCCCAGCCGAACATCATGATGCCGAGGAAGCCGGCCTCCAGCATGAAGGCCATGGCGCCTTCGAAGCCGAGGATGTTGCCGAAGAAGCCGCCGGCGACCTTCGAGAAGCTCGCCCAATTCGTCCCGAATTCGAATTCGAGCGGCAGGCCGGTGACGACGCCGACGCCGAAATTCAACAGGAACAGCCGACCCCAGAATCGCGTCTGGTGATACCAGGCGATGTTGCTTGTCCGGACCCAGAGCGCTTCCGTGACGACGAGGAAGAGGGACAAGCCGATCGTCAGCACCGGCCAGAGGATGTGGAACAGAGTCGTGATCGCGAATTGAAGGCGCGATAGAATAACGACGACGTCGGCGGCGCTGTTCATCCTGTACCTTCGGTCCGGATCGCTGCTCGATAGTGACGTCGCAGGCACGCCGCGCCAAGACCAGGGCGCCGCCGTGATGTTGGGTCGCGCTTGTCCCCGCGCCGCTATTGATGGCCGGGCAGGAACGTCTCCGTCATATATTTCGGCATGTCCGGCTCGCTCGGCAGAATGCCGAGATCGACGAAAGAGGCTTTGACCGGTGCGACGGCTTCCGGCGGAAAGGTGCCGTCCTTGGAGAAGGACGGCATCACATTCGTGTACTGCTCCTGCTCGACCTCCTCGGCGAAGTTGTCCTTGCTGCGCGCGAAGGCGATGGTCTCGGTCTTGTGCGAGAACATATAGGCGACGGATTCGAGCCAACCTTTGAGAAAGCCGCGCACGGCGGCCGGGTCTTTCTGGACGATGTCGTTCGAAGCGAAGATGACATTCTGCAAGAAGGCGCCGACCCATGCCGAGGCCGGCGCGAGCAGCCGGCCTTTCTTCTGCAGCTCGAGATTCCAGCCGAGCGCCGCGCCGCTGATCTGCGCATCGATCGCATGCGTTTCGAGCGCGGCAAGCTGCGGCGTGTATTCCGAGCCGTCGGTGATGAAGGCAAAACTGTGCGGGTCCCAGCCTTCCTTCTTGGCAATCTGGAAAGCGAGCCATTGCGTCAACGAGCCGACGGTCGAGATGCCGATCCGCTTGTCCTTGAGGTCGCTAAGCTGCTTGATCGGCGAATCATACGGCACGATCACGCCGAACAGCGCCGGCGTGATGGCGATGGCGCCAACCGCGGTCTCGGGCGCCCCTTTCACCAGAAAGGCGATATCGGTGCCGGCGCCGAGGCCGAAATCGATCGCATCTGCGGTCATCGCCTGATGCAGCTTGGCGCTGCCGCCGAAATCGATCTCGGTCACGTCGACGCCGTTCTTCTCATAAAATTTCTGCTCGATGCCGATGCCGAGCGGCAGGAAGTTGAAGGCCTGCGCCGAGCTGTTGCCGACTTTGATTGCGGAATTCGCGTTGGCGGTTGCGGCGTTGAGCGCGGCGAAGCCCAGTAAGGCAACGGCAAAAATCAAACGCGGCGCGAAGCTCATGAGCGGACCCCTCCCGATCGATTTTCTGCCCACCGTTTAGCGGCTGCTTCATAGCCAGGGAAGAGGCTCGGCGCGGCGAGCGTGCTCCCGAATCAGGCTGACGGTCAGAAGCCTTTGTAGACGATATCGGGCGCGGGAGAGGCAAAGAGCACGATGGCGGCTGCCGTTATCATGACCAGCGCAGTGCACCATGAGGTGCGCACATAGCGCGACAGCAAGACCGGCTGTTCCTGCCAGCGAACGCTCAGCAAAAGCGCGCGCACGGCTTCGCTCGCAGCGATCGCGATCGTCGCCAACGCGAAGATCGCGGCGCCGGCGCCGAGCGCCGCCTCGACCCCGAGGGCATGGGCAAAGCCGGTCATCTGGGCCCAATTCGACCAGAACCACAGCAGCGTGAAAGCGAACCAGGTGAAGGTGAGGCCTCGTGCCAGCGCGAGATAGATGGGGCGGCAGGCAAGGGCGGTGTATCGTTGCCGCCCAAGCCGGCCTTGCATCACGAGCTGGTACAGCTTGTTCACGGCGACACCGCCGCCTTGGAGAAAACCGAAGAACACGAACTCCGATGTCTGGCCGTGCCAAAGGCCGACCAGGAAGAACGTTACGAAATAGGCGCCGACGGCGACATAGGGCGCGCGCGCGGGCGCGGTGATCCGCTCCATCCCGAGCAGCATCAGCGGATTGTAGACATAGGTCTTCAGCCAGCTCGAGAGCGTGATGTGCCACCGGCTCCAGAAATCGATGAAGCTCGCGGCAATGAACGGCCGGTTGAAATTCTCGGGCAGCTCGATGCGGAAGAAACGCGCCACGCCGATCACGACGTCCACATAGCCGGAGAAATTCGCATAGAGATAAAGTGGATAAATCGCGACGACCGCAGCGCCGAGTGCCGCGCGCTGCGGCAAAGCAACGTCGGGACCAAGGGCGCCGATCGCTGCATGTTGCGCCTGCGCAAGCAGCATCGACACGATTGCAACCTTGAAATAGCCGATGACGATACGCTCGGCGGCCCGCCCGGCGACGACAAGATCGAGCGCGAGTGGCTCACTCTCCATCCGGCGATAATCCTGGTAGCGCTGGATCGGGCCGGAGGTCAGGGCGGTAAAGTTCAGTGTGTAGTTTAGATAGGAAAGAAGGCTGACGCGGCCCGCGATCGCGCCTTGATGGCTGTCGATGATGAGGTGGAGAACGCGGAAAAAGACATAGGAGAGGCCGACCAGCACATAGGGGAACGGCAGCAAAACCGTGTCGGGCACGAAGCTGTAGCGCTTGAGCCAAAAAAATCCGACGATGGCGACGACGAGCAGCGCTGGAAACAGCTTCGATCCGGCGCCGCCGCGCACGACACGCTGGGCGATGAAGCCGATCGCCAGGAAACCGGCGAAAGGAACGAAGGCGAGCAGGCTGTTCGAGAAGCTGGCGAAGAAGACGAGATTCGTCGCGAGCAACACGAGACGCTGCCAGCCGCACGCTGCCGAGAGATTGAAGAGTAGGGCGGCCGTCGCGGCGAAAGCGAGGAAGGGGAGCGAGGGAACGATCAACGTGCCGCCTTCATGCGGAGTGACGACGGGCCGGCGCAGTCGGAGAAGGTGCTACCATCGTCGGATGCAAGGCGATGCGCGATATAGTTGCCGGCTGCCGGCTGTCCCTTGTCCGAGAGGTGGCCGTCGACCGCGTAATAGAAGCGCTCCGGTGCGGTGTCGTCGCGTAAGCGAAGCGACGTATCGATGAAAGATGCGCCGTGCCGCATCGCGATCGCGCCGATCGCATCCGGGAGGGCGGCAGGGTCGATGCCGGGCGGTGCGCTTTGTCCCGGTGCCATGAGCGCGATCTGAGCTTCCTGCGGTATAAAAACGAGCGCGAAGGGCACATTTGCAGCCTGAGCGCGTGCGGCGAGACCCGCGATGATCCTGTCCAGGATCTGCAAACGCTCGCGCCATTTCTCGGTAAAGGGAGGACGCAGGAAATCGGCCCTGTCGCCATAGCGCAGATAGAGCGGCACGTAGATCGACGGATTGGCGAAGAGGTAGTGCTGCGTCATCTCGATCGCGCGGCTGTCTTTCAACTTCTGGATGACGCGCTCGGGCAGGCCGGTTTTGGGTGGCGACGGGCCGATTGCGGGATCGAGGTCTTCCTCGAGATCGAAGGGCGCGACGACCAAGAGGACGGCGCTGGGATGAAGACGCAGCGCTTCGTCCATGCGTGGCAGGAGCTGATCGCCGAAAGCGGCCATCGCGCCGAGATTTTGCACCTCCACCGGCGCGCCGCAGCTATGCGTTAGATCGGTTTCGATGCGCGCCGCGATCGATTGGCGATAGGGAACGAGATAGCCCTCGCTAAGCGAGCTGCCGAGAAGCGCGATGCGGCGATGACCGGGGGGCAATGGTCCGCAGGACGCGTCGGATCGATAGCCGCAATCATTATACGCGCTGACATACCACGGGCCTTCGGATGTCTTCATCGTGGCGGAGCAGTTCGGCCGATAATGCACTCCGACTTTCGGATCGGCGAGGCGGCAGCTATTCGCAAGTTGCTGCGGCCAGATGAGCCGCGCGGCGAGCTCGGCGCCGCCGACCGGGACGCATATGGTAAGCAGCGAGATGAGGGGCAGCAGCCACAGATCCCGCCGCGGCAAGTCCCCGAGCGCGAGCGCCACCTAGACCTCCGCCAATTCCCTGCCGAAGTGCCGCACGGCCATGGGCGCGGCCTCGATCTCGGTCGAGCAGGCTAGCGCCCAAATGGTTGTGCCATCCGCTTCCTCGCTCAGCTTCGAGAAGCCGAGCCGGGCGTAGTGATCCCGCACCATCGCGTTCTTCTCGCTCGGCCGATAAACCCCGACCAGCGTATCGACCGCCTCTTCGCGGGCGCGCATTAGAATCTCGCGCAGCACCATCTGCTCGACCTTGCGGCCGAGAACGCGGCAGCTCATCAGCCAGGTATCGATCCGCCAAGTGCGGCCGCTGTCGTTCTCATCCGCTTCGGTCCGGCAAATGATCGCGCAGATCATGCCGTTATCGCCGAGGCGGTCGATCAGGCGGACCTGGAGGGTGAATACCTCGCGATCAGTCTCCGCCGTCGCCACGTCGGCTTCGCTGTAACGCCGCGTCGTCAGGTTGAATTGATTGGATTTGTTGATGAGCTGGCTAATCCGCGCGCGGCCGGTGCGGTCGAAGGGGCCGAAGACGATCTCCATCTCGAGCGAGGCAAGATAAGAATCGAGGTCGCCCGCCTGATTCTGCAAAGCGACCCGGCGCGCGTTGGACTGGTACATCTCGGCCCGTTCGCGGTCTTCGGCCGAGAAAGCGACGGATTCGAAATATCCTGCTGCGGCCAGCGTGCGGGCAAAGAGCGCCGGATCTTCCGGCAATTCGGGGACCGCGACCTGCGGCAGCATTTGGCGCACCAGGTCGCGCTCGACGGGATTGTCGTCGATCAGCACCATCGCATCGAGGCCGAGACAAAGCTCTTCGGCGATCGCTTTGATATTCGTTGCTTTGTCTTGCCAGTTCGCTTGGAAGACGGCGAAATGATCTTCCTTCAGCCGCATTTCCGGGTGCTTCTGGAACGGTGCGCGCGCGACCGCCTCGTCGTTCTTCGACGATACGGCCAGTACGATGCCGCGCTGGCGGAGCGTTAGGGCCATTTCCTGCACGGCGAGATGTGCCTCGCCAGTTGCATCGCCCTGCGCGAGCTTGATGCCTTCGAGGCCGTCATCGCCGATCACACCGCCCCAGACTGTATTGTCGAGATCGAGGACGAGGCATTTGCGGCTGCGGCCGCGCAGCGCGGCCAACAGCCGCGCGACGTGCTCGCCATAGATCGGCATGCAGCGGTTGTCGCAGCCAAGCTTGGCCATGTTCCAAAGCGCCGGCGAATGCCAGAGACCAAGGCCGATCGTCTCGGCGAGAGTGGCGATATCGAGAAGCAAATCCTCGGTGCCGCTCACGCTCTCGGCGATGCCGCGGTTGATCGCTTCGATCACGCGGCGCTTGGTGCCCGGCACGACGCGATCGAAACTGCCGAAGAGGACTTCCGGCGGCGGCGGTATCGTCTGCACGAGCGCAATCGCGCCGCTCTGGCGGCGGATCGCTTGACGGATATCCGTTAGATAGGCCAGCGCGGATTCGACCGCTGCCCGCTCTGCCGATTCGTCACCGGCGACGAAACGCAACGGCAAGCCGCGATGATCGACGGCGAGCAGCACGGCATCGGGCTTGCTGCTGTTGATGACGCTGTCGGGCGTGAATGCTTGCTGCGCGATCTGTCCGTAAGGCGCGACGATGCAATCGAGCGCAAAGCCGTAGCGGGCCGCGCTCGCCACGAGGAGCGGGACGAACAGGTCGAGCGTGCCGTTGCCAAGAATACCGAGACGAAACGGTTGAAGCGGCGATAGGTCGCGACCTTGCTGCTGCGCGCGAATGATTACCCGGCCGAGCCGGCCAAGCTGGTTGTCATCGAGCGCGTGCCCGGCCAGGGCGCGACATGGCGCCCCCGGAGCCGGCATGGCATCGATGTTTTTCACCCGCGCGGCAAAATCGCGTGGCGGCGCCGGCAGCCACGCGAGGCTCGTGTAAAGATCGTCGGTCATGCGGCCGCCGCGGTTTTCGCCTGGATCAACTCGGCGAGTTCGCCAACGTTTTTTAGATTCGCCGTCTGCGCCGCCGCGAATTTGATACCGAAGGCGCGCTGTACCTCGAGAATCAACCGGATGTGGCTGAGACTATCCCAGCCCGGCACCTCCGGCGCGGTTAGCTCGGGTGCCACAGCGATCGACTCATCCTCGAAGACATCGCGAAAAATATGGGCGAGGCGGCGATAGATTTCGTCCATGCAATCCAATTCCTCTGATCAAGCTTCATCGGCTGGGTACAGCAAGCCACGTCAGATTCGCTGCCCGGCGTTTCCACCGCTTGCTCGCGTGTATTTCCTCGTGTATTTCCAAAGGTGCAGCTCGTGCGGCATTTCTCGCTGCCGCAATCACAAAAAATCGGCCGGGTCTTTCGCCGGGCTTCGAGCGCAACAACGCATAGCGAATGGATTGGCTGCGATCGCCGTTCGCTTTTTTCGGTTTCTGTTTTGTGTACGAACGCTTAAGGCCGCGCCAGCGCTGTCACGGCCCCCAGATTTGGATTGTTTTCACGCCGAAGCGGAATTTATTGCCTGGCCCGCGATTGTTCGCGCCGCCAAAATCCGCGGTGTGAACGGAGCGCACCGGATCGGGATTGTGCGTGCCGAGAGCAAGATTGACCAGAAGCTGAACGCCAACCGATTTGCCGGCGTCGTCGCAATATTGCTCGGCGGCGAAAGTGCCGATCGGCTGATCGTCCACCCAAATCGAGATGTTGTAGTTCGGCGCGATCTTGGCGCCGAAACGATGGAAGCCCTGCGCGAAATCGCCGCCGGGCCGGTAGTCGAAGGAGCCCATATTCCAAGGATGCGCTTCGTACTGCGTCGCTGCTGTCCCACCGCGGCCGGGCGGATTGCCGCCACTGCGCATGAAACAGTTTGACGGCGTGCGCGAGCCATGTAGCGTGCTCTGCATCAAGTCGGTCTTGGTGTCGTAAGTCTCGATGATGTCGATCTCGGGGCCCCAATTCGACGAGCCTTGTGGCGTGCCCGCCGCGTGGCCGAGCGTCCACCAGGCCGGCCAAGCGCCGCTGACGGATGGTACACGGCATTCGAGCTCGTAATATCCGATCGGACTCGGTGAGGGCACATTGTAGCGCATCATCAGCGAGGAGATGCTGCCGTTGCCGCGTCCTGAGGCGACCGGTCCGCCATTCCATATCGCGACGATGTCGCAGTGATCGGCGGCAGGGACGAAATTGGCATTGCCGTCGTCGAGAGTAGTGGTGTTGTAGGTCTCGCATTCGTCGTTGAGCCAACGCGGCGTTTCGTTCATGAACCAGCCGGCGCGCAGCCAATCGCTGAACCGGCCGATATCGTTGCCCCGCCCGGTGCCAAAGCGCCACTGCGACCGGCGTTTCCAGCCGGTGCCTTGTGTCGCAGCGGGAGTTGCTTCATCGCCGCTTGCTGCCGTCGCCCGCAGCGATAATCCCAAGGGGAGTAGAAGGGATGCTGCTGCCGCTTTCAGCACGCGGCGGCGTCCCGCTTGGGGGTAAACGAGGAAAGGTGCCATTTTGTTGCCATGCTTCCTTCCGTCGCGCACAAAACGCGCCACGGCTGATTTGGCTCCCCGTCGCGCACAAAACGCGCCACGGCTGATTTGGCTCCGGTCTTTGACCTTTTGCAGGCGAATTTCGCGCGAGGAATTTCGCGCTAGACTGAACGGCGCGACGGCCGAACCGCCATGTCCAAGGAGCCCATGCCCAAAAAGAAAGCTGCCAGCCCTTCGTCTCCCATCCTTTTGCCGGAGGAGATGCGCGTGCTCGAGAAACTCGTCGCGAGCGGCGTGCTCATCGCCGTGCCGCCGAAGCGCATGGGCAAGCCGCGTCCTGTGATCTCGGCGAGCCTGGCGCCGGGCACCCGCAGCATCCTTCTCTATCTCTCGCAGGAACCCGCACGGCTCGATGGCTGACGTGGGGGGAGCAGGGCCGGGACCGGCAACCGGAGCCGCGACCTACCACATCATGCTGCGCGCGAGGGACGCCGCGGATTTCCATCGCGCCGGTACCGTGAGGCTGGAGACGCAGCCGCCGCGCGGGTCGATCGTTGAAGTGAATTGCGACGGTCGCAACCTGCGCGGCTGCGTCGAGGCGATCTTCATCCCGCCCGGCTGCGAGGAAAATTGCATCGGAACCGTGTTCATCACGGAAGCGTGAGCGCGCATGGTTAATGTGCGTAAGCCGCACGCCTCGGTCGCAGTGGCCGGTGCTTAATTCTTGCTTAAGCGGCCATGGTTAGCCTGAGCGCGAAATGCCAACCTTTTCGATTTCCAGGCTCGATGCCCTTCGCGTCTTGATCGTCGATAATTCGTCGATGATGCGCGACCTCGTGCGGGGCGTGCTTGAAAGCGTCGGCGTGAGGCATTTTATGACTGCCGGTGACGGCCGCAGCGCGCTCGATGTGCTGTCGGCTTTCGGCCCGCATCTGGCTTTCGTCGATTGGGAGATGACGCCGATGAACGGGCTCGAATTCGTGCGTGCGGTGCGCGGCCTGTCGACCTTCGATAACCCGTTCCTGCCAATCATCATGCTGACCTCGCATGCCGAAGAGCCGTGGGTGATCGAGGCGAAAAATGCCGGCGTCCATGAATACCTGATCAAGCCGGCGACCGGCGCGGCGATTCTCGCGCGCTTATCGTCCGTCATCAACAATCCGCGTCCCTTCGTGCGCACCGATAATTATTTCGGCCCGGCGCGCGGCAATACGGCCGAAGACGCGATCGAGATTTGGCGATGATGCCGCCCAAGCTCCGGACGCGCCGCTCTACCCAACTGCCCCGCCGAGCGCGCCTCGCCGAATTTGCGGGCACGGAATTCGACGCCGAGGCGATCGGGCGCGCCGAACGCGTCGTCGCCAAGGTGCTGGAGCGATACCCGACTTTGCTGGCGGACGAGATCGCCAAGCTGGTCGCTTCCTGGAATGAAGCTCCGGAGCAACTGACCAGCGAAACCGTCACGCCGGTCTTTAACGTTGCGCATGAACTCGCCGGCTACGGCGAGACGTTCGGCTACCCGCTCGTGACCACCTTCGGCCGTTCGCTTTGCCGGCTGTTGACCATGGGCGATCTTCGGCGACAGCAAATGGCCACTGTGGTCGATGCACATGTCGCCGCGCTCCAGGTTATCGTGCGCGACCGCATGAAGGGCTCCGGCGGGCCGGTCGGTCTGCAGCTTGCCGCGGGCCTCGATCAAGCGATCAACAAATTCCATCTTGCCGCCGGCGGCGAGCGCAAAGGCCGGCTGCGCGACGAAGTCGCGGCGCTGCAAGCCAAGAAATAAAGCTGTCGCGATCTGGCGTCGTCCCGACGGATGGACCAAAATGCGGGTCATCCGAAAGCGATTCAAATGGGAGGACGTCCATGGAACCCTTGCCGAAGGGCGCAAATTTCATCCGCGCGAAGATGCTGTGGGAGATCGGCCTGCATATCGCGGGCAATCCGCTGACGCCTTACGGCGGCAATCGCGACACATGCATCACTGTCGGCAGCGGCGGTCAAGATACCTTCAAGCCGTGGCTGCGGCTTGGCACCGGCTCGGCGATCATGGCCGAGGATGTGTGCCGCGGAAACCTCGAAATGGCCTTCGTCAATCCGTCGGCGATGCTGACGCAAGCATATCGCGGTGTCGGCGTCTTCAAGAAGAAGCTGCCGGTGCGCGTTGTGGCTTCCTATCCGAGCTGGGACCGTTTCGTCGTCACCGTCAATCCGAAATGTGGCGTCACCTCGCTGGCGCAAATGAAAGGCAAGCCGCTCAAAATCTCGGTGCGTGAAGACCCAACGCATTCGACCCACGTGCTGGTCGAGCAGGTGCTCTCGACTCATGGCTTCACGTTGAAGGATGTCGAGAGCTGGGGCGGCAAGCTCGTGCTCTGCGGCGGGCCGGGCGATGTGCGCCGGCTCGATCCGGTGGCCAAGGGCGAGATCGACATGATCTTCGATGAAGGCATCAAGACCTGGCTGCCGCAATCGATCGCGGCCGGGATGATGCCGCTCGATCTGACGAAAGCTGAATTCGACCATCTGATCGCGCTCGGTTGGCGCAAGAAATCGATCCCGGCCGGCAAGATGGGCGTCAAGGAGAACCACGACTGCATCGATTTCAGCGGCTGGCCGATCTATTGCAGCGCCAATCTCGATGAGAAGACGGTATACGACGTCTGCGGCGCAATCGCGGCGCGCGCGTTCGAGATGCCGTTCGAGGAAGACTATAAGGACATCGCGCAACTCGGCAGCGACACCGAGGAGACGCCGATCGACGTGCCGCTCCATCCCGGCGCCGAGCGCTGGTTCAAGGAACACGCAGCAAGGAAGTAACGAGCGGGTGCATGCTCGGCGTCGAGCCGGGCATGCGTTTCCGGATTCGTTGCTGGAGCCATCACTGACCGCAGTATCAAGCGCGTCTTCGTGCCGTCGCCTGATGCACCGTCGAGAGGATGTCGTCAGAAAGCGCGACGTCCGCGTCTTTGACTGCGCGGGCGAGGAGCTGCGCGCCGACCAGCGTCGCGGTGAGGGTAACCGCCTCCCTGCGCAAGCGTTCGGCTTCGGCGCGCGGCGCATGCGCAGATCGCCCCATTAAACCTGTCAGCGCATCGATATAACGCTTGAACCCGACAGCGAAGTGTCGGCGGATATCGGTGCCGTGCCGGGCTGCATCGCCGGTCAGGGCAACCATCGGGCAGCGCGGCGCCGGAGCGTCCCGCACCGTCGTCGAAAGATAATGCGCGATGTAAGCGGCAAGCGCGGCGCGCTTGCGCGACGCGGTCGCCGTTTCACTTTCAATCTGCTCGAGGCGCGTGACCGCGGCTTCGAACGCGGCGTCGCACACGGCGGATTCGAGCCCCTCTTTCGAATCGAAATGGTTGTAAAAGCCGCCGTGGGTGAGCCCGGCCGCCTGCATCAATTCCACGACGCCGACGCCATCGAAGCCGCGCTCGCCGAAGAGCTGGGCTGCCGCCGCGACGATCCGCGCCCGGTTTTTCTCGGTTTCCTCTCGCGTTATGCGCAAAGTGAAGCCCTCCTTTGCAATGCACGCTCGATAATGATGATACTCAACATTATAAAATAATGCTAGTCATCATCAATAGGGCGCCAGAGGCCTCGATGCGACAATTTGGGAGAGGTGGGTAATGTTGGCCGAGAAGCTCGCATCGATGCTCCAGCGCCGCGGCATCCATTATGGGTGGGTGGTGGTAGCGGTCACCTTCGTCGTCGCCATCACGACCTCGGGCGCGGTCGGCGTCCCCGGTGCGCTAATCCTGCCAATCTCGTCGGAATTCGGCTGGAATACCGCGCAGATATCGAGCGCTCTGGCGCTGCGCCTCGTGCTCTTTGGTCTGATGGCGCCTTTTTCGGCAGCGCTGATCGAGCGCTATGGCGCGCGCCGCGTCGTCACGCTCGCAATCGGGCTGATCCTGGTGGGACTGTGTGGCGCGCTGCTCATGCGCCAGGTCTGGCACCTTGTCCTCGCATGGGGCGTGATCGTCGGTATCGGCACGGGGATGACGGCGCTGGTATTGAGCGCCATCGTCGCCAGCCGCTGGTTCTCGACCCGGCGCGGCTTGGTGTTGGGGCTGCTGACGGCCAGCGCTTCGACCGGGCAACTCGTCTTCTTGCCGCTCGCGGCCTCGCTGGCCGAGAAGGCCGGCTGGCGGGTCGCGCTGATACCGTCCTGTGCCGCTCTTGTCCTCGCAGCGGTGCTGGTTCTCCTGTTTATGCGCGATCGGCCGGGGGATGTCGGGCTTGCACCTTATGGCGAAACGCCGGGGGCAGCTTTCGCGAACGTTGCACCCATACCGCCCGGCGCCGCCGTTAGCCGTGCCTTCGCGGTGCTCGGCGAGGCGGCCTCGAACCCGGTATTCTGGATGCTTGCCTTTACCTTCTTCATCTGCGGCCTTTCTACCAACGGCCTGATCCAGACTCACTTCATCCCGCTCTGCGCCGATTACGGTTTGTCGGCGACCGCGGGCGCGACGGTACTGGCGGCGATGGGCGTGTTCGATATCGCCGGCACGATCGGCTCGGGCTGGCTCTCCGACCGCATGGATCCGCGCAAGCTTCTCTTCATGTATTACGGGCTGCGCGGCATTGCGCTGCTCTATCTGCCCAGTTCGTCTTTCGACGTTTACGGTCTCTCCGTGTTCGGCGTGATTTACGGCCTTGATTGGATCGCGACCGTGCCGCCGACCGTGCGTATCGCCGGCGCGACCTTTGGGCGCGAGCGTGCCGGCGTGGTCTTCGGCTGGATCTTCTCCGCGCATCAGGTCGGCGCAGCTGTCGCCGCGTTCGGTGCCGGTTTCACGCGGACGAGCTTCGGGACCTATTTGCCGGCGCTCTACATCGCCGGTGCTTTCTGTCTGATCGCGGCGCTGCTGGCACTGACCGTCGGAAAAAAGGCGCCGGCAACGCCGTCGCCGGCGGCTTAACGGGCCGTGGCCGATGCTCCGGCGGGCTCGTAGAGATGGCATTCGACCATGCGTGCTTTATCGCGCAAGGTCGCGGGCCGCTGCGTCTTGCATTGGGGCATAGCCTTTGGGCAGCGTGGATGGAAGGCGCAGCCCGGCGGCGGATCGAGCGGGTTCGGGAAGCCGGGACCGAGCACGAATTCCGGCAGGCCGCGGCTTGGATCGGGGGTTAGCACCGAATCAAGCAAGGTCTGTGTATAGGGGTGACGCGGATGGGCGAAGATTTCGCTCGTCGGCCCAGCCTCGATGAGGCGACCGAGATACATCACCGCGACGCGGTCCGCCATATGCTCGACCACCGCGAGGTTATGCGTGACGATGACGAAGGTGAGGTTGAGCTCGCGCCGCAGCTCTTGCAGCAGATTGAGGATCTGCGCCTGGACCGAGACGTCGAGTGCCGAGGTCGGCTCGTCGCAGATCACCACCTCGGGGCTCATCGCCAGCGCGCGGGCGATGGCGACGCGCTGGCGCTGGCCGCCCGAAAGTTGGCTCGGATAGGCGTAGATCAAGCGTCGCGGCAGGCCAACCAACTCCATCAGCTCCTCGACGCGCGCCCGGCGCTCCTCGCGCGTGCCGATGTCATGGACTTCGAGCGGCAAAGCGATGATCTGCGCCAATGTCTTGCGCGGATTGAGCGAGGAATAGGGATCCTGGAAAACGGGCTGAACGCGACGCGCAATCTCATGGCGGCCGATGGATTGGATCGGCTGGCCGCCGAAGAAAATCTCGCCGCTGGTGGGCAACAGCAAGCCGAGCATCATGCGCGACAGCGTAGTCTTGCCGCAGCCGCTCTCGCCGACGATCGCCAGCACCTCGCCGCGTTTCAGCGTGAGATCGACGCCGTCGACGGCGCGCAGCGTCTTGCCCGTCGCGAACATGCCGGCGCCGATCGCGAAGGCCCGGCCGACATTGCGGCATTCGAGGACGGTGTCGCTTTTCACCGCCGCTTCGTTCATTCGGCGGCTCCGAGCGCCTCGGAGGCGCGGCGCGGCTGTGCCGGTGTGCCGAGCGGCAACAAGCAGCGATCGGCGCGCCCCGGCGCGGTCTCCCGCAGCGGGATCGCCGCCTTGGCGCAATCGGCGAAAGCTTGCGGGCAACGGTTGCGGAACTGGCAGCTCTCGAGCGGGCCGAGCAGGGACGGGACCATGCCCGGGATCGAGCCGAGCGGCGCACCGGGCCGGGTCTTGCCCGGAATCGGGATGCAATCGAGCAGGCCGCGCGTATAGGGGTGGCGCGGCGCGGCGAAAACCTCCTCCGCCGTGCCGGTCTCGACCACTTGGCCCGCATACATCACCACGACGCGATCGGCCATCCGTGCGACGACGCCAAGATCATGGGTGATGAGGATCAGCGCCATGTTGTATTCGCGCTGCAGATCGTCGAGCAGATGCAGGATCTGCGCTTGAATGGTCACGTCGAGTGCCGTCGTCGGCTCGTCGGCGATGATCAGCGTCGGATCGCACATCAAGGTCATGGCGACCATCGCGCGCTGGCGCAGACCCCCCGATAGTTGATGCGGGTATTGGCCGAGGCGGCTTGTCGCGGCGCTGATGCCGACTTTCTGCAAAAGATATTCGGCGCGCTCGCGGGCTTGCTTGTGATTGCCTTTGCCGTGGCGGACGTAGATCTCCTCCATCTGATTGCCGATGGTGTAGACCGGATTGAGCGATGTCATCGGGTCCTGGAAGATCATCGCCATGCGGTCGCCGCGCAGCGCCGCGCGCTCTCTTCCCGAGAGCTTGGCGAGATCGCGGCCTTCGAGCTCGAGCCGTTTCGCCGAAAGGCGCGCGCGCCGCGGCAGCAGCCCCATGATGCCGAGCGAGGTTATCGTTTTGCCGCAGCCGCTCTCGCCCACAATGCACAGCGTCTCGCCTCGGTCGACATGGAGATCGACATCGCTGACCGCGCGCAGCGTTCCGCTGGGCGTATCGATCGCGACCGACAGCCCTTCGACGTGGAGGACTTCCTGCGGCCGATTCAATTCCGGCCTTCGGGCGCGGTGATGTCGCGGATGCCGTCGCCCAGCATGTTGATGGCGACGACGAGAACCAGGATCGCGATGCCGGGCACGGCGACGAGATAGGGCTGGAAGAACATGAAGTTCCGCCCTTCGGCGATCATCAGTCCCCACGACGGCGTCGGCGGCCGGATACCGAGGCCAAGAAAGGACAGCGCCGCCTCGACGAGGATCGCCACCGCCATTTCGAGCGACGCGATGACGATGATGTGGTTGAGCACGTTCGGCAGCACTTCGCCGAGAATGATGCGCGGCCGCGAAGCGCCGACCGCCTCGGCGGCGGTGACATAGTCGGAAACGCGCGTCTGCTGCGTCACGCTGCGGGTGACGACGATGAAACGGTCCCAGAACAGCACGCCGAGGATCAAGGTCACGCTGAACACCGAGCCGCCGAACACCTCGATCAACGACAAAGCGACAAGAATGCCGGGCAGCGCCAGCTTCACATTGACGAGATACATGACGACGCTGTCGACCCAGCCGCCGAAATAGCCGCCGATCAGGCCGAGGCTGGTGCCGATAATGCCGGCGATCGCGGCGGCGCCAAAGCCGATGGTGAGCGAGATGCGCGCGCCGTACATGAGCCGCGTCAGGTAATCGCGTCCCATCGCGTCGGTACCGAAAATATGCGCCCAACTGCCTTTCACGGCCCAGACCGGGGGGATCAGCCGCTGCGACAGATCCTGGGCATAGGGATCGTAGGGCGTCAACAGCGGCGCACAAATCGCGATCAGAACCGTCGCCAGTACGACGGTTGCGCCGAAGAGGAAGCCGGGGTGGGTCAGCGCGCGGCGGCGCATGATCATGTGCGGCGAAGGCGCTTCGATCTCGAAGGTCGGTGCCGGCGAGGAGATGATGATACGGTCGCGCTCGATCGAGGTCATGGGTTTCCCTCTCAGCCCAGCCGGATGCGCGGATCGAGATAGGCGTTGATCATGTCCGACAGCAAGGTCAGCAGGATGTAGCATAACGACACGAAGACGACGATCGACTGCACCACCGGAAAATCGGTCCTGAGGATCGACTGGAACGCGAGGAAACCGATGCCGTTCAAGGCGAACACGGATTCGACGATCACCGATCCCCCCAAGAGGAAGCCGAGCGAGACCGCGGTCAGCGATACGACCGGGAGTATCGCATTCCGGAGCGCGTGCTTGAACAGCACGGAGCCGGTCGAGAGGCCCTTGGCGCGGGCGGTGCGGATGTAATCGCTGTCGAGCGCGTCGAGCATGCCGGTGCGCGTCAAGCGCATGATCGCCGGCATGACCGAGGTGCCGAGGGTGATCGTCGGCATGATGAAATTCGAGAAGTGGTCGGTGCCGGAGATCGGCAGCCAGCGCAAGCTCACGCCGAAGACGATGATAAGAATGAGGCCGAACCAGAAATTCGGCATGCCCTGACCGAGCACGGCGAGGCCGAGCGACAAGCGGTCGATCCAGCTATTCGGCCGCGTGGCCGCGACCACGCCCAAGGGGATCGCGATCAGCAGGGCGAAGATCAACGACATAATCGAGAGTTGTGCCGTCACGCCGACACGCTGGCCGATCAAGAAGGTGACCGGCTCGTTGGTGAAGAGCGAGCGGCCAAGATCGCCGTGCAGCGCTTTCCACATCCAGTCGAAATATTGCACATAGAACGGCCGGTCGAGGCCGTAGAGATGGGCGGTCTGGGCGATCTGCTCCTGGGTCGCGGTATCCCCGGCGAGCGCCGAGGCGAGATCGCCCGACAGCCGCAACAGGGTGAAGCCGATAATCGACACGGTGATCGCGACGAGCAGCGCGATCAATGCACGATGGATCAGAAACCGCGACATGGCAGGCGTTTCCCGCGTCCGAACTCCCTGTCGACCCGCCGCACGCTATCGAAATTTTCTTGAGGCGCGCGACGGCACCAACCCTAGCACCGGCCCCGGCGCATTGAAACGGGCTTGTTTGGCAACCATCCCACTGGCGCCGGTGGGCCGCGCCGCGAAGCCTTGCTTCTCCCACGCCAATGCGCTTGCGGTTAGAGGGGTTCTGGCAGAAACTCCGCGGCAAAAGTTTTCCGAGGGAGGTGCGCCCGTGCGCAAGCTCGTGGCGGCGATTTTCGGTGTGGTGGCGTCGCTTGCCTTCGCCGCCGGTCCCGCTGCGGCGGCCAGGGCCGACGATACGCTGCGTATCGCGGTCGTCGACTGGTGGAGCACCCTCGACCCGTTCCAATTCCCGCTCGACGAGGCAGGCGTGTTTTATCGCGGCGTCTACGAGACGCTCGTCCGTTACGACGAGCGGTCGCACAAGCTCGTGCCGCGGCTCGCCAAAGCTTGGCGTCAGGTCGACGACAAGACCGTCGAATTCACGTTGCGCGACGACGTGACATTCCACAACGGCGATCATTTCGATGCCGACGATGTCGTCGAGACCATCCGCTATCTCATCGATCCGAACACTCAACTCCGCTTCAAAGATACCTTTACCTGGATCGACAAGATCGAGAAGGTCGATCAATACAAGGTTCGGATCACCGCTAAGGAGGCGTTCGCTGACGAGCTCATCGACTTCGCCTACCGCTTCTACATCTATGACTCGAAGGTGCTGAACAAGCTCCCGAACAAGGCGGATTACGGCCGCATGGGGGCGATCGCGACCGGGCCCTACAAGATGGTCTCGCTCGATCAGCAGAGAATGGTGCTGACTCGTTTCGACGGCTATTACGACAAGAGCCGCTCGGCGCCGATCAAGAACATCATTGTCACGCCGATCCCGGACCGGCAGACCCAGGTCGCCCAATTCATGACCGGCAATATCGATCTCTTGCGCAATCCGACGGCGGATCTCGCGCGCGAGCTCGCCAAGGATCCCGATAGCCGCGTGACGCCGATGCATAACGGCCTGTTGATGTATCTCACTCTCGACGCGGCCGGCCGCTCCGACAACAAGATCATGACCGATCAGCGCGTCCGCAAGGCGGTGATGGAAGCGATCGATCGTGAGCAATTGACGAAAACCGTGATTCCCGGCGGCCAGATCGCTGAGCTTCTCGATGGCATCTGCGTGCCGGCCGATGTCGGTTGCATCTCCTCGACCAAGCCGCCGGCTTACAATCCCGAGGATGCCAAGAAGCTGTTGGCCGAGGCCGGGTACAAGGACGGCTTCGACCTCGAATTGGATGTGCATGAGCCGCTGGCCGATATCGGCGAGGCGATTGCCGGAATGCTGCGCAAGGTCGGCATCCGTGCCAGCGTCCGTCCGTTGCCGTTGACGCTCTATGTGCGGATGCGCGGCGACGGCAAGCTCACGGCCTTTCTCGGCTTCTATCCGACCAATGCCCAACCGGATATGGACAACATCTTGGACCTCTTCTTCGACGGCAATCGCGATTATTGGGGCGCCGATCCAGTGATCAAACAGGCGCAAAAGCAAGGCGCGGTCGAGAAAGATATCGACAAGCGCGGCGAGATCTATAAGAAGGCGATCGATCAGGTGAACAACAAGAACTACATCCTGCCCGTCGCCGACCTGCCGATGGTCTTCGTCCACACAAAGGACGTGGTCGTCAAAGAAAATCCGCTCACCCCGATCAACACTGAGGTCGATGATTTCTACTGGGCGCCTTAGATGAAATTCGAAAGCCGCTTGCGGGCCTTTCGGCTCTCGCAGAGGCTCGCGGCAAAATAGTTGCTACGGGGACGGCGGTGCAGAAGATTTGGGCGGGGTTTTTTGGCCTGATGGCGCTTTTGGCGCTGGGGGACGCACCGGCGTTGGCCGAAAAAGCTGACGACACGCTGCGCATCGCGGTGGGCGATTGGTGGAGCACGCTCGATCCTTATCAATTCCCGTCCGACGAAGCGGGCCCGTTTTCGCGCGGTGTCTACGAAACGCTTCTGCGCTACGACGAGCGCCATCATCAGATCGTGCCGCGTCTCGCCAAGGCGTGGCGCCAGGTCGATGACAAGACGGTCGAATTCGTCCTGCGCGACGATGTGAAGTTCCACAATGGCGATCATTTCGATGCCGACGACGTGGTCGGGACCCTTCGCTATCTCGTCGATCCGAATACCCAACTCCGCTTCAAGGATGTCTATGCCTGGATCGACAAGGTCGAGAAGGTCGATCAATACACGGTGCGGATCACCGCCAAAGAGTCCTTCGCGACCGAGCTGACCGGATTCGCCTATCGATTCTACATCTATGATTGGAAGGTCCTGAGTAAGCTCGAGAACAAGGCCGATTACGGCCGCATGGGCGCGATCGCCACGGGTCCCTATAAGGTCGTCTCGCTCAATCAGCAGAAAATGGTTCTGACCCGTAACGAGGATTATTACGACAGGACCCGACCGGCCGTGGCGCCGATCAAGAATATCGTCGTCGTACCGATCCCGGACGGTCAAACGCAGGTCGCGCAGTTCATGACCGGCAATATCGATCTTATCCGCAATCCCGGCGCGGATCTCGCGCGCGAGCTTGCACAGGATGATCCGAACAGCCGCGTAACGCCGATGCACAACGGCATCCTGAGCTATATCACGCTCGATGCGGCCGGCCGTTCCGACAACAAGGTCATGATGGATCAGCGGGTTCGCAAGGCCTTCATGGAAGCGATCGATCGCCAGGAGCTGGCTAAAACCGTCATTCCCGGAGGTGAAATCGCGGAGATTCTCGACGGCATCTGCGTCCCCGCCGATGTCGGTTGCGTCTCCTCGACCAAGCCGCCAGCCTACAATCCGGAAGACGCGAAGAAACAGCTCGCCGCGGCCGGCTACAAGGACGGATTGGATCTCGAATTCGACGTCCACGAGCCGCTTGCCCCTATCGGCGAAGCGATTGTCGGCATGCTGCGCAAGGTCGGCATTCGGGCGACGATGCGGCCATTGCCGATTGCGCTTTATGGAAGGATGCGCGGCGAAGGCAAATTGACGGCGTTTCTCGGCTCTTATCCGACCAGTGCGCAGCCGGATATGAATAACATCCTCGACCTTTTCTTCGACGGCAACCGCGACTATTGGGACGACGACCCGGTGATCAGGGAGGCGCAGAAGCGGGGCGCCGTCGAGCGGGATTTCGAGAAGCGCAACGACATCTATAAACGGGCCATCGACCAAGTGAACGACAAGAACTACATCCTGCCGATGGTCGATCTGCCGATGGTCTTCGTCCATACCAAGGATGTGGTCGTCAAAGAGGATCCGCTCACGCCGATCAACAACGACGTCGATGATTTCTATTGGGCGCCATAGCCGGGCGATTGTGGGCGCGCATCGACATTTCCCACCCAAAGTCGCTTGCGGCCACCCAGGTTCTGGCGGAGACTTGCCGGAAAGTTTCGTGCGGGGAGGCGAGCGTGCAGAAAATCTGGGCGGGGATTCTAGGATTGGCGGCGGTGCTGGCGATCGGCGCCACGCCGGCAGCGGCGAACAAGGCGAACGATACGCTGACGATCGCAGTCCATGACTGGTGGAGTACGCTCGATCCCTATCAATTCCCGCTCGATGAGGCGAATGTCTTCTACACCATCGTCTATGAGACCCTGATCGGCTATGACGAGCGCAACCATCAGATCGTGCCGCGGCTCGCGAAAGCCTGGCGCCAAGTGGACGACAAGACGGTCGAGTTCGACCTCCGCGACAACGTCAAATTCCACAATGGCGACAAATTCGATGCCGACGACGTCGTCGGGACGATCAGATACCTGATCGATCCGAACGTCCCTCTGCGCTTCAAGAACGTCTATGACTGGGTCGACAAGGTCGAGAAGACCGGGCCCTACCAAGTCCGGATCACGGCGAAGCAGGCGCAGGCCGGTGAGATGCTCAATTTCGCCTATCGCTTCTACATCCTCGATACGAAGTTCCTGGCGAAGCTCGACAACAAGGCCGATTACGGCCGCATGGGCGCTATCGGCACCGGTCGCTACAAGGTGGTCTCGCTCGATCAGCAGAAGATGGTGTTGGCCCAGTTCGACGATTATTACGACAAGAGCGGGCCTTACAGCGCCCACATCAAGAATGTCGTCGTCCGGCCGCTTCCCGATCCGCAGACCCAGATCGCGGAATTCATGACGGGCAATATCGATCTCATCCGTAATCCTTCGGCCGATACCGCGCGCCAGCTCGCCCAGGCGCCGAACACGGCGGTGACGCCGATGCATAACGGCTTACTGATGTATATCACCCTCGATGCGGCCGGCCGCTCGGACAGCAAGGTGATGAAGGACCCACGCGTACGCAAAGCCTTCATGGAAGCGGTCGATCGCAAGGAGCTCGCTAAGACGGTCATTCCGGGCGGCGAGATCGCGGAGCTGCTCGACGGTATCTGCATCCCGAGCAATATCGGCTGCGTCTCCTCGACCAAGCCGCCCGATTTCAATCCGGAAGACGCGAAAAAGCTCTTGGCCGACGCCGGCTATAAAGACGGCTTCGATCTCGAGCTCGACGTCCACGAGCCGCTGGCCGAGATCGGCCAGGCCGTCGCGGGCCAGCTGCGTAAGGTCGGTATCCGCGCCAGCGTGCGGCCATTGCCGCTGACGCTCTACGTGCGGCTGCGCGGAGAGGGCAAGCTGACCGCGTTCCTCGGCTTCTATCCAACGAGCGCCCAGCCCGATATGGACAATCTTCTCGACTTCTTCTTTGACGGCAATCGCGATTACTGGGGTGACGATCCGGTCATCCGCCAAGCGCAGAAGGACGGCGCGGTCGAATTCGATGCGAAGAAGCGCGACGCGATCTACGAGAAGGCGATCGATTACATCAACCAGCAGAGCTACATCCTGCCGGTCGCGGATCTCCCGATGGTGTTCGTCCACAGCAAGGAATTCGCGGTCAAAGAGAACCGCATCTCGCCGATCCAAACCGTCGTGACGGATTTCTACTGGGCCCAGTGACGGGTCAGGCGCCGCGCACCCTATCGATCAGGGCCAGCGCGTCGACGGGCGGGTCGTCGGCACGCCAGGCGACATGACCGTCGGGGCGCACCAGCACCAAGCGGCGCCCGTAAAGCTGCGCGATCTTTTCGTCGGCGAGATCGACGATGGCGAGCGGCACGTGCCGGGTTTCGGCCGCCGCGGCAATGCCCGCACCGGACGGCGGCGCCGCGCCGAGCCGCAGCAGTACGAAGCCCTTGCCGAAGAGATCGAGGGTCGAGCGGCCGCCCGCTTGTGAATCGGGTGGGCTGAGCCAGGCATGCGGCGCACGCGTGCCGGGCCGCGCCGAGGGCACGAATTGCTTGGTCTCGACCGGGATCCCGTCGCTGCCGTCGCCGACGACGATCGGCGAGGGATCGTAGCAAAAGCCGAGGCGCAGATTCTCGGTGAACATCGGCATGTTGGCGTGGTTGGTGGCGTAGAACACCTCGGCCCAGCGCTTACGCAGCGCATCGCCTTCCGGCGTCTCCGTGTCGATCGCGGGCCCGCAGGGCAGGGACGAGAGCAACTCGAACTCGCCGGTGCAGGCGCGGACATTGTTGAGCGCGACGGGCTTGCGCTCGATCTCATAGCTCTCGAGCAGCTTTTCGCCGCCCCAGCCTTGCAGCATGGCGGTGAGCTTCCATCCGATATCGAGCGCGTCTTGCAGCCCGGTATGGAGGCCGAGCCCGCCGGTCGGCGAATTCTGATGCGCGGCATCGCCGGCGATGAAGACCCGCTTGCCGTCGCCATAGCGCGTCGCGACGCGCTCGCGCCGCTCCCAATGCATGACCGAGATCACTTCGTAGGCGAAATCGCGGCCGGCGAGGCGCCGCATGTAATCCGGCGTGTCGTAGCCGTCGATCGATTTTAGCACCGAGAGTCGCCAGGTCTCGCTGCCGTCGATGCCGATGATCTCGCCCCAGGTGCCGCCCGTGTCGGTGAAGCGAAAGAAACGGGCCCAGCCTTTATCATGCAACTCCATCAGCGCGCGCGAGCGGAAATAGATATTCGTGCTTGTGGCGAAGACGCCGACACCTTCGTAGTCGAGATCGAGCTGCGTCGCGACCGCGCCATCGGCGCCGTCGCAGCCGACGAGATAGTCGGCCTCGATGATCTCGCTCGTACCCGTATGGCGGTCGGTGACCGTGGCGCGCACGCCGCCCGCGTCCTGCTCGAAGCGATCGAGACTCGTCATGTGGCGCAAAGTCACCGAGGACAGCCCGCGTACGCGCTCCAACAAGATCGGGTCGTAGAAGATCTGCGCGCAGCCGCAATCGGGCTCGGGTGTGTGGGGCGGGTGTTTGTCGACGTAAGGCGGAATGCGAACACGGGTCAGCGCCGGCCCGATCATGCAGGTGCAATAGACGAAATCGTTCGGTCGGGTTTGCGGCCAGCCGTGGCGCTTCACCTTCTCGGCGATGCCCCAGCGGCGGTTCAATTCCATGCTGCGAACGGAAAGTCCGCTCATCTTCGGCACACTGAGCGAACCGTCGCGCCGCTCGACCAGCGTGCAGCGAATGCCGGCGAGGCCGAGCTCGACGGCGAGCGCCAGCCCGACCGGGCCGCCGCCCGCGATCAGCACCGGAATTCTTGCCATGCTGCGGCTCGCGCTATTGAAGATAGTCGCGCAGCAGCGCGACGACGTGCTGCTCGTAAGGCTCGAGCTCTTCCGCCTGGGTGCAGGTGTATTGGCTCATGACCTTGGCATCGATGGCTTCGGCGGGATCGCCTTGCGGCACGTCGACACGCTGGCTGTTGAGCTTCACCGCCTGCATCAGCATGGTCTGCGTGTCTTTCGAGAGCAGCCAATTGACGAAGAGCTTCGAGGCGTTGGGATGCGGCGCCTTCATCATATATTCGATGGCGCCGACACCCGGGCTCCAAAGATGGATACCTTCGACCTTGACGAAATCCTCAAGCGAGGCGCCGCGCGCCGCGTAGTCGACGAAAGTCGCGCTCGGCAGGCCGAAAGCGATCGGGTAACGGCCCGAGCCGAGCCAATCCATCATCTGCCGCGATTCGCCGGTGACGACCGGTTTCTGCGCCATCAGCTTCTTGATCGGCTCATCGCCATAGAGCTTATCCATCACCACGAGGGTGTTGAGCGACGCGCCGCCGCGCGGGTCGGCCATCGAGATCTTGCCGGACCATTGCGGCTGATCGAGTGTCAGCATGGTCGGCGGGGCGGCGCCCGCCAGCTTCGCCTTGTTGTAATAGACACTCTGACTTTCATAGGCGACGAAAGCCGGGAAGAACTGCTTCTCCTTATCGAGGAAGAGGCCGTCGAAACCGGCGCCCCAATTCTTCTCGTCGGTGATCTCCGGCAGGATAAAGAGCGGCTTGACCGGCGCGAGTTCGCCCTTGTTCTTCATGTCGTAGGACGGCGCGTCGATGCCGCCGATGCGCAGATCCCAAAGATATTGCGCTGCCTCGTGCTCCTTGACGATGCGCGGCCA
>DASXCX010000012.1:0-16295 GCA_036490955.1 Allostellaceae bacterium | reverse complement strand
GCCTCGCGCGAGACGTAGCCGCGTGCGACATCGCGCTTGATCGCGTCGCGCGCGCGCTCCGACGGCGATCCCCAACCGCCGCCACCGCCGGTTTCGAGCACGACGACATCGCCGGCTTTGAGCGGATAGTTGCGCACTTTCGAGATGGTTTCGCTGCCGCCCGCGGCCTTGTAGACAGTGACGCAACCGGGTCGGCCGGCGCTGCCGCCTCGCACGCCCCACGGCGGATCGCGCGTGCGGTCGACATTCGTCGTCAGCAGGCAAGGGTAGGTGATCACATACTTCTTGCGGAAGCCGAGGCCGCCGCGGAATTTTCCGGCGCCGCCCGAATCGGACCGCAGTTCCAGCGATTCGACGCGGAATGGCAGCAGGGTCTCTTGCAATTCCATCGGGATGAGCCGCGTATCGCCATGCGCCATGGTGCGGAACGGCCCGGCGCCGTCATGGCCATCGCCCGCGCCCCAGCCGCCATGACCGCTGTCATGCGCCAAGAAAGCGCGGCCGTCCGGCCATTTGCCGCGCACCATGAAACCCGAATGCGTGCCGAAATGCGCGCCGGTCGCCTTGTCGGGCACCGCCGATTGCAGTGCGCGGATGATCGCATCGATCACCGTCGGCAGCGGAAAAGGATAGCCGCCCATCGGCGCATCCGGCCGCGCACTGATGATCTTGCCTTCGGGCAGGATCAGCTTCAGCGGCCGGTACATGCCCTCGTTCGCCGGCTCGCGCGGCATGATGAGGTATTTGAACGCGACGCGCGCCGCCGTCATGCCGCCGCCAAAGTAACCGGAATTGATGTTGCCCGGGCGCTGCTCGGAAATCTCGGTGAAGTCGACAATGATCTCGTCGCCGGCGATCGTCACCTTCACCTTGATCGGCACCGGATCGTCGGTGATCGTGTCGTTGTCGAGACAGGTCTCGGTCTCGTAAACGCCGTCGGGAATTGCACGGATCGCGGCGCGCGCCGCTTCTTCCGCCTGATCGAGAATGGTTGCGATCGCGGTGTTGAAGGTCGCGATGCCGTATTTCTCGGCGAGGGCGATGGTGAGGTCGCGGCCGAGGAAGCAGCCGGCGAGCTGCGCCGAGATATCGCCCATCAGGTCGACCGGCAGCCGCGTGTTGTTCTCGATGATGCGATAGACTTCCTCGATCGGCTCGCCCTTCGACCAGAGCTTGATCGAGCGGAGCTGCAAGCCTTCCATGAAGATGTCGGTCGTGTGGCCGCTCGGCACGCCGCCGATATCGATCCAATGCACGTTGATGGCGAAGAAGCCGATCAGCGTCTTCGGCGCGGGGCCGGCATAGATCGGCGTGTACATGACCGTGTTGTTGAGATGCTGGCCCTGCACCGCCGCATGATTGCAGACAACGACATCGCCTTCGAAAAGCCGCTCGCGGCCATAGATCTTAAGCCCGTCGCGCACGGCCGTGCCGACCGTGTCGGCGACGAAAGGCGGCATGCCGCCGGTCGATTGCGCGACGAGATGGCCCTCGGTGTTCACCAAGCCGACGGCGAAGTCCTTATATTCGTAGACATAGGGACTGAACGCCGTGCGCGTGATGTTTGCGTCGATCTGATCGGCGATCGAGACGACGCCGTAGCGGATCACTTCGAGCGTGATCGGATCGAGCTTGGCAGCGGTTTGCGTGATGGTATCCATCTCGATCTCCTCTACTTGCCGCCGCTGCAATCGATGCGGATCTCGCCCATGGCGCCGATCTTAAATCGGTCGCCGGGCCAGACCAGCGTCGTCGAACCGTACTCCTCGATCACCGCCGGCCCCGCGCCTTCGAAACCGGCTTGCAGCGCATCCCGCTCATAAACCCGCGTCTCGACGAGGCCGGCTTTGCCGAAATAGACCGGCCGCGCGCCCTCGCCGCGGCCCTTGCCGACGCGGCGCGGCAGCCGCGCGATGTCCGGCCGGCGCAGCTTGGCGAAGCCCGAGACGAGCAACGCCTGCAGCTCGGCCGGCGCTTTCGAATCCGCATGGCCATATCGGCGCTTGTAATCGCGGGTGAAGGCTTCGTGGATCGTTTCGACGGTCGTGAGGCCGGTGATCGGCACTTTGATATTATGGCGCTGGCCGCGATAGCGCATCTCGGCATAGCGCTCGTAAAAAATCTCGCTGGCGCCGAATTCGCGCGTCAGCGCCTCGGCCGCTTCCCGCTCCATCGCCAGCAGCTCTTGCTCCGCCGTGCCGATGATCTCGTCGTCGAGCAGCCCGGTAAAGGTCTTGGCGAAATCGATGCGCGCATCCGCGAGCAGCATGCCGATGGCCGAGAAATTCCCCGGCTCCGGTGGGATGATCACCTGCGGGATCGATAGCTCGTGCGCCAGCGCCGAGGCATGCAGCGGCCCGCCGCCGCCATAGCAGAAGAGCGCGAAATCGCGCGGATCGAGCCCGTGCTCGATCGAGACGCGGCGGATCGCACCGGCCATGGTGACGGTGGCAATGGCAAGCGCACCATCCGCCATCTCGATCACGCCAAGCTCGCCCGCATAGCCGAGCGGCGTCGCGACACGCTCGGCGAGGGCGCGCTTCGCTAGATCCGTATCGAGCGACAGCTCGCCGCCGAGGAAGTGATCGGGGTTGAGCCGGCCGAGCAAGAGATTTGCATCCGTCACCGTTGGCGCTTCACCGCCGCGGCCGTAACAGACCGGGCCCGGAGTCGAGCCGGCGCTTTGCGGGCCGACATGGACGCGCTTCTGCTCGTCGAGCCAGATGATCGAGCCGCCGCCCGAGCCGACCTCGACAATGTCGATGACCGGCGATTTGATCGGGAAGCCCTTGATATAGCCGTTGGCGTAATAGACGGAATCGACCGAGAAGCGGCCGCGCTCGACCAGCGCACATTTCGCCGTCGTGCCGCCCATATCGAAAGCGACAACATTTTCGATGCCGAGCGCTTCGGCATAAGCGCCGGCACCGATGCAGCCGCCAATCGGGCCGGATTCGACGAGTGCGATCGGCTGGCGGCAGGTTCGCGCGACCGAGAGCAGCCCGCCATTCGAGCCCATCATGAAAAGCGAGCCGTCATAGCCGCGCTCCGTCAGGTCGCTTTCGAGGCGGCGGATATAGGTGTTCACCTGCGGCCCGACATAGGCATTCGCCGCGGCGGTCGAGCAGCGCTCGTATTCGTACCATTCGCGCGTCAGCTCGGTGCTGCAGGTGACATAGACGTCGGGCAGCATGCGCTGCAGCAACTCGGCCGCACGCTGCTCATGGCGCGGATCGAGATAGGAGTTCATGAAGAACACCGCGACGGAATCGACTCTTTGCCGCTTGAGCTCTTCGGCGAGCTTCTCGAGCGCCGCGAGATCGAGCGGTGTGGCGATCTGACCTTTAGCGTCAAGTCGCTCGGGCACCTCGAAACGAAGCTCACGCGAGATCAACGGCTCGTCGCGCTGGTAGTGCAGATCGAAGGGATCGGGGCGATTGGCGCGCGCGATTTCGAGTACGTCGCGGAAGCCGGCCGACGTGACGAGCGCGGTCCGCGCGCCGCGGCGCTGGATCAGCGAGTTGATGACGAGCGTCGTGCCATGGTTGAAGAAATTCGCCGCCGCCGGATCGATCTGCGCCTTCGCAAAACAGTCGAGGATACCGTCGACGAAATTTTCGTAGGTCGTCGGGCTCTTGGTGTAGACCACTTTCTGACTGTCGTGATCGAAGGCGACGAGATCGGTGAACGTGCCACCGATATCGACCGCCACCACATACGCCATCGCGATGCTCCTGCCCCACGTGTTTGATATCGACAATACCGCAGAAACCGGTACGGTGAAATTCGCCATGGATTCCGCGCCGCCGCCGCATGTTGTCCCAGAACGGGAGCTGTTTGGCCATCCGCGCGGACTCACCTATCTTTTCACCACCGAAATGTGGGAGCGGTTTTCCTACTACGGGATGCGCTCGCTGCTCGTCCTCTACATGGTGAGATATCTGCTCAACCCCGGAACGGTCGACACCGTCATCGGCTTTCCCATGCTGCGTGGCGCGCTCGAGGGCGTTTTCGGCCCGCTCGACATCCAGCCCCTCGCCTCGCAGATCTACGGCCTCTACACCGCCTTCGTTTACCTGACACCGATCTTTGGCGGCTATCTCGCCGACCGCTGGCTCGGCCAACGTCGCACCGTGATCATCGGCGCCGTACTGATGGCGCTCGGCCATTTCATGATGGCCTTCGAATCGCTTTTCCTTTTTGCCTTGCTGGCGCTGATCCTCGGCAACGGCGCCTTCAAGCCGAACATCTCAACGCAAGTCGGGCGGCTCTACGCGCCGGGCGATCAGCGCCGCGACCGCGCCTATTCGGTCTTCTACGTCGGCATCAATCTCGGCGCATTCTTCTCGCCGCTGGTTTGCGGCACGCTCGGCGAGGAGATGGGATGGGGCTACGGCTTCAGCGCCGCCGGCATCGGCATGGTCATCGCGCTGATCGTCTATCTCTTCGCGCTGCGCATCCTGCCGCCCGACGAGCCGTCGCTGGCGCGCGCCGGCGTAGCCCGGATGCGCCTCACGCGTGAAGAGCGCCGTGGCATCACCGCATTGCTGCTGCTCTTCATCCCCGTGACCCTGTTCTGGGCCGGCTATGAGCAGCAAGGCAACACGATCGCGCTCTGGGCCGATAGCGCCACCGACCGCGCGATCGATCTCGGCTTCTGGCAGGCGACGATCCCGACCACTTGGTTCCAATCCTTCAACCCGTTCATGATCTTCGCCTTCACGCCCTTTGTCGTCGCCTTATGGCGACGGCAGGCGGCGCGCAATGCCGAGCCGACGACCGTGACGAAGATCGCGATCGGTTGCTTTGGTGTCGCGCTGGCCAATCTCATCATGGCTTATGCCGCTTGGCATACGGGCGCGGAGGGCAAAGCGAGCTGGCTCTGGCTTTTCGCCTATTTCGCGGTGATCACTTTGGGCGAGCTTTATCTTTCGCCGACCAGCCTATCGCTCGTCACCAAGATCGCGCCCGCCTCGATCGTCTCGCTGATGATGGGCGTGTGGCTGGCAACAAGCTTCGCCGGCAATTTCCTCGCCGGCTGGCTCGGCTCTTATTGGAGCGCGATGGCGAAGCCCGATTTCTTTTTGATGATCGCGGGCATGGGCGCCGTCGCCGCGATCCTTGTCTGGCTGATCGGCCGGCCGCTCGGCCTCGAGCACTAGCTCAGCGGGCCGCCAACTCAGCGGCCCGAGAGGATCTTCACCGCCTCCTGCACGCCTTCCTGGCCCTCGGGGTGATCGCGATGCCATTGGATGGTGAACTCGTGGAACTTGATCCCGCGCGCTTTCGCCGCCGCGATCTCGGGCGCGATCCGCGATTCCGGATAGGTGTAAAGATCGCTGTTGGCATATTTCCAGACCAGCGCTTGCCCGTCCGGCGTCTCGAGGAAGGTAACGAAGAGGATCGCCGCGTTGGGCGCCGCGGCGTTCTTCGGGATCGAGAAATAATAAAAGCGCAGCGCCGCAAAATCCTCGGGAATCACATGCGCGATCGGCGCGCCCTTGCGCACGAACTCGACATATTCACGGCCGGTGCAATCCATCGCGAAGCCGACGAATTCGCCCGAGGCGACGCGCTCGAGATCGGAACAGCGGATGAGACCGGCAAGCTGGGGCGAGAGCGCGCGGGCGAAGTCGACCGCTTTCTGCCCCCAAACATCGGAGCCCGACAGCAGCTCCCAGGACCCGGCATAAGGCGTCGAGGCGATCTTGCCCTTCCACTCCGGCTTCAAGAGATCGGTGAGCTTGGTCGGCTTCTCCGGCGCAAGCTGCGTGTTGTAGACGACGCCGCCGGGCATGGTGGTGAAGATACGGATCGCACGGCCTTCGGCATCCACAGAGGACGGATCGATCCGCCCCGGCAGCAGCGACACCCAATCGACCGGCGTCGATACGTTCTTCGCCGCGAGATCGGACGCGTGCTGGTCAGAGCCGATCACCGCGTCGGTCGGCGACGGGCTGCCGGACGCGCTCGCGAGCACGACCTGGTTGACGATCTCCGGCAAGGAAGGGCCGGGCGTGAAACGGATGGCGATATTCGTGCCGTAGGCCGCGTTCATTTTCGCGGCGATGTCCTTCAGCGCATCGGCACCACCCAGGATGCCGCCGCCCCATTCGAGATTGAGCTTCGTCTCTTTCTTCGCCGCCTCGATGATCTTGGCGAGAGCGGGGCTCGGCTGATCGTCGGCGCGGGCAACGCCGCAAGCAAAAACAAGCGCGGCGGCGGCCAGCGCCACACGATGCCCGTGCCTCATTTCGCAATGACCGGCGATTTATCGGCGTCGGAGAAATTCTTGCCGGCGTCGAAATGCACGACGTCGTTGCGGCCGGCATCGCGCACGATGCCATGCGGATCGCGCCCGGCCTTCACTGCCGCGATGGAATCGAAAGCGACCTTGCGCCACAGCACCACGCCGCGATCGGACGTGCCGAGGATCTCCTTGGTGCGATCGTGGATCGGACCTTGGCTCTCCTGCGCCGCGCGATCCTGGTCGCCCGACGCAAGCCCCCACCATCCGTCCTCGACACGCTCGTAGACGCCGGGCGTGTTGTGCTCAAGGCCACGGCATTCGCGCTTATAAGGGCCCTGCGGCTTGAAGCGGCTTTCGACGAAGAAGGTCGTCGTCGTCACATCGTCGGTCGGCACGCGGATGTGGAAGAAATCGCTCGGGATGCTGCCGGCGCGCGCGTTATGCCGCCGCGTCGAGGACGGGAAGATGTCATGCACGATGTTGCGCGCGCCGCCGGGATATTGCGACGCCGTCCGGAAGCCATACCACGTCGGCGTGTACTCGATCTCCGGCCGCTTCAGCGCGATCGAGGGATAGACCGAAGCATGCAGCGCCATGCTGTGATAGGGATCCATGCCGTTCTCGGCGCGCTGCGCCCAATTGCAGTGGTCGTCGCTCGCCCAAATCGTTCGATCGCACGCGTCGAGCGCGAGGAGATCGTAGCGCGGCAGAACCGGCGCCGGCGCTGGCCCGATATAGGCGAAGACCAAGCCAGCCGCGACCTGGACCTGCGCCGCACGCTGCTTCACCTCTTCGCAGAGGCGACTGCCCGGCGGTTCTGCCGGCATCTCGACACATTGGCCGTCGGTACGATAGAGCCAACCGTGGTAGCAGCAGCGAATCCCTTGCTCCTCGACACGGCCGAACTCGAGCGAGGCGCGGCGATGGGCGCAGATATGATCGAGCATGCCGATCTTGCCCTTGCCGTCGCGAAAAAGGACGAAGGTCTCGCCGAGAAGCCGGATCACGATCGGCTTCTTCTCGATTTTCTCCTCGAACCAGACCGGCCACCAATAGCGGCGCAGCATCTCGCCACCGGGAGTGCCGGGGCCGACGCGCGTCAGCATCTCGTTTTCTTCAGGGGTCATCGTCGCTCTCGCCAATCGTCGGACGATCCAGTCTACGACAAGGCTTTGCGAGCGTCCACCGCGCAACCAAGGCACAGCGTCCTCGTTTCTCTTACACGCGATCACATCATGTGCAGGAGTTTTAGAATGGTAGCGACAGTCCAACCCACTTCGGACGTGCGGGAGACCGGCAGGCTCATCTCTTCGGAGAAAGTGACCGGCTCGAAGGTCGAGAACACGAAGGGCGATAACCTCGGCCATATCGAGGAAATCATGATCGACAAGATCAGCGGCCGCGTCGGCTACGCCGTGCTCAATTACGGCAGCTTCATCGGCATCGGCGGGAAGCTTTTCGCCTTGCCGTGGGAAATCCTGAAATTCGACACCGGCCGCAACGCCTACATCGTCGGTATTCCCGAAGAGCGCCTGAAGAACGCGCCGAGCTTCGACAGCGGCACATGGCCCGATATGGGCGATCCTAGCTGGGGCAAGTCGATCCACGATTATTACGGCTCGACCGCCGACTGGTATCTCTAAACCGAAACGGGAAAAGCGCCGCGCGAGCGGCGTTTTTCTTATCAGCCGAGCTTCAGCCGCTCTTCGGCCATGCGCTGCATCACGCCGGGACGGCCGATACGGTTGGATTGCTCGATCAACGCCTGCACATAAGGCCCGGCCTCCACCGGCTCGTATTTCGGGGGATTGCCGGGACCTTGGCAGGTCGGCAGGCATTCGATGATCGTCGCCGCATGCGGATTGAAGAAGAGCGGCAACGAAATCCGCGCGCGCGCGCCGGTGTTGAAATTCGACGCGCGATGGAGGCTCGACACGTAGTAACCGTTGGTCCACCGCGCCATGAGATCGGCGATGTTGACGACGAAAGCACCCGGGATCGGCGGCAGATCGATCCACGCACCGGATGAATCACGCACTTCGAGGCCGCCGAGCTCGTCCTGCGACAAGAGGCTGAAGCTGCCATAATCCGTATGAGGCGAGATGCCCCACTGCGTGCGTCCCGCCGTCGCCGGATCGACCGGCGGATAATAATTGTAGGTCAGCGAACCCGAGGGGAAGCGATGCGCCGCGTCGAGATAGTCCTCGGGCAGACCGAGGCTCAGCGCCAGCGCGCGACAGAGAAGCTGCGCAACACGGATGCGCTTGACGAGATGCGCTTCGAGGAATTCGCGAAAGCCCGGCATCAGCGCCGGATCGACCCATTTCCCGCGGCCGATGGTGCGGCCCGGCTGATCCTCGACCTCGTCCGGCAATAACGGCCGCGGCAGGCTGTAGGTCTCTTTCTGGTCGGTTTCCTTATCGGGATTGGCGCCCGGATTCTTGCCGCCGACCGGCGTGTAGTTGCACGCGGCTTTCACCTCGCGCGGCAATTCGAAGAAACGCCGGCCCCAATCATGCGCGAGTTCGAGCTCCGCTGCGGAGATGCCGTGATTTGCGAGATAGAAAAAGCCAGTGTCGATGCAGGTATTGTGCAACGCCCGGGCGACGCGTTTGCGTTCCTCCAACGAGCCGTCATTGGCATAAGCCGAAAAATCGATCACCGGGATCGTCTTACCTGCCGCGCGCTTTTGACCGACCGACTGCACGCGCTCGCGGTTGTCGAAATCGGTATAGAGCTTGACCTCGTCGTCCTTGACCGTCTGCATGGCGCCGTTTCCTCGCGTCTCGGGCCTTTCCGGCCCTGATACCGCCATTATACTCGCACCCCGCCGCTGATCGCGTGGAAGAAATGGCGGCTGCTGCGGGGCAAACACAAGTAATCATGGCGAATTACGATACCATCATCGTCGGCGCCGGCTCGGCCGGCTGCGTGCTGGCGGCGCGGCTTGGCGAGGACAGCGCGCGCCGCATCCTCGTGCTCGAGGCGGGCGGCGAGGACAAGCATTGGCTCATCCATCTGCCACTCGGTGTCGGCAAGGTCTGGAATAATCCGCGCTGGAACTGGAACTATCGGAGCGAGCCAGAGCCCTATCTCGACAATCGCCGCATCGAGCATCCGCGCGGCAAGGTCGTCGGCGGCTCTTCCTCGATCAACATCATGGCCTATGTGCGCTGCCACCGCGTCGATTACGACCGATTGCCGCAGATGGGGCTGAAGGGCTGGTCCTTTGCCGATGTGCTGCCCTATTTCAAACGGGCCGAAAGTTATGAGGGGGGTGGCAATCTCTACCGCGGCGATTCCGGTCCGCTGAAGACCCGCAAAAATCTGATGCAGGATCCGATCTGGGATGCCTTCGCCGCCTCGGCGACCGAGCTTGGCTATGGCGAGATCGACGATTTCAACGCCGCCGAGCAGCAAGGCTTCAGCCGCTTGCAGCACACGATCGGCAACGGCCGCCGCTCCAGCGCCGCCGTCGCTTATCTGCGGCCGGCGATGCAGCGCGGCAATATCGAACTCGTCACGGACGCGCATGCGACGCGCGTGCTGTTCGACGGACCGCGCGCCACCGGCATCGAATACATGAAAGACGGGCAGACGCACGAGGCGCATGCCGATAGCGAGGTGATCCTCGCCGGCGGCGCGTTCAATTCACCTCAACTCTTGCTGCTGTCGGGTATCGGGCCCGCGGATGAGCTCAAAGCTGCCGGCATCGCGCCGCGCGTCGATCTCAAAGGCGTCGGCAAGAATATGTCGAACCATCCGGTCGCCTCGACGCAATGGATCCGCGCCAAGGGGCAAGGCACCTTTCATAAGGGTCTGCGGATGGACCGGTTGACGGTCAGCCTCGCGCAATATTTCATGCTCGGCACCGGCTTCGCGACGCGCGTGCCGGCGATGGGCACCGCTTTCACCAAGAGCGAGCCCGATCTCGACGCGCCCGATCTGCAATTCTATTGCGGCGGCGGCGGTTTCCGCGCGCATGAATGGTTCCCGGTCGTGAAGCCGCCGGAGCCGGACGTCTTCGGTCTCACCTATTGCCATTTGCGGCCGGAAAGCCGCGGCGAGGTGAAGCTCGGCTCGACGGATCCGCTGGCGCCGATCAAGATCTACAACAATTTCTTCGCCACCGAATACGATCGCCGCGCAATGCGCATCGGCATGAAATTCGCGCTGCATGCGATCGAAGAAACGAAAGCTTTCGCCGGCTTCGCGCGCAACCGCGTCTTCCCCGGCCCCGATGTCAAAACCGATGCGGAGATCGATGCTTTCCTGCGCGCCAATACCGCAACGATTCATCACCCGGCTGGCACCTGCAAAATCGGCATCGACAGCATGGCCGTCGTCGATCCTGATTTTCGTGTTCGTGGGACAGAACGCCTGCGCGTGATCGATGCCTCGATCATTCCCGATCCGATTGGCGGCAACCTCAACGCGCCGGTGATCATGATCGCGGAGAAGGCCGCGGATGTGATCCGCGGCCTGCCGCCGCTGCCGCCGGCGGATATCTAGTCTCCGATCAGGATTGCGCCACCGCCGCGATGCGCGGCGGCGCCAGCCACTCCATGTCGACATTGACCGTGGGATCGACGGCGAGCCGCGCGCGATCGTAGGGCTTGCGCGCGAACCACGCGCAGATGAGACCGATCGCGATGATCGGCAGCGAGACAAGGCCGAGCGTGTAACGCAGCCCGTCATCGCCGTGGAAGACGAAATCGGTCGACAAGCCGAAGAGCAGCGGCCCGACGCCATAGGACAGCATCGAGCTGCAGACGCCCCAGGCCGCGACCGAGCGTGCGCGCAGATGCGCCGGGAACATCTCCTGCATGACATTGCCGTACTGCATGAAACCGATGCCGTCGGCGAAGGTAAAGATGAAGGTCCAGACCAGCGACATGGTGATGCTGTTCGAGAACAAGATGCCGAACGCGCAGACGACCCAGCAGCAGAACATAATGAAGAGGTTGAGCACTTTGCCGCCGCGCGCGCCGCGCTTCATCAGCCGGTCGGCAATGAAGCCGCCGACCACCGCACCAGTGACGCCGGCGATGGTCGTGGTCCAGCCGACCTGGATACCGGCCTGCACCGGCGGCATGTGGAAGACGCGGATGAAATAGCTCGGCAGCCAGGCGAACCAGCCGATCGCCAGAATGCCGAGGCAGGTATAGCCGCCGATCACCAGCCAGAACGCGGCAAAATGCGTGCGCATATGCGCCCAGAAGCCGACCTCGCCCGCCGCATCTGTCGCCTTCCGCGCACTGTCGATGCGTGGCGGCTCGCGGATCGTACAGGTCAGCACAGCGAGCAGCAGGGTGATGCCGCCGACGGCAATGAAGGCCCCGTGCCACAGCGATGTCGCGCCGATGAGCGGCAGATCGACCGTATCGACGCCGCGAAAGGCCGCGAGCACGGCGCCGCCGATGAGATAGGAAAGCCCGATGCCGCCGAAGCCGCCGATGCCGTAGACGCCGACAGCCGTACCGCGCTTCTCTTTGCGGAAATAATCGGAGATCAGCGAGAAAGCGACGGGCGCGAGCGCCGCTTCGCCGAGGCCGAGCCCCATGCGCGTGAGCATGAGTTGGGTGAAGGTGGTGGTGAAGCCCGAAGCGACGGTGCTGCATCCCCAGAGCGCGATGCCGAAGACCAACACGTGTTTGCGGCTGTGCCGGTCGGCATACCAGCCGAAAGGAATGGCGAAAAGACCGTTGAGCAGCGAGAAGGAATAGCCGTTGAGCAAGCCGATCTGGCTGTCATTGATGCCGAGATCCTTGCGCACCGGCGCGACCAGAAGCGTCAAGATGTTCCGGTCGACGAAATACATGAAATAGAGCAGCAGCAGAACGACGAGCGCGTACCACGCCACGCCTGCCGACGGATATTGCGCCCTATCGTCGGCGCTTGCCCGATAAGCCATCTCCAACCCCCTGCGCGTTATCGCTCACGGACCAGCGCCCGTGGCTCTTTCATCGCAGAGTGTGCGGCCCACGGCGGCCGCGGGTCAATGATTATGGCGTTGTCGCCGGCATCCGGCGGTGGTGCGTCGCCTGCTCGTAGGCATAGGCGAAGCGCAGCATATCGGCATCCGAATAGGGCCGGCCGAGGAAGGTGATGCCGGTCGGCAATCCACCCGGCGTGAATGCAGCCGGCACAACCGCCGAGGGAACGATCTCGAGATAGGTGTTGAGATGCGATGCGCCTTTCTGCTCCGTGTAGGGCGGATTGACGCCCTCCGCGATCAATGTCGGCAGATGCTCGACCGCTTTGTGGACGATCGCATCGAGCCGGTGGTCGGCCATCGTCTTCAGCATATTGGTGAGCAGCAGATCGCGCGCCTTGTAAGAGCCGAGTTGACGCTCCGTGAGGGCGGGACCGGGCGGCTGCACGCGCGTCCAGCGCTCCTTCGTCGGCGGCAGCAACTGATTGAAGAGCGGCGATGCCATCGCCTCTTCGCGCGAATGAAAAGGCGCGTGAGCGCTGCCGGCGAAATAGAGCTTGATCGCTTCCTCCGCCTCCGGCGTGCCGAAGGCGCGTTTCGCGAGCAGCGGGTTCAGATCGGCGATGACGACCGGATCGACGATGACCGCGCCGCAATCCTTGAGCTCGGCGATCGCCTGATCGAAGAGCTTCGTGGTGAGAATGAAATCCTCGGCGTTCGGGTCGCTGTTGAGGCCCATCGGCTCGCGCAAAATGCCGATGCGCGCGCCGCGCAACGCATCCTTGTCGAGCAGCGCGGCATAACTCTTCGGTGCTTTGCCGATGCCATGCGCCGTGACGGGATCCGCCGGATCGTAACCGACCATCGCGTCAAGGGTCTTGGCGAGATCGGTGACGGTGCGCGCCATCGGGCCGAGCGAGCCATTGGTCGTTGGCCAGCCGCCATAAACGCCGGTGCGGCTGACAAGACCGGTGCTCGGCCGCATGCCGGTGATTGCCGTCCAGATCGCTGGACGGCGGATCGAGGCCAGTCCCTCCTGCCCCACCGCGACAGTCGCGAAATTCGCCGACACGCAGGTCGCCGGGCCGCCGGACGAGCCGCCGACCGTGCGATCGAGATCGTAGGGATTGCGCGTCGAACCGAAGAGCGAGCCGTGCGTGTCGCCGGCGCCTAGTTCGCCCAGCGTGCCCTTGCCGATGAAGATCGCGCCGGCTGCCCTCATTTTCGCGGCAACGAAGCAATCGCGTTCCGGGCGATGGTCCTTGAACAACACCGAGCCGAGCGTCGTCGGCATTTCCTTTACATCGCCCTGATCCTTGACGACGACCGGGATGCCGTGCAGCGGCCCGACCGGGCCAGAAGCACGAAACGCCGCGTCGAGGCGATCGGCCTCGTCGAGCGCGCGCGGGTTGAGCGAGATCAGCGCATTGATTTTGGGGCCGCCGCGATCGTAGCGCTCGATGCGGTCGAGATAGGCCTGCACGAGCTGGCGCGCGGTCAGCGCGCCGGATTTATACGCGGCATGGATATCGGCAATCGTCGCCTCGAGCAGCGTGAACCCTTCCGCCATGCCGGTGCCTCCCTCAATCGCGGATGCCGCGGCCTTTCGGCAGCATCAATCCGACGGTGATGACGAATATCGATAATGCCACGAGAATGACGAAAATCACATGCAGCGCGTGATCGAAGCCCGAAATGATCGCCGCGGCTGAATCGGGCGGCAGGGCCGCGCGGCCAGCCGGCGTCATGACCTTCGTCGCGAGATCCTCGCCGCTTTTGAGAAACGGCGAGAGCGCGGCGTTGAGCACGCCGCCGAAAGCAGCCGCGCCCATCGCTTGCCCGAGGATACGGCTGAACATGAGCGCCGAGGTCGCGATGCCGCGCTGGTTCCACGCGCTTTCCGACTGCACCGCGACGAGATACGTGTTGTTGTTCATGCCGATGCCGAGGCCCATGAGCAAGCAGCTCGCCAACACCCAAACAATACCGGTTTGCGCATCGAGCAGCGACATCATGATGCTGCCGACGATATAGATCGCGGCGCCGGCGCTGGCCGTGGCGCGATAGGAAACGCGCAGCATGAATTGGCCCGCGGTCAATGCGCCGAGCGGCCCCGAGGCCGACATCGCCATGATGATAAAGCCCGAGACCGTCGCAGAATCGCCCATCACGCCTTGGATATAGACCGGCAGATAGGCGGCAATGCCCATCGTCGTCGCGCCAAGCCCCAGAGACACGATATTACCGCTGCTGGCGACTCGGTCCTGCCAGAGCGACATCGGCCAGATCGGCTCCGCCACGCTGCGCTCGTAAAGTGCGAAGATAGCAAGGATCACGAGCGCGGCAGCGCCAAGCCCCAAGGCAAGCAGCGGACCGAGCGCCGATGCCTGTGCCAGCGCGACCATCAGCGTCGCGGTGCCGACGCAGATCAGCATGGCGCCGCCCCAATCGATGCGGTGACGGCGCTTCTCGATGCGTTCGCGAAAACACCAGATCAGGATCGCGCCAGCGATGATCGCAATCGGCACGTTGATCCAGAAAATCATCGGCCACGCCCAATGCGTCGCGATGAAAGCCCCGACCATCGGGCCGATCAGCGCGGCGGCGACAAAGACGCTGGAGATGATGCCCTGCAGTCGCGCGCGCTCTTCGCCGTGGAAAATGTCGCCGATCAGCGTCCTGCCAACCGGTACCAGCGCGCCAGCGCCGAGACCTTGCAGCACGCGGAAGATCACCAGGGACAACATGCTCCAGGCAAAGCCGCAGAGAATCGAGCCGAGGATAAACAGGCCGACGCCGATGAGCAGGATCGGCTTGCGGCCGTAAAGATCGGAGAGCCGGCCATAAATCGGGATCGTCACGACCTGGGTCAGGAGGTAGGACGTGAACACCCAGCCGAGCAGGTCGAAGCCGCCGAGTGCGGCAACGATCGTGGGCATGGCGGTCGCGACGATGGTGCTCTCGATCGCGGTAATGAAAACCGACGCCAGCGCCGCAATGAAGATGAGCATGCGGTTCTGCGTGCCGGCCTCTGCCGCCTCACCTCTCCGCTGCTCCGCGATCTCAGCCGGCACCACTCCACCCGAAACATCCTGGCAAGCCGACGCATAGCGCGGATGGAGTGGGCTTTCACGCGGATATTTTTCAGCCCTGGCCCCCGTAGCGAACGGTTGCGTGCGGTGGCCGCCTCTGACTAGCTTCACGCCATGGGCGGCGCGTCAGACCGCTTTTGCGTAACCGGGGAGGCGATCGTCGCGATGAACGGTATCAGCCGCGAAATTCCCGTGCTGATCGCCGGTGGCGGGCCGGTCGGGCTGATGCTGGCGGCAGAGTTGGGCTGGCGCGGCATTCCCAATCTGCTGGTCGAGCGCGACCCGGCGGAAGAGCGGCTGAAATTCTCGCGTCTCTTGGTGATCAGCGTCCGCACGATGGAATTGCTGCGTCAGCTCGGCGCGGCGGACCGGGTGCGCCATTGGGGCTTCCCGCCCGATCATCCGCTCGACAATGTCTTCGTCACCAGCCTCACCGGCTACGAGCTCGGCCGCTTCAAGATGTATTCGCTCGGCCAAGCGAAGGACGATCCTTTCAGCCCCGAGCATCAATGGCATTGCCCGCAGATCGTCTTCGATCCGATCCTGCAAGAGGTCGCGGCCTCTTACGCCGCGACCGAGATCCGTTATCGCACCAATCTGGTCGCGATCGAGCAGGACGAGCAGCACGTCATCGCGACGGTCGAGAATGCCGACGGATCGCGCGAGCGCATTGCGGCGCAGTATCTCATCGGTTGCGACGGCTTTGGCGGCAGCACGCGCAAGCTCACCGGCATCGGCACGCACGGCACGCCGTTCATCGATCATTCGCTGAACATCGAGTTCCGCGTCGACAACATGGCGCAGTTTCACGATAAGGGTATCGCCGGTCGCTATATTTGCATGGACGCCGAAGGCACTTGGGGCACCTGTATGGTGGTCGACGGCAGGGGGCTCTGGCGCATCCTGATGTATGGCGATACGGAATCGGCGACACCGAGTGAGGTCGATCGCGTCATTCGCCGGCTCATGGGTCGCGACTTTCCGTTCGAGGTGGTCTCTTGCGTACCGTGGAGCCGGC
>DASXCX010000011.1:0-9278 GCA_036490955.1 Allostellaceae bacterium | reverse complement strand
AACGGCCTGCCCCTGAGCGCGATCATGGTGGACGATGCGAAGGCGCGCGATGAGGAATCTGCGCGGCGCGCCGTCATCGGTGGCGACGAGGGGGCCGTGCGCGTTCTCCCACGCCTCGCGCGACGCAAGGACGGAAGCTCGCTGCCGGTCGAGATCAGCACCACCCGCTATCGCGCGCCGGACGGCTGGAAGCTGATCTCCGTCATGCGCGACGTCGCGATCCGCAAAGAGAACGATCTCGCCTTGCGCCGCAGCCGCGAGAATCTCGCGCGCGCCCAGCGCCTCGCGGCGCTCGGCAGCTTCGAGCGCGATTTGCATAGCGGCGTAATGGATTGCTCGGCAGAGTTCCTGCGCATGTGGGGCATCGATCCGGACGTGACGCATCCGACGCTGGCGACGCTGATGGAGCGCGTTGCGCCGCAGGATCGCGAGGCCTTCATCGCCAGCCGCGTTGCGGTGCTGTCCGGCAAGACCATGCCGACGAGCGAATTCCGCATCATCCGGCCAAACGGCGAAGAGCGTATCCTCAATCAGGAATACAGCGCGGATTTCGCGCCCGATGGCCGGCCGACGCTGCTTTTCGGCATCGTCCAGGACATCACGGAACGCAAAGCCAGCGAAATGGAGTTGCGCCGCAGTCGCGAGAATCTCGCACGCGCGCAGCGAATTGCCGTGATCGGCAGCTTCGACCGCGATCTTGTCACCGGCCGCGGCGAGTGGTCCGAAGAGTTTCTCAAGATTTGGGGCCTCGCGGCCCGGCCGGCCGACGATCCTACCCAGGATGTTCTCACGGCGCTCGTCCATCCCGAGGATCGCGAGAAATTCCTCGCTGGCCGCGACGCGGCGGTCCGAAACGAGCCCGTCGTACCGATTGATTTCCGCATCACGCGGCCTGACGGCGCTGTCCGGGTGCTGCACCGCGAATACGGCGTTCTCTATGACGATAACGGTAAAGCCATTCGGCTCTTCGGCACGGTGCAGGACATCACCGAGCGCAAAGCGATCGAAATCGAGTTGCGCCGTAGCCAGGACGATTTGGCGCGTGCCCAGAGGATTGCCGGCATCGGAAGCTTCAGTCGCGACATCGCGACCGGTAAAACCGAGTGGTCCGAGGAATTCCTGCGTGTCTGGGGCATCAGCGTAAGCGACGAAGACGTCACGGCCGAGACGCTGGCCGCGATGGTTCACCCTGCCGATCGCAAGGCGTTCCTCCAGGGTCGCGACGCCGCGCTCAAGAATGCTGCCGACAGCGCGCTCGATTTCCGCATCACTCGGCCGGACGGCGAAGAGCGAATCCTCCATCGCGAATATGGCGTGCTGTTCGACGAAAACGGCAAGGCCGTGCGCATGTTCGGCACGGTGCAGGACATCACCGAGCGCAAGCGTAACGAGATGGAATTGCGCCGTAGTCGCGAGAACCTGGCTCATTCGCAGCGCATTGCCGGTGTCGGCAGCTTCGAGCGCGATCTCGTGACCGGCAAATGGGAATGGTCCGACGAGCTCTATAGCATTCACGGCCTCGAGCGCAGAGATCCCCATTTCGACGTCGCGTCTCTGCGGACGCTCGTTCATCCCGAGGATCGCGCTACGTTCGACCAGGTGCGCGACTTTGCCGCCCGCGGCACGCCCATCCCGCCGGTCGATTTCCGGATCATCCGGCCCGATGGGGTCGAGCGTATCTTGCATCGCGAATGCGAACTGGTCCGCGATGCGGACGGCAACCCGGTTCGCCTCGTTGCGACGCTCCAGGACATTACCGAGCGACGCAAGGTCGAACTGGAGATGCGCCGCAGCCGCGAAAACATGGCGCGCGCGCAGCGTCTCGCTTGTATCGGCAGCTTCGAGCGCGACCTCGTGACCGGCACCGTCGAATGGTCCGATGAGATGTATCGAATCCTCGGCCTGGAGATCGGTACGCGCTGGACTTCCGCGCAATTGCTGCAATTGGTGCATCCGGACGATCGCGAGCGCTTCCAGACCTCGCGAGACGATGAGCTTGCCGGGAAGCCGATGCCGCCGCTCGAGTATCGCATCGTTCGTCCGGACGGGGCCGAACGAATCGTGCGCCGCGAAAGCGCGGTGACATTCGACCCCGAGAAGCACCCGATTCGCCTCTTCGGCACGCTGCAAGACATCACCGAGCGCAAGCGCGCCGACCTCGAGATTATGCAAAGCCGCGAAAATCTCATGCGCGCGCAGCGCATCGCCAATATGGGCAGCTTCGATCACGATTTGGAAACCGGCCAGATCACCTGGTCGGATCAGATGTATTGCATCCTCGGCATCGACAAGGACAAGGTACCGCCCTCCTGGGACACGACGCTGCAATATGTGCATCCGGAAGATCGCGATTCGTTCCGCGCGGCAAGGAATCGCGCGGGCGCGGAACCCCAGATATTCGAATTCCGCATCATCCGCCCGGACGGCCAGGAGCGGGTGCTGTGCCGCGAGGTTGACGTGCATTTTGGCGAAGACGGCCGCGCGACGCGGATTTTCGGCACCATGCACGATATCACCCAGCGCGTGGTCGCGGCGGCGCGCGAACGCGAGCTCGAACGCCAGCTGCTGCATTCGCAGAAGCTCGAGGCGCTCGGCACGCTTGCCGGCGGCATCGCGCACGATCTGAACAACACGCTGGTGCCGATCATGGCGCTGTCGAAGCTGACGGCGCGGCGTTTCGAGTCGGGCACGCCGGTGCGCAACAATCTCGACACGATCTACGAAGCAAGCGAGCGGGCGCGCGATCTCGTGCGCCGCGTTCTCGCATTCAGCCGCAAGGATGAGCCGGAGCAGCAGCAAGAGGCGAATCTCGCCGATGTCGTGCACGAGGCTTTGAAGCTGATGCGTGCGACGGTTCCCACCTCGATCCAGCTCGATGCCGAGGTCGCGGACGTGCCCAACATCCGCGCCGACGGCTCGCAGATCCATCAGGTGATCACGAATCTCGTCTCGAATGCCGCCGGCGCGATGAGCAACGGCATGGGAACGATCACCGTTTCGCTAAGCCTAACTTCGGGAAAGAAGGCGCCGAAAGAAATCCGCCTCTCGGTCAGCGATACCGGCTGCGGGATGGACGAAGCAACGCAGCAGCGCATCTTCGAGCCGTTCTTCACCACCAAGGCGGTGGGTCAAGGCACCGGCCTCGGCCTCTCGATCGTCCACGGCATCGTCGCCAGCCATGGCGGTCGCATCGAGGTCAAGAGCGCGCTCGACAAGGGCACGCGCTTCGATCTCTACTTCCCGCTGCCCGGCGCGGAAAAAAATCCCGCGGAAAAAGCGAACCCCGAGGCTAAATCTTCACGCCCGGCCGCTTGAAGCTGCGGTCGTGATGGCCCTTGCCGGTCATGTCGCCGTTCTTGAACAGCCAGTCGTAGCCGTCGGTAGGGTTGGTCAGGATTTCCCAGCAATTCTCGTCGGCATCCCAGAAATAGAAGCTGTAGGTGCCGTGCTGCAGCACCGGTTTGGTGATTTTGTGCAGCTTCCACCTCTCGGCGTTGGCGAGAGTGACCTGATAGGCCGCGTCGACCTCTTCCTGCGTCTCGACATCGAGGCCATTGTGGTTGAGCAGGCCCATCTCGCTTGGTCGTCTGGTGAAGACGACGGCGATACAGTGCTTGCCGCCGAGCCGTACCATCAACGAGATGTCGCTGGTCTGCACGACTTCGAGCCCGAGGAATTCCGCGTAGAACTGACGCGAGAACGCAAGATCGCGCGATTCGAGCGTGCCGTGCGACAGGAAATTGAGCTTCAGGGCTGGCGCGGTTTGCGGGTTGCTGGCATCGGGCATGGTCGTCTCCTCCTCCAGAATTTTGGCCGAATTACTCGGCGGCTTTCGCCGCGGCATGCTGTGACAGGCGCGGCATGACCTCCTGCGCCAGAAGCTGCATCGATTGCCGCTCCCAGGCTTCGTTGGGACCGCCCCAATCGACGCCGGTCATCAGCAAGCTCCCGAACGGGCCGGCGCGGTCGCGCAAATGCGCGAGCTTCTCGAGCACGGTGCCCGGCGAGCCGAAGATCACGCGCGACTCGATGATCTTCTCGACCGTCACCTCGTCATCCGGCATGTCGGGGCGCGGTTTCAGCGCGATCAGGCGGCCGAGGCCGCGCAGGATCTCGCTCATATAGCCGAAATAATATCGATACGAGGAATCGGGACTCAGCACCCGCTCGCGTGCCTCGGCATCGCTCGGCGCGACGTGGATGCAGCGCACGACGCGCCAATTCTCGCCGCTCGGCCGGCTGCCGGATTCGGCCGCGCCTTGGCGCAACATCTCCCAATGCGAGGTGAGGCCGGTCTCGGTCAGGAAGGAACTCGAGATCGGGCCCCAGCCGCGCTTGCCGGCAAGGCGCACGGTCTGCGAGCCCGGGCTCGCCGCGGTGACGCAGATTGGTGGCCGCGGTGTCTGATAGGGCTTGGGCATTACGCCGAGGCCGAGCCTGGCGTTGACGGTCTTGGCGATATGCGTCGTCCAGAATTCACCCTTGATGTCGTAGGGCGGGTCGGACGACCATATCTTCTCGATCATGTCGATCGATTCGACCAGCATGCGATTGCGCTGCCCCGGATCGTCATGGCCCAAGAGTTCGAAATCCGATAGCAGGCTGCCTGTGCCGATGCCGAGGATGAAGCGCCCGCGGCTCATCTGATCGAATTGCGCCGTCTCGCCGGCGATGATCGCGGGATGCCGATTGGGCAGCGAGATCACGCCGGTGCCGAAGCGAAGCTTGCTGGTTTGCGGAATGAGACTCGCCATGAACATCAGCGGCGAGGGATAGGGCTCGGTCGAGGCGGAGTAATGCTCGCCAAGGAACATCTCGTCGAAGCCGAGCTTGTCGGCGAGCAGCGATTTCGCGAGGTCCTCGGCGAGGTTCTCATGCATCGGCCGATGCGGCGGATGAACCGGCATCATGAAAAGCCCGAGGCGCATCGCGTACTCCCTTTCCGCCAATGTTAGGGCGGAGTGCCGTTCTCCGCCAACACGCGTCCGGCAAGGTAAAGCGACCCGCAGATCAGCACGCGCGCGCCAGGCTCGGCCGCGGCGGCGACCGCCTCTTTGATGCCACGCCGCGCCACGGCCCGGATGCCCAGGCTCTTGGCAATATCGGCGATGTCGTCGGCTGAACGGGCGTTTTCCTCGCCCGGAATGGCGAGCGCATCGACGCGGCCGGTATATGGCGCCAGCGCGGCGAGGAAGCCGGCAGCGTCATGCGTCTTCAGCATGCCGAAAACGAGGTTCAGTTTTTTGTCGTGCCAGGTCTTTGCCTGAGCGGCAAGCGCGTCGCCGCCGGCCGCGTTATGTCCGCCGTCGAGCCAGAGCTCGCCGGCCGACGGCATGAGGCGTGCCAGCTTGCCATCGGTCAAATGCTGCAGCCGTGCCGGCCATTCGACCTGAGCGAGGCCGAGCGCCAGGGTCTCGGCCGATGCCGCGAAGCCGGGTAGACATTCGAGACAGGCGAGCGCCGTTCCGGCATTGCCATATTGATGCGGTCCGAGGAGGCCTGGCCGCGGCAGGACGTGGCGGGTGTGTCCGCGATAGGCGAGGCAGCGATCGCTGCGTCCGGTTGCCTTCCATTCGGTGCCGGCCCGATAAAGCGGCGCACCGATGTCTTGTGCGCGTGCGGCGATCACCGAAGCGGCCTCTTGGCTTTGCAGCGCGATCACTGCCGGCACGCCGCGTTTCAGGATGCCGGCTTTCTCGAAGGCGATCTTCGCCACCGTATCGCCGAGGAATTGCTGATGATCGATCGAGACGGGCGTGATCGCGGTCACAGCCGGCCGGTCGACGACATTCGTCGCGTCAAAACGCCCGCCAAGTCCGACTTCGAGCAATACGCAATCCGCCGGCTCGCGCGAGAAGGCCAAGAACGCCGCCGCCGTGGTGATCTCGAAGAAGGTGATCGGCGCGCCCTGATTGGCACGCTCGCATTCATCCAACACGGCGACCAGCGCGTTCTCCTCGATTAATTTGCCCGCGACGCGAATGCGCTCGGCAAAACGCACGAGATGCGGCGAGGTATAGGCATGGACACGCTTGCCGGCCGCTTCGAGGCACGAGCGCAGGAAAGCGACGGTCGAGCCCTTGCCATTCGTGCCCGCGACATGGATCACCCGCGGCAGCTTCGCCTGCGGATTGCCGAGCGCGGCGAGCAAACGCAGCACGCGGTCGAGGCTGAGATCGATCAGCTTCGGGTGAAGCGTCAGCAGCCGGGCAAGGATTTCGTCGCTGACCATTAATTCATGCCATCATCGCGAGGCTGTGAAGCGGCGATGGCGATCCAGAAAGATCGCGCGGCACGCCTGGGTTGCTCGCTTCGCTCGCAATGACGAAACTAGGACGTAGCGCTGCGCGCAATGCTCGGTGCCGGGCTCATCAGCAAGCGCACGATCCGGGTGAGCGTATCTTTCAAGTCCTTGCGCGGCACGACCATATCGACCATGCCGTGCTCCAAGAGATATTCCGACCGCTGGAAGCCTTCGGGCAGCTTCTCGCGGATGGTTTCTTCGATGACGCGTGCGCCGGCGAAGCCGATCACCGCGCCGGGCTCGGCCAGGGTGATATCGCCCAGCATGGCGAAAGAGGCCGAGACGCCGCCGGTCGTCGGATGCGTAAGCAGCACGATGTAGGGCAGGCCGGCGTCCTTCACCATCTCGACGGCAAGCGTGGTTCGCGGCATCTGCATCAGCGACAGGATGCCTTCCTGCATGCGCGCGCCCCCGGAAGCCGGCACGACGATCAGCGCCGCTTCTTGCAGCACGGCGAGCCGCGCTGCGGCGAGCAGCGCCTCGCCGACGGCAACCCCCATCGATCCGCCCATGAAGGAGAAATCAAAGCAGGCCATCACTGCGGGCAGGCCACCGATCGCCCCGTGCGCCACGAGCAGCGCATCGGCGCCGTTATGTTTGGCATGCGCTTCTTTGAGGCGATCGCCATAGCGCTTCACGTCGCGGAAGCGCAACGGGTCCGTCGCCGGCTTCGGCAGCTCGATGATCGCATAATTGCCGTCATCGAACAGGGCCGCGAAACGCTGCGCCGGCGCCAGCCGCAAATGGAATCCACACGTGTTGCAGACGTGAAGATTGGCTTCGAGGTCGCGGCTGAACAGCATCTGGCCGCAATTGCTGCATTTGGTCCAGAGGTTCTCGGGCACCTCTTTCTTGGCGACGGTCTCCTTGACCGCGCGGATCTTGGGCAGGACGAAATTCGTCAGCCAGTTCATGCGCGCGCGCCCTTGACGCCTTGGCTCAGCGCCCGCACGTCGCCGAGCACGGTCTTGATCAGCGCAGGGGTCGCTTTGCCGCTCGCATCGAGCGACGATGCGACGCGATCGACCAGCGCCGAGCCAACGACCGCGGCATCGGCGACCTTCGCGACCGCGGCGGCTTGTGCCGGCGTGCGGATGCCGAAACCGACGGCGACCGGCAGATCGGTGTGCTTCTTCAAGCGCGCCACCGCCGCGGCTATCGCATCGCCCGTCGCCGATTTGGTGCCCGTGACACCGGCGACGGCGACGTAGTAAAGGAACCCGCGCGTGTTCTTCAGCACTTGGGGCAGGCGCTTGTCGTCGGTCGTCGGGGTCGCGAGGCGGATGAAATCGAGACCAGCGGCGCTCGCCGGCAGGCACAGTTCCTCATCATGCTCCGGCGGCAGATCGACGACGATCAGCCCGTCGACGCCCGCGGTTTTCGCGTCGGCCAGGAATTTCGCCACGCCGTAATGCTCGATCGGGTTGTAGTAACCCATCAGTACGATCGGCGTCCGATCGTCCTCGGTGCGGAAGCGGCGCACGATCGCCAGCACCTTCGGCAAATTCATGCCGGCTCTCAGCGCGCGTAGCCCCGCCGCTTGAATGGCGGGACCATCGGCCATCGGATCGGAGAACGGCACGCCGATCTCGATCAGATCGGCGCCGGCTTGCGGAAGGCCGCCGAGAATCTGCGCGAAGCTCTTGGCATCGGGATCGCCGCAGGTGAGATAGGTGATAAGACCGGCGCGGCCTTCGCGCTTCAACGCGGCGAAGCGCTGCTCGATGCGGCTCAAAGCTTGATCCCTTGCAGTGCCGCGACGGTGTTGATGTCCTTGTCGCCGCGGCCGGAGAGATTGACGACGATGAGGTGATCCTCTGCCAGCTTGCCGGCGATCTTCGCGGTCTGCGCGATCGCATGCGATGATTCGAGCGCCGGGATGATGCCTTCGAGGCGCGTCAGCAGATGGAACGCTTCGATCGCTTCGTCATCGCTGATCGCGACATAATCGACGCGCTTCTTGTCGAAGAGATAGGCGTGCTCCGGTCCGATGCCGGGATAGTCGAGGCCGGCCGAGATCGAATGCGCGTCGATGATTTGGCCATCGTCGGTTTGCAGCAGATAGGTGCGGTTGCCGTGCAGCACGCCGGGCGTGCCGCCATTGAGCGAGGCCGCATGCTTGCCGGTCGGAATGCCGAGGCCCGCCGCCTCGACGCCGATCATCTTGACGCTCGGCTCGTCGAGGAAGGGGTGGAACAGGCCCATCGCATTGGAGCCGCCGCCGACGCAGGCGATCAGCGTATCGGGCAGCCGGCCTTCGGCCTTGTGCATCTGCTTGCGCGTTTCGTCGCCGATGATGTTCTGGAAATCGCGCACCATCGCCGGATAGGGATGCGGGCCGGCGACCGTGCCGATGAGGTAATAGGTGTCCTCGACATTGGAGACCCAATCGCGCAGCGCCTCGTTCATAGCGTCTTTCAGCGTCGCCGTGCCGGACGTGACCGGGCGCACTTCGGCGCCGAGCAGCTTCATGCGGAAGACGTTGGGCTTCTGCCGCTCGATATCGGTCGCGCCCATATAGACGACGCAAGGCAGGTTGAAGAGCGCGCAGACCGTGGCGGTGGCGACGCCGTGCTGGCCGGCGCCGGTCTCGGCGATGATGCGGCGCTTGCCCATGCGGCGCGCCAAGAGGATCTGGCCGATGGTGTTGTTGATCTTATGCGCGCCGGTGTGGTTGAGATCCTCGCGCTTCAGATAGATTTTCGCGCCGCCGCAATGCGCGGTGAGGCGCTGGGCGAGATAAAGCGGCGATGGCCGGCCGACATAATGCTCGAAGTAATAGGCCATGTCGGCGGCGAAGCTCGGGTCGGCCTTGGCCGCCTCATAGGCGCGCTCGACCTCGAGCACGAGCGGCATCAGGGTTTCGGCGACGTAACGTCCGCCGAACATGCCAAAGAGCCCGCGCTCGTCGGGTCCCGCGCGAAAGGTATTGGGCGAGGCCATGTGCTTGGTTCTAGAGGGAAAACTCTATCGG
>DASXCX010000010.1:0-30805 GCA_036490955.1 Allostellaceae bacterium | reverse complement strand
CGATTGGAAAAAAGCCGCGTCACGCCTTCGCGTAGCTGTCGCGCAGACCGATGGTGCGATTGAAGACCGGCTTGCCCGGTTTTGAATCCGGGTCGGCGGCGAAATAGCCCTGGCGCTCGAACTGGGTCGCCTCGCCGGTCTTCGCTTCGCCGAGCGACGGCTCGAGTCGTGCGCCGTCCAGCACTTCCAGCGAATTGGGATTGAGATCGGCCATCAGATCGCCGCCTGCGCCGGGATCTGGCCGCGTGAAGAGCGGGTTATAGAGCCGGATTTCCGCCGGCAGCGAGCGCTTGGCATCGACCCAATGGATCGTCGCCTTGACCTTGCGGCCGTCGGGCGCGTTGCCGCCGCGCGTCGCCGGATCGTAGGTGCAGCGCAATTCCACCACCTCGCCCGCCGCATCCTTCACCACCTCGCGACACGTGATGAAATAGGCGTAGCGCAGCCGCACCTCCACGCCCTGCGACAACCGGAAGAATTTCTTCGGCGGGTTCTCCATGAAATCGTCGCGCTCGATATAGATCTCGCGGCCGAAGGGAATGCGCCGCATACCCGCCGCCGGATCGTCGGGATGATTGATCGCCTCGAGTTCCTCGCCCGGCCCATCGTAATTCTCGATCACGATCTTGAGCGGTTTCAGCACCGCCATGCGCCGCTGCGCCGTCTTATTGAGATGATCGCGGATCGCATGCTCGTACATCTGAATGTCGACAACCGAGTTGGCGCGGCCGACGCCGACGATCTTGATGAATTCGCGCAAAGCCGCCGGCGGGATGCCGCGCCGCCGCATGCCGGCAAGCGACGGCATGCGCGGATCGTCCCAACCGTTGACGCGCTTTTCCTCGACGAGCCGCGTCAGGAAGCGCTTGGAGAGCACCGTGTAGCCGATATTGAGCCGCGCCGATTCATACTGTCGCGGCCGCGACGGCACCGGCAGATTGTCGAGGAACCAGTCATAGAGCGGGCGGTGATCCTCGAATTCGAGCGTGCAGAGCGAATGCGTCACATGCTCGATCGCGTCCGACTGGCCATGCGCGAAATCGTAATTCGGATAGATGCACCATTTCTTGCCGGTGCGCGGATGCTCTTCGTGCAGGATGCGATACATCACCGGGTCGCGCAGATTGAGATTGCCCGACGACATATCGATCTTGGCGCGCAGCACGCGCGCGCCGTTCGGGAACTCGCCTGCTTTCATGCGGCGGAAGAGATCGAGATTCTCGTCGACCGAGCGATTGCGATAGGGGCTGTCCTTGCCCGGCTTGGTGAAATCGCCGCGGTTCGCCGCCAGCTCTTCCGGCGTCTGATCGTCGACATAGGCCTTGCCGGCCTTGATCAGGTGCTCGGCCCATTCGTAGAGCTGATCGAAATAGTCTGACGCGTAGAAGAGGTTGTTGCCCCAATCGTAGCCGAGCCAGCGCACGTCGCGCTGAATCGAATCGATGAATTCCTGCTCTTCCTTGGCCGGATTGGTGTCGTCGAAGCGCAGATTGCAGTGGCCGCCGAATTCCGCGGCGATGCCGAAGTCGATCGCGATCGCCTTGGCGTGGCCGATATGGAGATAGCCGTTCGGCTCCGGCGGAAAGCGCGTCACGACGCTCTTCACCTTGCCGGTTTCGCGATCGGCGGCGACGATGTCGCGGATGAAATCCCGGCCGGCCTGTGTCTCGGCGGCCGGCGTCGCTGGTTTCTCGCTCATCCTTCACCGCCTGTGCGCGACGGCACCGGCGCGCGTGGGCTTTCGCCCGGCTCGCCAACCTCGTGCGGCACCGCGCCCGGCGCCTGGAACGCGTTGGTGATCGGGTAGCGGCGATCGCGGCCGAAAGCGCGGCTCGTGATCTTGACACCGGGCGGCGCTTGGCGCCGCTTGTACTCGGCACGATCGAGCATGCGCCACACCATGCGCACCGTCTCTTCCGGATGTCCGCGCTCGATGATCTGGGCGACGGTCATCTCGTGCTCGATGAGGCATTGCAGAATGTCGTCGAGCATTTCGTAAGGTGGCAGCGTGTCCTGGTCGGTCTGATTGGGCTTGAGCTCGGCCGAGGGCGGCTTGGTAATGACGCGCTCCGGCATTACCCGCCCGCTCGGGCCCATGAATCCGGGCAGCCGCCGCTGATTGCGCCAGCGCGACAGCTCGAAGACAGTGACTTTATAGACATCCTTCAGCACCGAGTAACCGCCACACATATCGCCATAGAGCGTCGCATAGCCGGCCGACATCTCCGATTTGTTGCCGGTCGACAGCACCATCCAGCCGAATTTGTTCGACAGCGCCATTAGCGTCACGCCGCGGGCGCGCGATTGCAGATTCTCTTCGGTGATGTCGGGCTCGCGGCCGGCGAAGCTCGGCGCCAGCATCGTCCGATAAGCCTCCATCGCCGGGCCGATATTGATCTCGCGCAGCTCGCATTCGAGGAATTCGGCGACCGCCGCCGCGTCTTCGAGACTCTCTTTCGAGGTATAGGGTGACGGCATCATCACGCAGTGGACGCGATCGGCGCCGAGCGCGTCGACGGCCACGGCCGCCGAGAGCGCAGAGTCGATGCCGCCCGAGAGGCCGAGCACCACGCCCGGGAATTTGTTCTTGCGCACGTAGTCACTGAGGCCGAGCACCATTGCCTGATAGATCGAGGAAAGCCGGTCGCCGCGATCGGCGAGGACGCCCTTCTCGACATTCCAGCCGGCCGGTTCGCGCTTCCAGCGTGTCGGCATCAGCGCCGGCCGCCATTCCGGCGCCTGCACGCGCAGATCGCCGTCGGTGGCGAGGGCGAAAGACGCGCCGTCGAAAACCAGCTCGTCCTGGCCGCCGACCTGATTGACATAGAGCAGCGGAAGGCCGCTTTCCTTGACCCGCGTGCGCGCCAGATCGAGGCGCTGTTGCTGCTTCATCGCCTCGAAAGGCGAGCCGTTGATGACGATCAGCAGCTCGGCGCCGCTCTCCTGCAGGCATTCGCAAGCATCGACCGACCACATGTCCTCGCAGACCATGACGCCGAGCCGCACGCCTTTGAGCACGACCGGGCCGGGCGCAGGCCCCGCCGCGAAAACGCGCTTTTCGTCGAAGACTCCGTAATTGGGCAAATCGTGCTTGAAGCGCAGCGCCGCGACCTTGCCGCCGTCGAGCAGTGCTGCCGCGTTATAGAGCTTGCCGTCCTGCCGCCAAGGCGTGCCCAACAGCACCGCAGGCCCGTCTGTAAGCTCGCGCGCGAAATCCTTCACCGCCGCCTCGCAAGCGGCGGCGAACGCCGGCTTCAGCACCAGATCCTCGGGCGGGTAGCCGGCGACGAAAAGCTCGGACGCGACCACGAGATCGGCACGCGATGCCTTGGCCTCGCGCCAGGCATCGCGCAAGCGGCCAAGGTTTCCGGCGATATCGCCAACGGTGGGATCGAGCTGGGCGATGAAGATACTGAGCGAATCGGTCATGACTCGCTTAACATTGGTGGCGGCAACCGGTTGTGTCAATCAGTGCCGAGTATTCGCGCGCATCCACGGCACATGGCGCAGCATCGGCGCCTGGGCATCACTCTTTATCGACGAGCACGCTTTCGCGCACATCCTCCTCGATCATCTTCCAGATGCGATCGACATAACTGACGAATTCCGACGTGCGCTTCAGCGACAGCGCCCGCGGCCGCGGCAAGTCGATCTTGACGATCTCACGGATCCGGCCCGGCCGGCGGGCAAAGACGAAGACGCGGTCCGAGAGGAATACCGCCTCGTCGATCTGATGCGTCACGAAGAGCACGGTCTTGCGGCCTTGCTCCCAGATACGGATCAGCTCGGTCTGCATGATCTCGCGGGTCTGCGCATCGAGCGCGGCGAAAGGCTCGTCCATCAGCAGGACCTTGGGATCGATCGCGAGCGCGCGCGCGAGGTTGACGCGCTGGCGCATGCCGCCCGAGAGCTGCCGGGGGAAATAGTTCTCGAAACCGCCGAGACCGACGAGCTTCAAGAGATCGATCGTGCGGCTGCGCGATTCGGCGCTCACCGTGCCCGAAACCTCCGGACCGATCAGCGCATTCGCCAGCACGGTGCGCCACGGCAGGAGATTGTCGCTCTGAAAGACGAAGCCGCGATCGATGCCGGGCGCCTTCACCACCGCGCTGTCGATACGCACCTCGCCGCCGGTCGCGCTCTCGAGCCCGGAGACGATGCGCAGGAAAGTGGTCTTACCGCAGCCCGAGGGACCGACGATCGAGATGAACTCGCCGTCTTCGATCGCGAGGCTGATGTCGCTCAGCGCCAGCAGCTCGCCGAACTTCTTGGTGAGACCCGAGACGGTGAGCTTTGGAGCGGCCATATCAGTCATTCGTCCAGGGAACGAGTCGCTTTTCGAGCCAGGAGAAGCCCGCGGTCATGGCGATACCGGCGCTCGCCAGAATCACCACCGCGGCAAAGAGATTGGGCATGTTGAAGCTGTCGGCCGAGGCGCTGATGAGCTGCCCGAGGCCGGCGCGCGAGCCGAAGAGCTCGGCGACGACGACGCCGATGAGGCCGCGACCGATGCCGAGTTTCAGCCCGGCGAGCACGAAAGGCATCGCCGAGGGCAGCGATACTTTCCAGAAGATCTGGCTACGCGTCGCGCCGAAGCTTTTCAGCATCTCGATGAGGCGCGTGCTCGTCGTGCGCAGCCCGACCTCGGTGTTGATGATGACGGTGAAGATCACCAGCGTGACCACCACGAGCACCTTCGACCAGATGCCGATGCCGAGCCACAACAGGAACAGCGGCGCGAGCGCGATGGTGGGTGTCGCATAGATGCCGGAGATCCAGGGCTGCAAGATTCGCTTGCCGCGCTCGCTCTCCGCCATCAGCAAGCCGATGGCGACCCCCAGCACGCAGGAGATGACATAGCCGATCGTGAATTCGACGCCGCTGATATAGACGTGGCGCCAGAGATCGCCGGTGACGGCGAGCTTCCAGATGGCGTAGGCGATCTGCGACGGCGCGGCCAGGAACAGCGCATTGTCGACGCCGAACCGGCTGACGCCTTCCCAGATCAAAAGCCCGCCGACGATCGACAGCAGGCTGGTGAACGAGCGTGGTTTCACTCCGCCAGCTCCGTCAGGCCGGGCATGATCAGATCCTGCGCCTTGATTGGGTTGGAGACGTCACCCGAATCGCGCATGACCTGGATCAAGCTATCGAGGCCCTTTTGCGAGACTTTGCTGGTCGGGGCGAAATATTGAATCTTGCGCAGGAAGTCGAGGCTCTGCGCCGCCTCCTTCTCGTCGATCTTGAAGTTCTTCATGCCCATCTGGATCAGCGCATCGCGGTTCTCGGGTGCGTAGAACCAGGTCGCGCTGTCATCGAGCGCGGCCAGCAGCCGCTTGGCGAGATCCATATGCGCGGAGGCCCAGGGCTTCGACACTTCCAGCCCGGTGAAGGGGTAATCCTTCACGTAATCGATGACGAGACCGATATTCTTGAACCCCGCCGCTTCGGCGAGGAAGTTGAACGGCGGCAGCACCATCGTCGCATCGACGGTGCCCGATTTCAGCGCGGCGAAGCGCCCGGCGGTCGCGCCGACCACGGTGATATCGACATCGCCTTTCTTCAGCCCGTTCGCCGCCGCCATGCGGTTCCAGTAGATCGCGGTGATATCGACGAGACCGCCGAGAACGATGCTCTTGCCTTTCATATCCTTGATCGAGCCGATCGTCGGCTTGGCTTCGAGCGCGTAAGGCGAATTGAGGCCGATGATGCGAGCGATCGCGATGTTTTTCGCGCCCTTGTCGACGGCGTGGATCGGCTCGGCCGTACCGGTCGTCGCAACGATGTCGAGCGAGCCGGCGGTGAGTTGCTGCAAGATGCCGGGGGCAGATGGCGCGAAGATGACGTCGAGATCGACATCGTGCTTTTTGAAGAAACCTTGATCGAAGCCGACATAGAAGAGCCACATCGTTGCCGTCGGCCCGCCGACCGCGCCGGCCTCGATCTTCTCGGCCTGCGCCGTCGGCGTCATCGCCGTCAGCAATGTGAGCGCCGCGGCAACCAGCGCCGCGCGCATCGATGTGCTTCTCATCCCAACCTCCCTGACCACCACCCGTCGCCGCGCCGACGCCGAGGAGACAACAAGAAACGACCCCTTACAGCTGCGCCTTATATGCGGCGATGATCTCGCTGCCGGTTGCCCGCCAAACGTCCTTATGACCGCAAATATAGGCCAGCGCCTGATCGAGCGCATGGATACGATAGGCCCGCCCGGTCAGATAGGGATGAAGGCAAATCGACATCGCGCGGCCCGACTGCGCTCCTTCGGAATAGAGCGTGTCGAACTGGCGGCAGATCATGTCGCGGAATTCTTCGGCCGTCCGATGCTGGCGCTCGAAAGCCGGGATGTCGTTGATGTCCTGGCTATAGGGAATGGCGAAGATCTTTTTGCCGCTGTCGAGATTCATCTGGTACGGCTGATCGTCGTTTACCCAATCGCAAACATATTCGACCCCCTCGGCGGCAAGGTGGTCGAGCGTGTGCCAGGTCTCTTGCAGCCCCGAGCCGAGCCAACCCTTCGGCCGCTTGCCGGCGACGCGCGCGATGGTATCGAGCGCTTCCTTGATCGCCTTGGGCTCCTCGTCCTCGGTCATGTCGATGAGCCGCTTGGAATTGGTCTTGTTGTGGCCCATCCATTCCCATTGCCGCTTGTTGCCCTCGGCGATGATAACCGGGTGATGGATGCAGATGTCGCTGTTGAGCGCGACCGTCGCGCGGATACCGTATTTGTCGAACACATCCATGAACCGCCAGACGCCGACGCGATTGCCGTAATCGCGCACCGCCCAGGTCGGAATGTCGGGCATCTTGCCGGTGGTGCTCGCCGGAATGCGATCGCTCAGCGCGAAGAATTCGATGTTGGGAATGACCCAAAACGCGACGCGTGCGCCGTTCGGCCACTCCACTTTCTTGCGCGTGGTGATCGGCGAGTATTCGAACGGACCGTAGGAGGCGCTTGGTTTCATGTTATTCCGCCGCCTTTCGTGGCTGCTTGTCGAGCGCGGCAACGACTTCGTCGATATGCATCACATCGACATATTTGTGATGCAAGTCGAAGAGATTGACTTTGTGGGATAGCACGACGCGGTCGAAACAGCATTCCTCGACCAGCACGACGTGATAGCCGGCCGAATAAGCGTCGACCGCCGAGGCGCGCACGCAACCCGAGGTGCTTTCGCCGCAGATGATGACGGTGTGAATGCCGAGTTGCGTGAGATGAGCCAAGAGCGGCGTGCCGTAGAAGATGCTGGCACGTTGCTTGGTGATGACGACCTCGCCGGGAAGCGGCTTGAATTCGGGACGGATGGCATAGCCCGACGGATCGTCGCCGCCGCGCCGCCGCTTGGTCGCTTTGATAAAGCCCGGCTTGCTCTCCGGCCGCGTATCGCCCGTCGAATAGAAAATCGGCAAGCCTGACGCTCTTGCCGCGGCAAAGAGCCGTTGCGTCGGCGGAATGGCCTTCCAGGCATGCTCGCCGCAGGTCATCGGGTAATCGGCGATCAGCTCCGATACCGGCTTATTGCCGCCGCGATAGACCACGTCATAGAGATCGATCGCGATCAGCGCCGCCGGCGCACCGACATAGGTTTCGCGTGTGAACGGGCCGTAAATCGCGAGATCGCCCGGCGGGATCACGTCCTGCCAGCAATGGTCCTCGAATTTGTCGACCATGATGCCCTCCCTAATCTGTCCGATTTGTCGCCGATTTGCGGCGTCATGGCAAGCGATGCGCTGCCCACGCTCGGCGCATTGTTTCCGCTAGAATGGCGGCCGAGAGATCAGGAGGTTCGCCCGTGAAAAACAATACGCAGAACGTGTCCCGTCGTTCCGCCGCTTCCCGCGCCGTGATCCGCAAGCTCGATGCCGCGGTCGACGATTTCGTGCGCCGGACACGTTTCTTCCATGAGCCTCTGACCCGCGGCCGGGCGCAGATGTTCGTGCTGCAGCATCGCCAGAACACGCGCCAGCGCAATTCGGTGCTGAAGCTGCGTGTCGCGACGAACTGCCCGGATTGGGAGACGCGGATGCGCATCATCGGCGCCTGTAGCGAAGAAGTGATCGCCGATCATGCGCACGGCGGCGGCCGGCCGCATTGGGCGATCCTCGAAGATCTTGGCATGCGCATCGGCCTCAGCCGCGCGACGATGCGCAAGGCGCCTCTCCTTGCCTCGACGCAGCTTTGCTGGCTCGCCTGGGAAGCGCTGATGTCGAACCGCCACTGGCTCGAAGGGCTCATTGCCAATACGTGCGCGGAGCGCACGAATATTCCGGGTTACGGCACCGGCCTGATCCACCGGCGCGGGTGGTTCGGGCTGGAGCGTCAGCGCTGGGGCCGGCTGTTCAAGCTAACCGATGCGGAGCTCGATTTCTTCGAGCTGCATGAGGAAGCCGATATCGAGCATTCCAACCTCGGCTGGCAAACCATCGCGCGTTATGCCGGCGAGCTCAGCCTCGCCGACCCGGTCGTGAAAGCGTGCGAACTCAATCTCATGGTATGGGAGCGGTATCTCGACGGCATCGCCGCGGGCGGCGACGCGCTCGATCGCGGGCGCGCGCCGGTCTACGTCTAGCCCCGTCCCTTCTCCGCTTCTTCGGCTTTGGCAACCAGCGCCGCGGCGATCTCGCGCGCATCGGCCGGCTTCATTTGCAGGATCACGGTCGCATCCTCGCCGGGCAGATCGACGCGCAGCAGCACCTCGCGATCCTGCGAGACAGCGAAAGCGAGAAGATCGGCCGTGACCTTGGTGCGGGTGAGATGCGGGCCTTCATGCGGCATGTGTGTTCCTTATAGGGTGTCGCGTTTCTTGAGCAAAAATTCGCGGCCGAGTTTTACCATCGGGTGGCCATCATAGGCGATGATGACGGCAATGGCGGAGGTCTCGCACCAGAGCTCTGCCATTCTACCCGTCGACGGCGCAACGCCTAGATCGTTCGCGCCGCCACGATATTCGCCGCGAATTTGGGTCCAATTCGCGCGGTACCGTTGACGATTTCCGGCCGCCTTCACGCTCAATTAACGTGCGACGCGCGAGGCTGGCCACCGCAAAGAATAGGAGTGTACCCCCCGTGAGTGACCGAGTCCCGATCGAGCCGACAAGATTGATGCGAATGCTCGCTAAATCCGCTGCGGTTGTCGCGCTCACGGCCGCGGTGGGCGGCTGCGCGGCTTTGCCAGCGATCTCGGCCGGTATCACCGCGCTCAGCAGCATCCCGACGATCGCCTCGTTGCCCGACAAAATCTCGAACTTCTTCAAAGGATCGCCGGACACGCAGACGGAGACAGCCGACGCCGCTCCGCCGCCGAAGCTCCTCACCGAGGCCGATTTCTTGCGCGGCGGCGATTCGATAAGCGCGCGCGGCGATTTCGCGACCGCCGCCTTTTTCTACGCGAAGGCAGCCGACGCCAATCCCAATTCGTTGCAAGCGCGCATGCGCCTCGCCAACGCTCAGATGGCGCTGAAAGACGACAACGACGCCTACACCAACTATCAGGCCGCGCTGGTGATCGCGCCGAGCGATCCCGACGCGGCGATGCGGCTCGGCGAGATCGAGCTCGCGCATGGCGACGCGAAATCGGCGCTCGATCATTTCGCCGTCGCCATCCGTGGCAAGCGGAGCGACCCCAAGCTCTACAACCTCATCGGCGTCGCCTTCACCATGCAGGGAAAATACACGCTCGCGCGGCAGAGCTTCGAGGTCGGGCTGAAGATTCAGCCCGACTACGCGTCGCTGCAGAACAATTACGGCATGATGCAGTTGCAATCCGGCGACTATAAAGCCGCGGTCGCGACGTTCACGAAGCTGGTGCAATCGCCCCAGGCCAATGAGCGCTACCGTACCAATCGCGCGCTGGCCGAGATCGCCATGGGCAACGTCAGTGAGGCGTTGCTCGATGCACCGAGCATGGACGAGACCCTGTTGCGCCGGACGCTCGCGCATTATCAGCAGCCGCGGCAAGAGATGATCCAGGTGGCCGCCGCCGGCAACATCCAAATGGATGTGACGCCGCGCGCCGAGGCTACGTCCAAGGATCTGGAGGACGCGCTGGTCGCGCCGACGCTCATTCCCGAGAAAGTGCCAGCCAAAGTCCTGAAGAACATCTACGACCAGTTGCCGACACAGCCTTATTGAGTTCACGGCACGACGAGGCTGTCCGGGTCGGGATTGCCTTTGATCATGCCCTGGTCGCGTGCGACATCGACCCAGAACGCGAGCGAGGGGCCGGTGACCTTCGCCTCGAGCGTATCGGGGATCACGATCGAGGCCATCGCCGCCGGCGGTAGCTTCGTGTATTTGGCGATGCTTTCCTTCACCGACGCGGCATTCGCAGGATTGCGCGCGAACGTATAGGCATCCTCGATCGCGGCGCGAAATTCCTTAACCGCCTCCGGGTTCTTCGTCGTCCAGCTGCGCGTCGCGGCGTAGATCAGCGTCGCCGTGCCTTTCGGTCCTTCGGCCTCAGCGAGAAAATAACCCGCATCGATCGATTTGATGCGCGTGTTGAAGGGCTCGGCCGTGACCACCGCGTCGACGAGACCGGCCTTCAGCCCGTCGATCATCTGCGGGAACTGCAGCTCGAGCCAGTTCACCTTGTGATAGTCGACACCGTTGGTCTTCACCCAATTGCGCGCCAGGACATCGAGCGCCCCGCCGAGGCCGGGCACGCCGACTTTGCGGCCGATCATGTCCTGCGCGGTTTTGATGCCGCTGCCGGTGCGCGCCATGATCGCAGCCGGCGAATTCGTCGGATAGGTCGTCATCCCGGCGATCGCGACGATTTCGAGCCCCTGCTCGTCGGCTTCCAGCAGTATCGACGGCGTCAGCGTACCGATCTGCGCTGCATCGGCGACCAGCGAGGCCGAAATCAGCGAGCCGTTGGCGGTCGGGGTCACATCGACATCGAGGCCGTGCTTTTCGAAGAAGCCCTGATCCTTGCCGACATAAGCGCCAAGATTGTTCGCGCCCTGGGTGAAGAGCAGGTTGACCTTCGTCGCAGCCGAAGCCGGCATGGCGCAAGCGACAACAAGACACCCGACGGCAATGCGCGCAAACCGAACCGACATCAGACCCCTCCCCCTTCGCTCTTGAAACTCCTTTTTGCGATCTTATCGAGGGAGGGGCGCGCGGACTAGGGCGGGACGTTATTCGTCGGGATCGCTCGCGGTGATGAGACGCGCGCCGCGCTGAAAGGTGAGATAAGCCCAGATCCAGTCCATCGCGACGACGAGCCGGTTGCGGAAGCCGATGAGAAAATAGATATGGGCAACGCTCTACACGAACCAGGCAATCCGTCCCTTGAGCTTCACCCAGCGGAAATCCACCACCGCGAAATTGCGCCCGACCGTCGCGAGCTCGCCGTAATCGCGATAGTGAAACGGCGGTGGCACCGTTTTTCCGGTGAGCCGCGCGTGCAACCACCGCGCGACGTATTTCCCCTCCTGCTTGGCAACCGTCGCGATGCCCGGCAAAGCCTTGCCCGCTTCATCGCGCACCGAAGCGGTATCGCCAATCACGAAAATCTGCGGATCGCCCGGCAGGCGCAAATCGCGATCCACGAGGACCCGACCGGCGCGATCATGCTCGGTGTCGAGCCATTGCGCCGCAGGCGACGCCATAACGCCGGCGGCCCAGATCGTGACGCCGCAAGCCACCCGTTCCTCGTCCAGCATGACGCCAGCCTCGTCGCAGCGCGTCACCGGCTGGCCGAGGCGCACCTCCACCCCAAGCTTCGCGAGCGCGCGATGCGCGGCGGCGGAAAGGCTTGCGGCGAAGCTCGGCAGCACGCGCGGCCCCGCCTCGATCAGGATGATCCGCGACATCGCCGGGTTGATGGCGCGGAAATCGCGCGCCAACGCGACCTTGACCAGCTCGGCGATGGCACCGGCGGTTTCGACCCCCGTCGCGCCGCCGCCGACCACCACGAAGGTCATCAAGCACTGGCGCTTTCGCGGATCGGGTTCCTGTTCGGCACGCTCCAGCGCCATGAGGATCTTGCGCCGCAGCCTTGTCGCATCGTCGATATTTTTGAGCGCCGGCGCGAATTCAGCCCATTCCTCGTGACCGAAATAGGCATGGCGCGCGCCCGTCGCGACGATCAGCCAGTCATAGCGAACGTCACGCTCGCGCAGCCTGACGACGTGCTTTGCCTTGTCGATGCCGACGACATGCCCCATCACCACGTGGGCATTGCGTTGCCGCGAAAGGATGCCGCGGATCGGTGCCGCGATATCGGCGGGCGATAAGCCGGCGGTCGCCACCTGATAGAGCAGCGGCTGGAACAGGTGGTAATTGCGTTCGTCGATCACCGTGACCTGCGCCGGCGCGTGTGCAAGCGCACCCGCCGCCCATAGCCCGCCAAAACCGGCGCCGACGATCACGATCCGCGGCAGCGCGCTCGCTGAGTCCGACATGGGAATGATGTTTGCGCTGCACCGCCGCTTCGCAAGTGCGATTACGAGGTGATGTGGCTCAATACCTGGACGAGCTCGGCGACCTTCTTGCGCTGATCCTTCGCGTCGCCCGAGGAGATCGCGTGCTCGACGCAATGGCCGATGTGATCGCGCAAAATCTCGTCCTGCACCTTCTTGAGCGCGGCTTTCACCGCCTCGATCTGATTGAGCACGTCGATGCAATAGCGGTCGTTGGCGATCATGCGCGCGACACCGCGCACCTGTCCTTCGATGCGATTGAGCCGTGTCGCCGCCGCTTGCTTGACTTCGTCCCTCATCCTATTTTCTATATACCCATAGGGGGTATATGTCCAGCAACGCCGAATGACCGACAGCAACCATCATCATCATCATGACCACGGCGCGGCCAACACCGGCGGCGCCAAGGTCAAAGATCCGGTCTGCGGCATGAGCGTCGATCCGAAGAAGACGCAGCATCGCACGCGGATCGGCGGGGAGGATTATTTCTTCTGCAATCCCAAGTGCCGCGAGAAATTCGTCGCCGATCCAGCGAAATATCTCGCGCCGCGCCCGACGGAAACGCCGCCGCCGGCAGTCTCGGCATCGGGCACGATCTGGACTTGCCCGATGCATCCGGAGATCCGACAGGACAAGCCGGATGCCTGCCCGCTTTGCGGCATGGCGCTGGAGCCCGCAGATATCGCGCCGGACGCGGGCCCCAATCCCGAGCTCGTCGACATGACGCGGCGTTTCTGGATCGGTCTCGTCCTCGCCCTACCAGTGATGCTATTCGATATGGCCGGCGGCTGGCTTGTCCCAAGCGCCGATTTCTCGATCGGCCTCCAATTCGTGCTCGCCTCGCCCATCGTGCTCTGGGCCGGCGCGCCGTTCTTCGCGCGCGGCTGGGCGTCGCTGCGCAACCGCTCGCTCAACATGTTCACCCTGATAGCTCTCGGCACTGGCACCGCCTATCTCTACAGTCTCGCCGCGACTTTCGCGCCGAACCTCTTTCCGGCAAACCTGCGGCAAGCTGACGGCACGGTCGCGGTCTATTACGAAGCCGCCGCGGTGATCACCGTTCTTGTCTTGCTCGGCCAAATGCTGGAGCTGCGCGCGCGCGAGCGTACCGGCAGCGCGATCCGAGCGCTGCTCTACCTCGCGCCCAAGCTTGCGCGCCGCGTCCGCGCCGACGGCAATGACGAAGAGATTCCGCTCGACCGCGTGCAGCATGGCGATCGCTTGCGGGTACGGCCGGGCGACGCGGTGCCGGTCGACGGCAGCGTGGTCGAAGGCAAGAGCGCGGTGGACGAAGCCATGGTCACCGGCGAATCCCTGCCGGTCGCGAAAGCGCCGGGCGACAAGCTCATCGGCGGCACGATCAACGGCACCGGCGCGCTCGTGATGCGCGCCGAGAAGATCGGCGCCGAGACCATGCTCGCTCGTATCGTGCTGATGGTGGCCGAGGCGCAACGCAGCCGCGCGCCGATCCAGCGCCTCGCCGATATCGTCTCGGCCTGGTTCGTGCCTATGGTGATCGTCGCTGCCACAATCGCTTTCATCGCGTGGCTGGTCTGGGGCCCGCCGCCGGCCTTTGCCAATGCGCTGGTCGCCGCGGTATCGGTGCTCATCATCGCCTGTCCCTGCGCTCTCGGCCTCGCGACGCCGATGTCGATCATGGTCGGCGTCGGCAAAGGCGCGACGGCCGGCGTGCTGATCAAAAATGCCGAAGCGCTGGAGCGGCTCGAGGCGATCGACACGCTGATCGTCGACAAGACGGGGACACTGACCGAAGGCAAGCCGCGCGTCGTCGCGATTTCGGTCAGCGAGAAATTCGACGAGGCGACGATGGTGTCGCTCGCCGCGAGCCTCGAGATCGCGAGCGAGCATCCCCTCGCCGGCGCCATCGTCGCGGCCGCGAGAGAACGCGGCGTCGCCCAACAGGAACTCGTCGATTTCAAATCGCGCACCGGCAAAGGCGTCATGGGAACGATCGGCCGGCGCCGTGTCGTGGTCGGCAACGCGACTCTGATGGACGATCTCGGCATCGCGATCGCCGCGCTCGAGACCCGCGCCGAGGAATTGCGTCGCGACGGCGCCACCGCGGCGTTCGTCGCGATCGACGGCGACATCGCCGGCATCATCGCCGTCGCCGATCCGATCAAGCAAACGGCGCCCGAAGCCCTCGCCGCGCTCCGCGCCGAAGGCATCCGCATCATCATGCTGACCGGCGATAATCGCACGACGGCCCTGGCCGTCGCCGGCAAGCTCGGCATAGGCGAGATCGAGGCCGAAATACTGCCCGAGCGCAAACAGGCGATCGTGCAGCGCCTGCGCGGCGCAGGCCGTAAAGTCGCGATGGCGGGCGACGGCATCAACGATGCCCCTGCTCTCGCCGCCGCCGATGTCGGCATCGCGATGGGCACCGGCACCGAGGTCGCGATGCAAAGCGCCGGCGTCACCCTGGTCAAAGGCGATCTTGCCGGCATCGTCCGCGCCCGCCGTCTAAGCCGCGCGACGATGCGCAATATCCGCCAGAACCTGGCGCTTGCCTTCGTCTACAATGCGCTCGGCATCCCGCTCGCCGGCGGCGTGCTCTATCCGGCGTTCGGCTTGCTCTTGAGTCCGATCGTGGCCGCGGCCGCGATGAGTCTCAGCTCGGTCTCGGTCATCTCGAACGCGCTGCACCTCAGGCTCACGCGGCTTTAGGAGACCGACGCGCCCGTGCCCCAGCGGCGATGCATGAAGCGCTCCCACGGTGCGAACAGGCCCTTATCGGTGACGAGGCCGATGACCACGATCACGATCATCACGCCGATCACCTGATCCATCGCGCTGAGCTCGCGGCCGTATTCGAGGAGATGGCCGAGGCCAAAACCGGTCAGGATCGTGACGTAGACTTCCGCCGCCATCAGCGAGCGCCAGGCGAAGGCCCAGCCTTGCTTCATGCCGGTGACGAGGAACGGCAACGCCGCCGGAAGGATGACTCGCGTCCATTTATCGAAACCTTCCGAGCCCATCGTGCGCGCGACACGCGCATAGATCGGCGGGATCGAGCGCGTGCCGTTGCTGGTCGCGATCACCACCGAACCGACCGTGCCCATGATGACGACGAACAGCATCGCGCCTTCGGTCTGGCCGAACCACAGCAGCGCGAGCGGTACCCAGCAGACACTCGGCAAGGTCTGCAAGCCGAGCGCCAGCGCGCCGACCGTGCTGTCGAAAAGATCGGAAGTGCTGACCATGAGGCCGAGCCCCATGCCGATCACGACACCGATGAAGTAGCCAATCAGCAACCGCTTCACCGTGACGATCGAGGCCGAGATCAGCGTGCCATCGAGCAGCGCCTCCCACAGATATCGCCCGACCGCTTCCGGCGGCGGCAGTAGCAGCGGCGACCAGCCCATGAACAGGGTCGCGGCTTTCCACAGCAGGATGAGCCCGACGAAGAACGCCGTCACGACCAGCGCGCGTTTCATCAGCGTCCCATCTCGGGATCGTAGCCCCTGAGCGCAGTCGTGATCTCCTGCGCCAACTCAGCGAGATGCGGCGAATTGATGTCGCGCGGCCGTGGCAGCTTGACCGCAAACGCCTCACGGATGCGTCCGGGATTGGGCGACATCAACACGACACGATCGCCGAGACAGACCGCCTCGCGCACGTTATGCGTGACGAGGACGATGGTCTTGCGCCGGCTGTGCCAGATCTCCTGCAGATCGCCGTAGAGCCGCTCGCGCGTCAGCGCGTCGAGCGCGGCGAAAGGCTCGTCCATCAGAAGAACACGCGGATCGGGCGCCAGCGAGCGCGCCAGCGCAACGCGCTGTTTCATGCCGCCCGATAGCTCATGTGTGTAAGCGCGCTTGAACTTCGTCAGACCGACCAGCTCGAGATGATGCTCGGCGACCTCGCGCTTTTCAGCGCTCGAGAGATTCTTCTCGCGCTTCAGCCCGAACATCACGTTGCCGAAGACATCGAGCCAGGGAAACAAAGCGGATTCCTGAAACATCACCAGCCGATGCCGCCCCGGCCCCACCACCGGCTGGCCATCGGCGAAAACGCTGCCGCCGTCCGGAAGCGTCAGCCCGGCGATGATGTCGAGCAACGTCGACTTGCCGCAGCCGCTCGGGCCGACGAGGCACAGGAATTCGCCGGCAGCAACCCGCAGCGTGACGTCATCGAGGGCGTGCACATTGGCCCGCGAGGTGCGGAACCATTTCGACACGCCCTCGACGGCAAGCTCGCCGGTCGTCTCCGTCGTATCAGCGATGGCGACGCTCACGGTGATTGGACAAACTTTCCCAAATCAGGCACGTCGCGCAGGAAGCCGACGGCTTGCGCACTCTTCACGACCTCATCGATCTGCTCGCGCCTCACGTCATGCGTCCAGTGAATCCGGCCCCAAGCCTTAGCCACAAGATCGGGAGCCATGTCAACCTGCGTCTCGGCTTTCAACTCGCTGCGCACCAGTTGCTGCGCCTCGTCAGGATGCGTGTCGATCCAATCGGTCAGCTCTTGCTGCGCGGCGACGAATTTCTTCACGAGGTCGCGCTGCTTGTCGAGGAAATCGGCCCGCGCGACAAGGAGCGTCGTCAGCGCCTTGGGTTCGTCGATCAGCACTTGGCCCCCCGCCCCGCTCACGAGCTGCGAGATCCACGGCTCGACCGTCCACACACCGTCGAGCTGCTTTTGCCTGAACAGCAAAAGCTGATCGGGATTGGCGGTCGGGATCACCTGCGCATCGCCGCCCGTCTGCGTAATGTGCAAGCCGCCGGCGATCAGCCAAGACCGCGCTGCGACGTCTTGCGTGTTGCCGAGCTGCGGCGTCGCGATTTTCTTGCCGCGGAAATCCGCAGCAGTTTTCAGATCTTCGCCGGGTTGCACGACCAGCCCCGAGCCGCCCTCTGCCGCACCCGAGATGACACGCGCCTCGGTGCCGCCCGATTTCGCATAGACATTCAGCGCGGGATTGGGTCCGACATAGGTAAGATCGATCGACTTCGCGATCATCGCCTCCATCGCCGCTGGGCCAGCGCCGTAGACATACCATTCAATGCCGACGCCCGGTCCCAGCCGCTGCTCGAACCAGCCCTTGCCTTGGCGCGTCAGCGCATGTGCCACGAGCCCTTGCGCATGCGTGATGTTCGGGAAATGACCGACGCGAACGACGGTATCGGCGCGTACCGACGAGGCGGCGAAAACGACGAGACCCACGGCGGCCATCGCCACGAGAGCGCGTCGCGAAAGCTGGCGAATGATTTTGCGATCCATGCCACTCCTTTCGAGCTGCAGGAAACAACGCGGCAGCCAAGGTAACGGCCCTGTGATAATTTACGCATAAATATTCGTCAAATATATTATAAATTACATTTTATATTCGTATTTATCCATCAAGTGCATTTACCGCGATCGTCTCGCCGAACGCCGGGATGTGGAAAGCGCTCGCCGTCACACCGAATTGCGTCCGCGCGGCGGCAAGCGCGGCTTCGGGCGCACCGTAGGGCTCGTCCGTGAGACAGAACGTCGCGAAATGCATGGCGATCGAGAGCCGCGCGCCGAGATCGAGATGCGCCCTCACCGCCTCCTCCGGATTCATATGCTGTGGCGCCATGAACCAGCGTGGCTCGTAAGCGCCGATCGGCAGCAGCGCGATATCGGGTGGACCGCAGCGTCGCGCGATTTCCGCGAATTGCGCCGGGTAGCCGGTGTCGCCGGCAAAATAGGCGCGAGCGCCTTGTGCTTCGACGACGTGCCCGCCCCAGAGCATGCGGTTGGTGTCCCAGAAACGCCGGCGCGACCAATGCTGCGCCGGAACGTAAGTGAGCTTGAGCGCGGGCACCGGCTCGGCGCTCTCCCACCAATCGAGCTCGATCACATTGGCGATGCCGCGCGTCGCGAGATAGGCGCCATTGCCGATGCCGGTCACGATGGGCGGATTGTCGCGCGCTTGGAGCGCCCGCAGGCTCGGTAAATCCATGTGATCGTAGTGATTGTGGCTGAGGCATACCGCGTCGATCTTCGGCAGCGATTCGAGCCCGTAGGCCGGGGCACGTACGCGTTTCGGCCCGAGCGAAGCAAAGGGGCTGGCACGCAGCGAAAAGATCGGATCGGTCAGTACGGCGAAACCGGCGAAACGCAGCAGCAAGCTCGCATGGCCGATGAAGGTCGCCGCGACCTCGCCAGCCTTCGCCGGCGCCGGCGGCAAGGATCGCGTTTCGTCCGTGACCCATTCCGGCCAAGCCGGCTTCTCGCGCGAGAATTGCCAGCGCAGAAAATCGCCGAAGCCGCGCCGGCGCGTGCGGTCGCCGCCCACATTGGAGAAGCGCCGGCCATCGAAATGGTCGCTCGGTGCGGCATCCTGCAATCGCTGCATAGCTTGATTGTAGCGCAGCCGCGTCCCTTGCCGCGAATACCCGCACGCGCATGTGGCCTCCTTCTTGCTAGAAATTGCTATGAAGGCGATGTCGATCCCTCATACTCGGCGAGGTTCAAATGAGCGGCACTACAAAACCCGGCTATGCGATCGAGGAAGCGACCATCGCAGCCATTCACGCCGCTTATCGTTCCGGTCGCGCGACCGCGCGCGAGGTGACGCAGGCGCATCTCGACCGCATCGCGGCCTACGACCGCAAAGGCCCCGCCCTCGGCGCGATCATCGTGACCAATCCGCAGGCACTCGCCGATGCCGACATACTCGACACGTATTGGCAGAAGACCGCGACGCTGCGCGGACCGCTGCATGGCATACCGGTGCTGGTGAAGGACAATTACGACGCCGCCGGCTTGCAGACGACAGGCGGCTCGGGCGCACTCATCGGCTGGGTGCCGCCAAAGGATTCGACCGCGGTGCGCAAGCTGCGCGAAGCCGGCGCGATCATCCTGGCGAAGACAACGATGTCGGAATGGGCGCGCGGCGGACTCGATAACATCAACTCGGTGCTGCCCGGCTTCGCGCGCAACCCCTACAACACGGCGCATGCGACCGGCGGCTCCTCGGGCGGCACCGGCGCCGGGTTGGCCGCGAGCTTTGGCGTCGTCGGCCTCGGCTCCGACACGTGGGGCTCGATCCGCAATCCGTCCTCGAACAATGCGCTTGTCGGGTTGCGGCCGAGCTGGGCGCTGGTCTCGCGCGCCGGCATGGTCGGACTTTACGACGCGCGCGACACGGCGGGACCGATGGCGCGCGGTGTCGCCGATCTCGCGACCTTGCTCGACGTCATCGCCGGCGTCGATGCCGACGATCCCGCGACGGCGCATGCCGCCGGTAAGATCCCGCCAAGCTATCAGGCTTTCCTTAAGCCGGACGGCGCGCGCGGCAAGCGGCTCGGCGTGCTGCGCCAGGCCTTCCCGCCCGACGGTTCCGATCCACACGTCGTGGCGTTGACCGAGCGCGCCATCGCCGATCTGCGGGCTGCGGGCGCCGAGATCGTCGATCCGTTCGCGGTGCCGGAATTCAAGCAATTCCCGGCGCGGCCGCATCCGCAGAGCGAAGTGCGCGCCGCGATCGAGCGCTATCTCGCGACGACCGGCCCGTCCTTCCCCAAGTCAATCGCCGCCGTCGTCGGCACCGAGAAATTTCACCCGCTGCACGAGGTCGGCCTCAAAGCCGCCGCCATCGCGCCCGCTGCCGCCGACGATCCGATCGTGCGCGATCTCGAAGCGTTCGAGATCCGTATGCGCGAGGCCTATCTCGGCGCGATGGAGCATGCGCGCGTCGACGCGCTGATCCTCCCGGTCGCGTCGTTCCCGCCCAAGCTCAACGGCGACCGCAATCTGACGCCGACCGGCGCCACGACCTGGATCGCCTCGGGTCTCCATTGGCCCGCGGCCGTCGTACCGATGGGCTACACCTACGAGGATTTGCCGTCAGGCCTGCAAATCATCGGCCGGCCATGGAGCGAACCGCTGCTGATCGAGATCGCCTATGCCTTCGAGCAAGCGACGCAGCACCGCAAACCGCCCCCGACCACCCCGCCTCTCACGCGATAGCGCGCGATGACGCTTACTGCGCCGCGGCGACCGCTTGCTTCTTCGGTGCGAGGCGTTTTTTCTTGAGCTCCTCGGCGATGAGAAAGGCCAGCTCCAACGCTTGGTTGGAGTTGAGCCGCGGATCGCAATGCGTGTGATAGCGATCGCCTAAGCCGCTTTCGGTGATCGCCTGGGCGCCACCGATGCATTCGGTGACGTTCTGGCCAGTCATCTCGAAATGGATGCCGCCGGCATAAGTGCCTTCCGTTTCATGCGCGGCGAAGAAGCCCTTCACCTCGCGCAAGATCGAATCGACGGCGCGGGTCTTGTAGCCGGTTGCCGAGGTGATGGTGTTGCCGTGCATCGGATCCGAGCACCACAGCACTTTGCGGCCCTCGCGCGCGACGGCGCGGATCAGCGGCGGCAGCTTGCTCTCGACCTTGTCGGCGCCCATGCGCGTGATCAGCACCAGCCGCCCCGGCTCATTCTCCGGATTGAGGAGATCGATCAGCCGCAGCAGATCGTCGACCGGCATGGTCGGACCGCATTTGAGGCCGATCGGATTCTTGACGCCGCGCAGGAATTCGACATGCGCGCCGTCGGGCTGACGCGTGCGGTCACCGATCCACAGCATATGCGCGGAAACGTCGTACCAATCGCCGGTGGTTGAATCGACACGGGTGAGCGCCTGCTCGTATTCGAGCAGCAACCCTTCATGCGAGGTGAAGAGTTCGGTCTCGCGCAACTGCGGCGTCGTCTCCGAGGTAAGGCCGCAGGCGGCCATGAAGTCGAGCGTCTCGGTCAGGCGGTCCGCCAATTCCTCGTAACGCTCCCGGGCTGGGCTATCCGCGATGAAGCCTTTGGTCCAGTTATGGACGCGGTGCAGGTCGGCATAGCCGCCCTGGGCGAAGGCGCGCAGCAGATTGAGCGTCGCCGCCGACTGGCTGAAGGCCTGGATCATCCGCTGCGGGTCGGGCTTGCGGACTTCCGGCGCGAAGTCCATGCCGTTGATGATGTCGCCGCGATAGGAAGGCAGCGTGACGCCATTCTGCGTCTCATTGTCCGACGTGCGCGGCTTGGCGAATTGCCCGGCCATGCGGGCGACCTTCACCACCGGGCAAGCCGCCCCAAAAGTCAGCACCACCGCCATCTGCAGAAACACCTGGAAGGTGTCCCGAATGTTGTTGGGGTGGAACTCGGCGAAGCTCTCAGCGCAGTCGCCGCCCTGGAGCAGAAAAGCCTTGCCTTCAACCACCTTGGCGAGTCTGGCCTTGAGGCTCCGCGCTTCGCCGGCGAAGACCAACGGTGGAAAATTGCGCAGCGTTTTCGTCACCGCGTCGAGGGCGGCGGCATCGGGATATTCCGGCACTTGGCGGATGGGCATACTCCGCCAGCTATCGGGCGACCATTTCTTCTGCATCTTCATGACCTTGCCGGGTCTTTAGCGAGGCCGGGTTTAAGCGCGGCCATCTCCTTCCGGTGCGGCGAGAAATAGCGAATTTTTAACGGAATTGAAAGGGCCCCGTGACCAGGGTTCCGGCTACGCAAAAGCCCTTACGAGCAAGCCCTTACGCAGAGAACCTAACTATTTTTCCGTTTCCAGGGAGAGCATCGTCAGGGTGCGACGGAACGGCAAGCACATGTGAGCAGACCATTCCGAGGAACGCTTCATGACCCTGACGACCAAAATCAAACGCCTCTTCCCCACCCGCGAAGACGCCTTTGCCTACCTCACCCTCCGCGGCTTCCTCTTTATGCCATCGGGCTGGGAGAACGGGCGCTGGGCGGCCGACCTCGATTTCGACGGTTACCAATTCGTCGTCACCGCTTGGCTTCGCGCCCCGAAACTGGCCGCCTGAGGATAGCTCCAAATGTCTGTCACAGCCTTCGATCCGAAACGCGTCGACCAGATCGTCGAAACCCTCGCCGCGATGTTGCAACGCCGCTCGATCGCGCGCGAGCTCGAGAACTTGAAGCGGTTCGCGGTGCCCGAGCAGGTCGATGAGCTCATCCTCGCCGCCATCAACACCAGCTTCGATCTCGACGACGAGCATTTGGCGGCCGGGATCCCCGAAATCGGCATCGCTTTTGAGCCGATGCATCCAAAAGCGGCGCACGCTGCGTAACACCTCACAGCACGTACGACACACCTAGGGGGAAGATGATGCACCCACAGACGACCGACCGGATCATAAAGGTCCTTGAGACGCTCATGAGCACCAATAGTTCCGTCAGCCGCAGCCTCCAGACCATCACGCGCTATTCGCTCGCACCCGAGCGTATCGACGAAGCGATTCTTGCCGCGATCAATGCCAGCCTTTGCCTCGTCTCCAATGGCGACGACCACGTTGCCGAGGGCTTCAACGACGACATCGCCCGCAACGGCCGGAATTTCGGCCGCCGTAGCGCCGTTATCGCTTATACCTGACGTTCGACGTCGCGGAGCTTCCGATGCGTGACCTGAGCCGTGACTGGCGGAAATGGACCCGGACCGAGCGGCTCAGCGCTGTCATCATCCTTGCCGCGATGATCACCGTGATTGTCCCGGCCGCTGTCGAATTCTCCCGCCAATCAGCGACCGCGACCGCGACCCACCATTGGTAACCCTGGCGCGTTAGGTACGCGTTCGTCCATCCTTCCGTAACGATTGATTTTCACGGCCGCAGCTTTCAAGCTCGGCCGCAAATCATTTCGGGGGAGCTGATGTTGGGGGGAAGCCGATGAGCCGCAGGCAAATCGCCGTTGGCTTTGTCCTCGCGGCGGCGCTGAGCCTCGCCGGCAGGGCGAGCCCCGCAGCCGACACCATCACCTTCGGCCATGTCGGCGCGCCCTCGGCGATCGTCTGGCCGATCTATATCGGCCTCGATCAGGGCTTCTTCGATCAGAGCGGCATCAAGCTCGACATTGTCTTCACGCGTTCGAGCGCGCAGGTGCTGCAGCAACTCGCCGCCAGCGCCATTGATATGGGCGATACCGGCGCCTTCGATCCCGTGCGCGGCATCAACGAAGGCGCGGCTGTCGCGATCCTGACCATCGAGGCCGGCCCCGGTCCCTTCTCGCTTTTGGCCAAGCCCGAAATCAAATCGATCAAAGACCTGAAGGGCAAGACGATCTCGGTCGGCGAAGTCACCGATATCGCGCGCGTCTATCTCGATCGCATGCTGCTCGCGAACGGCATGAAGGATGGCGACGTCGATGCTTTGCCGACGAACTCGACCGCGGCGCGTCTCGCGGCACTTGAATCGAAGGCCGTCGATGCCGCGATGCTCTCGGCGCCGGCGAGTTTCAAGGCTGCATCGGATGGCTTCGCGACCCTCGGCCTCGCCGCCGATTATGTGAAGGATTTCCCCTTCGGCACGATCAATGTCGGCCGTGGCTGGGCAAGCACGCATGGCGAGCTGATCAAACGCTTCATGACCGCCTATCTCAAAAGCGTCGCCTGGTTCTACGACGAGGCGAACCGCGACCACGCCGTCGCAATCATGGCAACCGCAAGCAAAACGAGCCCCGAGGACAACGCGCAGAGCTACGACTATTATCGCAAGATCGTCTTCTTCGCGCGCGACGCCAAAGTGTCGAGGGCGGCGCTCAAGAGCCTCGTCGCGGTGCTGCAGCAGATGGGCGAGATCAAAGGCGAGCTGCCGCCGGAGAAGCTGGTGATGGCAGACGTGACCGAGGTCGGTCCCTAACACAAGCAGGCGAGACGCGGATGACGATCGAGACGGAAGCGAAATACAGCGTTGGCGGCGTGCTTTTCGACCAGCCGTTCAAAATCCGACGGCTCGGCCATTTCGGCCTCAATGCCTATCGCATGAGCGACGCGCTGCGCTTCTACAACGACCTGCTCGGCTTCCGCATCACCGATATTCGTCCGATGGGCGGCAAGGCGCCCGATGCGTTCAAGGATTTCGGCGATCTCAACGGCTATTTCTTCCGCTATGGCGGCGATCACCACGCTTTCGTCCTCTATAACCACCGCCTCAGGAAAGCGACGGACCGTACTGGCTTCCACAAAGACGACGTGACGGTCAACCAGATCACCTGGCAGGTCGGCAGCCTCGCCGAAGTCGTCGAGGGCGATGCCTGGTTCAGGCGCAACGGACAGAAAGTCGTGCGCTCGGGCCGCGACATGCCGGGCTCGAATTGGCACTCCTATCTGATGGACCCCGATCTCCATAAGAACGAGATCTATTACGGCATGGAGCAGGTCGGCTGGGACGGCCGCTCCAAGCCTTGGGACATGCATGATCGCGAATTCGACCATGCCGCGGAACTGCCGCAGATCTCGGAATATGAAGAGGTCAATCAGGCGATGGCGCGCGGCAGCGACTTGGTTTCCGGCTTCCGTGACAAGGAGAATCTACCGCTGAAATACGACGTGCAGGGCATTTTGCTCGCGCGGCCATTCAAGATCGTGAAGCATGGGCCGGTCAATCTCTTCGTCGAGGATGTCGGGCGCGCAACGGAATGGTATGTGCGCACGCTCGGCTTCATCGTCACGGAGGAAACGCGCTGCGAGGGCGAGCGCTGCGTCTTCCTGCGCAACAACACCGAGCATCATTCGCTCGCCCTCTTTCCGGTGGCTCTGCGCCAAAAGCTGGCCTTACGCGGCGACACGACGACGGCGGCGTTCGGCGTGCAACTCGGCTCCTATCAGCAACTCGTCAATGCGATCGATTTCCTCAAAGCCTATGGCGTCGAGTTCCGCGAGTTGCCGCCCGAGATGACGCCCGGCATGGACCACACGATCTGCGCCCTCGATCCGGACGGCCACGCGATCCAGCTCTATTGGTCGATGGAGCAGATCGGCTGGGACGGCAAGCCGCGTCCTGCCGCTGCACGGCGCAAGATCGTCGCCGGCAAATGGCCAAAGGCGCTCGAAGCCGACGGCGACAGCTATATGGGCGAGCCCTTCCTCGGGCCGCTGGGATAGCCGAGGCGCTCCGAGATCGTCGCGGCGGCTTCTTTCAGCAACCGCGCGGCAGACGAATCCGCGCGCGGCGCGAGGTGTTCCGGTCCGCCGAGCAACGCAATCGCCGCGACGACCCTGGCGCGATGATCGAAAACCGGCGCGGCGAGCGCTGTCACGCCGGGGACGAGACCGCCCTCGACCACGCCAATACCGAGATTCCGCGCGCGCGACAGTGCCCCTTCGATCATGCCCGCATTCTGCGCCCCGCCGAGCGTCCGGCGTTCCTTCGTCATCAGGCTTCTCGTGTCTTCCTCGGTCCGGTAGGCCGCAAAGACGAGGCCGACGGCACTGCGCAGCAACGGCAGCGTCGAGCCGACGCGCACGTTCATGAAGACGGGCCGGCTGCTTTCCTCAATGCGGATGATGACCGGCCCCGCACCGCTCCAGATCGCGAGGACGGCGGTTTCGCCGCTCGCATCGCGAAGATCGCCCAAGAATTCCGACGCGATCCGCACCGCATCGAGCGAGTGAAGCCCGGCCAGGCCGAGCGCGATCGCAGCCGGTCCGATGCTGTAGCGGCCATCGCCACTGTCCTGCGCGACCAGCTTGGTGCGCGTCAGGCTGACGAGATAACGATGGACCTTCGCGGCCGGCATGCCGCAGCGCCGCGCCAAATCCTTCAACGCCAGAGGCTGAAGTGCATCCGCCATCGCCATCAGGATGCTGCTGCCGATCTCGACCGATTGGATTCCGGGGCGCTGGCGCAATTGAGGCATGGGCTTCCGCTTCGGTGTCCGTCCCGCGACGGGTCTATACCGATCGTTGACGTCGTACAATATTAAACGTATCGTACAATATATAACGAGAGGCTGCCGATGGATGACCACAGCCCGCGCCTGATCTGTCCCGCGACGCAACCGGTCCTGCGCGACGAATGGTATGTCGTCGCCTTCGCGCACGAGGTCGACGACCGCCAACCCCTCCTGCGTTACTGCTGCGGCGATCGCATCGCCTTGTTCCGCACGGTGCAGGGCGCACCCGTCGCGCTCGGCGACCGCTGCCCGCATCGCGGCTCGCCTTTGTCGCTCGGCAAAATCGTCGAAGACACGCTGCAATGCCCCTATCACGGCTTTCGCTACGGCGTAAGCGGCCGATGCCTGCGCGTGCCGAGCCAAACGACGATCGTTCCCGAGCTCGGTGTTCGCAGCTATCCGGTTATCGATAAAGGCGGCTTCGTCTGGCTATGGGCCGGTGCCGCCGAGCTTGCCGATCCCGCGCTGCTCCCCGATTGCCATGCTTTCGGGCTCGACCGCGAAGGCTGGTATGCCAAGCCTTATCTGATGCTCGAGATCAAATCGAATTACTCGCTGCTGTTCGAGAATCTGCTCGACACCTCGCATATCTCGTTCTTGCACGGCACCGCGCTCGATGGCGGCAGGATGGCGAGCTCGACCTTCCATCTCGAGAGCGCGGGCAAGACCGTCCGCCTCGTCCGCGAGCTCAAAGCGGACACGCCGACGCCGGGTAACACCAAGCAATATGGCCTGCGCGGCGTGACGACGTTCGATCGCCGGCTGGAATCGATCGCCTATCTTCCGAACCTGCATATCATCCGCAACACCTTCACCTTCCCCGACCATCCGGGCCATCCGCCGCATGTGCGGATCAACGTAATGCCGATCACGCCGTCGCGGCCGAACGAGCTCTATCAGTTCCTGACGATGACGGCGTCCTATCCCGAGACGCATCCGGCCGAGCTCGTCGAAGGGATGCGCTCCGTGCTCGACGAGGATCGGGTCGTGCTGGAAGCGATCCAAGGACTCTATGACGAGAGCGGCCCCGACCTGCCGGAATGGAGCGTCAACGCTGATGTCGCCGGGCTGCGCGCGCGGCGCAAGCTCGCCGAACTCGCTGCTCTCGCCTGACACCGCGGCAAGTCACCGTTGGAGAACAGCCGATGCTGAAGGTCTATAGCTACTACAACTCGATCTGCACGCAGAAAGTCTTCATCACGTTGGCAGAAAAAGGCATCGACTACACGACTCAGAATGTCGACCTGTTCCGCAACGAGCAGTTCTCGCCCGACTACCTCAAGGTCAATCCGAAAGGCGTCGTGCCGGCGCTCGACCACGACGGCCGCGTGGTCATCGAATCGACGCTGATCTGCGAATATCTCGACGATTGCTTCCCCAAGCCGCCGCTCGTGCCGCAGGACCCGTTCCAGCGCGCGCGCATGCGACTCTGGAGCAAGGCGGTGGACGAGCAGCTCTTCGAGGCGACGCGCGAGCTCAGTTTCTCGGCGATGTTCCGCGAGCGCATGCGCAACATGACCGAAGAGCAGCGCCAAGGCCGCTACCAGAATGTCGGCGATCCGATCAAGCGCGCGCGGTTGATCTCGACCTATGAAGAAGGCGTCGAGAGCCCCTATGTCTTCCAGGGCATCGGCGCTTTCGAAATGGCGTTCGAGAAGATGGAAAAGGATCTGCGCGGCGGCCGCCCCTGGCTGCTCGGCGCGGAGATCAGCCTGGCGGACATCAACATGATGCCTTTCGTCGCGCGGATGGCCTATCTCGATCTTCTCGACGTCTGGATCGCCGAGAGGCCGGGCTGCCGCGCTTGGTGGGATCGCGTTCAGTCGCGGCCGAGCTTCATCGCCTCTGTTCCGGAGAAGGTGCCGGCCGCCGATTTCGCCGCGATGAAGAACTCGGGCGGCGCGCTCCGCCGACGCGTCGCCGAACGGCTCGCCGAATACCGCCGGCTGCCGCGCGCTGCCGCCTAGCGATCGGGCGCGGCGCTGGTGGCTCCGGTCACGCTTGAATAAGATCGTCGCGAAAAAGAGGGAGGACGACCCGCATGAAGCTCACGCTCTATTACGCCCCGATCACCTGCGCGCTCGCGCCGTATATCACGCTCACCGAGGCCGGCACCGATTTCGAGGTGAAGCCGGTCAATTTGCGCAAGGGCGAGCAGCGCAGCCCGGAATATCTGAAGCTCAATCCCAAGCACCAGGTGCCGACCCTGCTGATCGATGGCGAGCCATTGACCGAGAACCCGGCGATCCAGATCTGGATCGCGCGCAATTTTCCCAAGGCGAAGATCCTGCCCGAAGACCCGATGCAATATGTGAAAGCGGTGTCGATCCTCTCCTTCTGCAGCTCGGGCATCCATCCTTTCCTTTTCCGCATCAATTCGCCGCAGCTCGTCTGCGACCTGCCCGATGCGGAGCCGGCGGTGAAGCGCCTGGCGCAGCGACAGCTTTTCGAGAAATACGCGATCGCCGAAGAGATGCTTGCCGGCCGTGAATGGTTCTTCGACCATTTCACCGCCGCCGATGCGCATTTCTATTGGTGCTTCCGCCGCGGCTCGCTCTTCCCGCTCGACCAGTCGCAATTCAAGAACTGCACCGCGCATTTCGAGCGCATGGAGCAGCGAGCGTCGGTGAAAAAGCTGCTCGCTTACGAGCGTGAGGTGCAGGCGGCGTTCGCGCGCGCCGCGTGAACCACTAGCAAGGGTTCAACGACAATAGCCGCGCTGACGCCAGAGAACCCCTTCCGGCGGTCGGGTGTTATTAGGGCGACGCAACAGTCACAGGAGAGCCCTATGACGTTCGACAAAAAGCGAAGCTTACGCACAGCGGCCATGGCGACGGTTCTGGCTGGCGCGGTAATCGGCTCAGCTTCGTTGCCGGCAGCGGCGCGGGGCTTCGTCTCGTTCGGTATCGGCGCGCCGGTCTATGGCGCACCCGTCTACGGCCCGAGCTACTATGCGCCATCGTACGGCTACAGCTATTACGCTCCGCCGCCCGCCTACTACTACCCTCCTCCGGCGCCGGTCTACGCGGGACCGGCGGTGAACTTCGGCTTCCGCGTCCGGTAATTCGGGACCATTGGTGATCGGCAAAGCCCCGCTTCGGCGGGGCTTTGTTTTGCGCGCGATATACAACCGGATACAACCCACGGTTAAGCGCGGCTCACAATTCCGTTAGGCGGCTCGTCTCGTTCGTTCGGTACGGCCAAGCCTCTGTACGACAGCCGGCAATCGTGCAAGATTGCTGGAAACAATCGTAGGGAGGGAATCATGCCAGAGCATGATCAAGGGCGTCGTGCGTTCCTAAAAGGAGCTGCCGTCAGTGCGGGTACGGTCGCGGGCGCGACCCTGATCCCGGCGGCAGCAGCGCAAGCCGCCGATCAACCGATGCACGGCATGCAAGGCGCGACGAGCGGCTCGGTCATCGGCGGCTCAGGCCAGCATGCTTTCTTCAACGACAACGACGCGGTCACGATCGCGGCCTTGACCGAGCGCATCATGCCCGATGCGCCGGGCAAGCCGGGCGCGCGCGAGGCTGGCGTCGCCAATTACATCGATCTCGCGCTCGCCGGCGCGTACAAGGATCAACAGGATTTCTATCGCAGCGGCCTGACGCAGCTCGACGCCCATTGCCACGCACAATACAAGCGCGGCTTCGCGGCGCTGACGCCCGAGCAACAGGACGAGGTGGTCGGTGCGCTCGCCGCCGGCAAAGCCGACGGATTCACCTGGCCGACGGCGCCGGCTTTCTTCCGCACCGTGCGCACGCATGTCATGGAGGGCATGTTCGGCGACCCGATCTATGGCGGCAATCGCAACTTCGCCGGCTGGCAGCTGATCGGCTTCCCCGGCGCGCAAATGCAATACACCGAAGCGGATCTCAAGAGCGACAAGGCGTTCACGCGCTTGCCGATAACCGGGCTCCAAGCACAAGCGAAGAAGAGGAGCTGAGCCAGCCATGGCGACGGAAAAGACCGAAGTTGTGATCATCGGCGTCGGCGCGGCTGGCGGGATCCTCGCGGCCGAGCTCGGCAAAGCCGGCATGAAGGTCATCGGCCTCGAGCGCGGCCCGCGCTTGCAGACGATCGACTTCATGCCGCAGGACGAACTGCGCTTCTTCGAGCGCGCCGATCTCCGTCCCGATCCCAAACGCTCGCCCGTCACTTTTCGTCTCAATACCAATGCGCGCGCGACGCCCGTGAGCGTTCTCAATTACGGCAATCAGGCGGGCGGCGGCACCGTGCATTACGGCGCGCTGTCGTGGCGCTTGCACGAAGATGATTTTCGTACCCGCTCCGCGACGACCGAGCGCTATGGCGCGGCAGCGATTCCGCAGGATTCAACGCTCGCCGATTGGCCGGTGAGCTATGCCGAGCTCGAGCCTTATTACGACCAGGCGGAATACGAGCTCGGGGTCTCCGGCAAGGCGGGCAACGTCCAGGGGAAGAAGATCGCCGGCGGCAACGTCCTCGAGGCACCGCGCAAGCGCGAATACCCGTTGCCGGCGCTGATGATGGATCAATCGAGCACGCTCTTTTCCGACGGAACGACGAAGCTCGGCTATCACCCGTTCTCGTCGCCGCATGCGATCGCCTCCATTCCCTATCAGGGCCGGCCTGGCTGCACCTATTGCGGCTTCTGCCAGGCTTTTGGCTGCCATGTCGGCGCCAAAGGCAGCATCCTGGTGACGAAGCTGCCCGAGGCCGACGCGACC
>DASXCX010000009.1:0-11740 GCA_036490955.1 Allostellaceae bacterium | reverse complement strand
GCGTCGTCACGCTGCTTGCTGGTATCCTGGCGGTGCCAGGTTTCACCTCGCGCGCCGAAGCCGCGCTGGCGACGGATTTCGGGCCGGAGGTTGCGGCGGCGCAGCCGGCGAATGGCTTTGTCGGCAAGCTTAGCGTCGCACCGCTCCATGCGAGCGAGGGCAGCAATGTCACGGTGAGCGGCGAAGCCCTCCCCGCCAATCAAGAATTCGATCTCGTCTGGCGCACCGTCAAAGGCAGCTGGAAAGCCGCGAATGGCGAATATCACGGCCGCGATTACGCGCCCGTCGGCTACCGCATCGCGAAGGTGAAGACGGATGCGGCCGGCAAATTCGCGGCGAGCTTTATTGCCCCGGACGATTTCGGTTTCCAACACGACATCCAACTGCAACGGGATACGCGGCTTTTCACGCAGGCGGGCTTCAATCTCGACATGGTGATGAAGGTAACGCCGGAGGACGGCCCGCCCGGCACGCCGATCACGTTCGATATCAAAGGCATCGGGTGGCGCGAGCTCGAGAACAGTTGGATGCTGGTTTACGACAACAACTTCACGGGTTGGATCTCGTCGGTCTCGACGCACGGTACCGCGCATTTCACCATTCCTGCGACCGGGCCCGCGGGCACGCACGTGCTACAACTCATCCATGGCGAGTTCACTTTTCCCTATATGAACCCGCAGCAGAATCCGGTGCCCGACCGGCCGCGCTTCAAGAGCAATTTCACGGTGACGCACGGCGCGGCGGTCGCACCGCCGCCGGCCGAAGCGCAGACGCAGACGAGCGTGCGCAACTTGCCGAAGCCCGGCGCGCTGGTCGCGACGCCGGCTTTCGCCAGCGTCGGGCAGCCGCTCAAGATCAGCGGCCATGGCTTCACGCCCGGCAAGAGCTATCAGCTGCAATGGTCGACGGTGACGGGTAATCGCGTCGTCGCCGGCGGCTGGGAAGAGCGCGCGCATGCTATTGCCGAAGCCAAGGCCGATGCGAGCGGTACACTCGCCTTCAGCCTCAAAGTGCCCGACGATCTGGGCGGCGCGCACGCGATATTCGTCGAAGACGATGGGAAGAAAACCAACGGCAGCTTCTGGCTCGAGGCTTCCGCTTTGCCGCTCGGCGTCCAGGACGCGCATGCCGGCGACATGCTCACGGTCCATCTCAAAGGCGTCGGCTGGAGCGAAACCGCGAATATCTATCACATCGTCTATGACGACAATTACGTCGGCTACGCTTGCGGCTTCAACAGCCAGGGCGACGTCACGGTCTACATGCCGGCGAGCGGCGCGCCGGGCTGGCACTATATCGATCTCTATCCCGGTATCTATAAGGGCCAGGAGACACGGCCCAACGATTTCCGCATCCCGCAACTCACCTATGCCGCCGACCATCCCGGCGAGGATCTGCCCGCCTTTCACTTCGCGATCCACGTGATCGGCGACGAAAGCGAGCACGCGGAGAAATAGCGCGCGACGCTTCGCGTCTGTGACGCGCGTCCGTGCTGTGCTAGGACGCGCCTCATGCTCTCCATTTCGGGTATCACCTATCGCATCGCCGGGCGGACGCTAATCGACGACGCGTCGGCGCAGATCCCCGATGGCTGGAAAGTCGGACTCATCGGGCGCAACGGGACGGGCAAATCGACCTTGCTCGATCTGATCCGCGGCGAGCGCGCACTCGACGCCGGCAATATCGCCCTGCCCCGCGACGCGAGGATTGGCTTCGTCGCCCAGGAAGCACCGAGCGGCACGACGACGCCGCTGCAAGCCGTGCTCGCCGCCGATGACGAGCGCCGCCGCCTCCTTGATGAGGCCGAGCACAGCACCGACGCATCGCGTGTCGCCGAAATCCATGAGCGGCTGGCCACCATCGGCGCACATTCGGCAGAAGCCCGCGCCGCCGGGATTCTCGCCGGTCTCGGTTTCAATCATGCCGAGCAGGGCCAGCCTCTATCGAACTTCTCGGGCGGCTGGCGCATGCGCGTCGCGCTCGCCGGCGTGCTCTTCGCCGAACCCGAACTACTGCTGCTCGACGAGCCGACCAACCATCTCGATCTCGAAGCCTCGCTCTGGCTCGCCGATTTCCTGCGCCGCTATCGCAACACGCTGCTGCTGGTCAGCCACGACCGGCAATTCCTCGACGAGGTGGTCGATCACATCCTTCATCTCGGCGAGCGTCGGCTGGCGCTCTATAGCGGCGGCTACGAGGATTTCGCGCGCACGCGGCGCGAGCATCTCGCGCGTCAGCAGGCCCTCGCCACGCGCCAGGACGAAGAGCGCAGGCGGCTCCAGGCTTTCATCGACCGCTTCCGCGCCAAGGCAACGAAAGCGAGCCAAGCGCAAAGCCGCATGAAGGCGCTGGCACGGCTGCAGCCGATCTCGCTCTCGGAAGAAGAGCCGCCATTGCATCTCGCCTTCCCCGAGCCGCCCGAGCTCGCGCCGCCGCTTCTCGGCCTCCACCAGGTCTCGGTCGGCTACGAGCCGGAGAAGCCGGTGCTGCGCCGCATCGATCTTCGTCTCGATCCCGATGACCGCATCGCGCTTTTGGGAGCCAACGGCAACGGCAAATCGACTTTCGCGCGGCTCATCGCGGGCCGGCTGCCGGCGATGAGCGGCGAGATCACGCGCGCCAAGCGCTTTTCCTGCGGCTATTTTGCCCAGCACCAGATCGAGGAATTCGATCCGGCGGCGAGCGCTTACGAGCATCTGGCGCGGCTCATGCCGAAAGCCGTGCCTGAGACCATCCGTGCGCGGCTGGCACGCTTCGGTTTTGACGAAGACAAGGTCTTCGTCGCGGCGCAGAATCTCTCGGGCGGCGAGAAAGCGCGGCTCAACTTCGCGCTGATGAGTGTCGACGCGCCGCCGATGCTCATCCTCGACGAGCCGACCAATCACCTCGATATCGAGGCGCGCGAGGCGCTGGTCGAGGCGATCAACGAATTCTCGGGCGCGGTGGTGATCGTCAGTCACGACTGGCATTTGCTTTCGCTGGTGGCCGAGCGGTTGTGGCTGGTTGCCGACGGCGCGGTGAAACCCTTCGAGGGCGACCTCGACGATTACCGCCGCCTGGTACTGGCGCCGACAGCAAGCGAAAGCGAGGCAACGAGAACTGCCGCCAACCAGCGGCGCGAAACGCGGCGCCTTGCGGCCGAGCGCCGCCGCGAACTCGAGCCGCTGCGCCGCGCGGTGAAAGAGACCGAGCGGGCGGTGACCGATCTCAGTGCGCGCAAAGCCGCTCTCGATCGGCGCATCGCCGACCCGGCCACTTACACCGGCACCGCCGATGTCGCCGGGCTGCTACGCGAGCAGGCCTCGCTCGCCGCAGCGCTCGGCGAAGCCGAGGCACGTTGGCTTGCCGCGGCCGAGGCGATCGAGGACGCTGACGCCGAGTAGGAAAGAGCCGAGCCATGAGCGAAGGAACCGTCCGCCGCAAGGACAAGGAAATGCCGGAGACCGCCGCGCGCGAGTTGCTGTCGCGCGCGAGGCTCGCGCATTTCGCCACCATCAGCGCGAGCGGCGATCCTTATGTCGTGCCCAATCTCTTCGTCTATGCCGACGACGCGATCTGGCTGCATACCAGCCGCGCCGGACATTTTTGCAGCAATGTCGAGCTTTCGTCGCGCATCTGCATCGAGATCGCCGAAATGGGCGATATCTTCCCCTATGGTGAATTCGAATGCGACACGAGCGCGAGCTATGCCAGCGTCGTTGTTTTCGGTAGCGTCGCTATCGTGCCCGAGCCCGACGCGAAGGCGCTGTTCTTCGACCGCTTCCTCGCCAAATACGCTGATGCCGCATGGGAACGGCCGAAGGGCTTCTACCCGCGGCTCGACCAAGTGACGGTCTTTCGCGTGGCCATCGAGCGCATCACCGGCAAACTTGGGCCGCTGCCAGGCGCCGCCCAGCGATGGCCTGCGGTCAACATGACGAAATCGCCGGGCGCGGTGGCGCCGAAGAAATCCTAAGCAGTGCCGCGCGGGGCGAGCGATTCCAGGCGAGCGTCGCGCGTCAGCAATTGCGCACCATCCGAAAGGACGACCGGCACGGTGTAGCCGCTGCGCCAGCGCGGATCCTCACATGCGAGGCTCGCCGCGGTCAGGACGAGGTGGATACTGTGCACGTCGTACCGACCGAGAAGCTGGGCCATCACCGCCAGCTCAGTCAAAAGCCGATGCCGCTTGGCCAAGCCGTTGTCGACCATCGCCCGAAGGATTGCATCGATTCCGCTTAGCAACCCATCCTGGGCTTCCTCGATCCGACCACGACGACGCTCGAAACCGGCTCGCGGCGGCGCAGGCGACAACGCGATCGATATTTCCAGCGCCCAACAGCGCAAGGCGGCGATGAAGATCGGACCGTGCTGGCCATAGCGCGTCATCGCGATGGTCGCGGCGGCTCCGGCGAGCGTCGACAGCCGATCCTCCTCGCTCAGCGGCAAGGCACCGAAATCGCCAATGAGATCGCTCATCCGCGCTTCGGTTTCGGGCCCGATCGCACTCAGCGCTTCGATCAAAAGCGGCGGCAGATCGGTCACCCCAGGATAGAGCAGCGAGCCAACATGGAACTGAGATACTTGCTGTGGCTTAAGAGACTCTTTTCCTCGCAATTTGTCGCAAATCCCGGATAAACAGCCGGTTTATTGGCCAGAAGGGTTTATCTCAAATTGTATGCAAAATGCATTTTGCCTGCTTTGCATGTTTATTCGTCCCTTAACCCCAGCGCTATTCAATGGCCTCATTCATAAACCGTCCCTTGGGCAGAAGCGCTCGTTATGCATAATCCGACCCCCGCGCTAACCGACTGGAACCTCGAAGCCGCGACCACCCTGTCGCTACGCCGCGAGCCAGCCTGCTTTGCGTTTTTGTGCGCTGATGCCGATGCGCCGCCGCAGCCGATCGACGCGATCAACCTCGACCTCGCTTCCATCGATTACTATGCCGGCCGTGCGTCGCTCTGGACGACGCTCGAGATCCGCTCGTCGGCGTCGAACGACCAACCGATCGCGGTGCTCGGTTTCGACGAAGCTTTCCTCCGTCCCTTCTCGCGCGCCTTGATCGAGACTGCGAGCAATCGGACACCCTATCGCATGACGATCCGCGGCGATGCCGATCATCCGAAGCGCCAGCGCGTCGTCGAATACGTCACCGGCCCTGGCGTACGGCTGGTCGAACTGATGCTCGCGCCGCAGGATGCGACCGTAACCGTCTGCGGCCGCGCCGAGGGCGGCGACGAGCAGACGCTGTTCCAGCTCCCGCGCACGGACTCGTTCCTGCGCGCCTTCATCAAGATGACCTGCCAAGCCGACCAGGCGCTCCGCGATACCATCGCCGAAAACGAGAAGATCGCCCGCCGTCGCACCAAAGGCGGCACCGCTTAAGGCGTTCCCCCACCGGCATCGTCGGATTTAACGCAGATCGGCGAGGATGGATCGGGCGCGATCGTCTATCCGGTCCCGCACCGCTTATGGTTAACCGAATTTAAACAACGCGATCGATAGGCTGCGGCGACCACAACCCTCCGTTCGGCGGCCGCCTCGCGATGAAACGCCCGCAATGCCTGCTCTTGACGACGCTCACGCTACGCGGGTCGATCGACACGATGTTCTGCGATCTCGCCGACGCACTGCGCCGGCTGGGCGTTTACACGCGCGCCGTCGTCGATGTGCCGCAAGCGCCGAATGTTGCGCTCGCCCATGGACTTGTCGGCGAGCTGCGCGACTATGACGGGCCGCGCTTCATCATCGACGTCAATGCCAAGAGCCGGCTGACGGGCCAAGCCGCCGATGGCGGCGCGGTCTTCATTCACGACGCTTGGAACATACCGCGCGTCTCGATCTTCGAATCGAATCCGATCCACAATCTGAGCCAACTCGAGCACCGCCCGCGCAATCTGGCGATCACCGTGATCGACGACGCGCATCGGCGCGTGTTCGAGACCTTTGCGATCGCGCCACGCGCGATCGGGTTTCTGCCGCATGCCGGCCCACCGCCCCTCGCACACATCCTGCCGATGGCCGAGCGGCCGATCGACGTGCTTTTCATCGGCAATGTCAAAGACGTGCTGTCGCCTGATGAATGGGTGGCACAGCTTGCCTGCCTCGACGCACTGAAAACCGCGGCGCTGCATGTCATTGCCCGACGCTGGGAGCCAGCGGACGATGACACCGCGACGATGCTGGCGGGCGTCCTCAAAGAGGACGGCATCGCGGCTGAGCCGCGCCGCGACCTCGCCCTTGCGGCTACAATCGAGCTTTACGTGAACAATTTGAAGCGCCGCGAATTGCTCGGGGCGCTGAGGCATCACCGGGTGGTCGTTTGCGGGGAAGTCGAAACGCGGCTGTCACATGTTGAAACGATCAGCGTCACCGGACCACAGAGCTTCTCGAGCGCCCTGCAACTCATGGACAACGCGAAGCTCGTGCTTAACACCATGCCGTTTCGCAGCGGCGCGCATGAGCGGGTGTTCTACGGCCTGAGCCGCGGGGCGGCGATTTTATCGGATTATTCGCGCCTCCTCGTTGAGCCCGCCATGGCGCAAGCTGGCATTGCTTTCTTTCCCCGAGACCCGGCCGCGCTCGATGATGCGATCGCGGCTCTGCTCGAGGCACCACTCGACGAGGCTGTCGCAGAGGGCCGGCATTGGTACGGCGAACGCCATACCTGGGATCATCGCGCCGCGCAGCTTGTCGACCTTGTCGAACCGCTGTTCTAGCGACCTGCTCGATTAGAGCAGTCGGCGCTGATCGCTTTCATAGAGGATCGTGCCGTCGCCGCGCAGCTGCGCGCCCGGCGTCAGCACCGCCGACTCGCGCTTTTTCGCATCGAAAATGTGCTCGACGGCAAGCCCCGCCGCCAGCAGATAATCGGTGACGATCCGGCGATGACACTGCCACCACACCGCCTCGGCACACATGATCACGACCGCGTTCTCGCGCGTGAGTGCGGTCAACTCGTCGAAGGCGGTGCGGAACTCCTTCGTCTCCGCGTAATCGGCGTAATTGCGGAACGGCTCTTGCCGCCACAGCGTGTTGGGTGACGGCTGCCCATCGGCGCGCTTGCCACGCCGGCCACCCAGCTCGGGGAAATGGCGGTAGCCGATGCCCACGGCCGCAAGCGCCGGCGCCAAATTCTCGCCGTTGAAATGCGGGTAGCGGCGCGATTTGGGAAAGCGGCGGATATCGGCGAGCGTGCCCACGCCCGCCGCTTTGAGCGCGGCGACGAAATCCTCGATCGAGCGGGTCGAATGGCCGATAGTGAAAACCGTCATCGCGATGTTAAATAGGGTTCAGACGACCGAATTGGGAGGCGCCTTATGGATTTCGGGATGCAGTTCTTTCCCGATGTCGGCCCGGCGCAGAAATCGGGCCAGCAATATTTCGACGAATGCCTGCGCCTCTGCGAGCTCGCCGATCCGGATGGCTGGGGCCATATCCGCACCGTCGAGCATTATTTCAACCCCTATGGCGGTTATTCCCCCAACCCGCTGCTCTTCCTCGCTGCCGCCGCCGAGCGTAGCAAGAAGGCCCGGCTTATCACCGGTGCGGTATTGCCGATTTTCAACAATCCGCTGAAGCTCGCCGGCGAGATCGCGATGCTCGACGCGATCTCGCATGGCCGGGTCGAGGTTGGCTTCGCGCGCGCCTTCCTGCCGCATGAGTTTTCGCGCTTTGGCGTCTCGGTGAATGAAAGCCGTGATCGCTTCGCCGAAGGCATGGAACAGGTGCGGCGATTGCTCGAGGAAGAGAACGTCTCTTGCGAGGGCCGCTTCCACTCTTTCAAGGATGTCACCTCGCTGCCGCGGCCGACGCAGAAGCCTCGCCCGCCATTTTGGGTCGCCGCGATCGCCACGCCACAGAGTTTCACCGACACCGGCAAGGCCGGCCACGCGATCATGGCGATCCCGATGGCCGGCGGTGCCATGAAGGAACTCGTCGGCCTCTATCGCCAAGGCTGGAAGGATGGCGGCCATCCGGGCAAAGGCCGCGTCATGCTCGCCTTTCATCTCTTCTGCCACGAAAACCGCGACACCGCGTGGCAGATCGCGCGTGAGCCGCTCAACCGTTATCTTCGCTCGCTGGTCGACGCCGCCTCGGAATGGGCGGGCATGCAGTCAAAGGATTATCCGGGCTATGACAAGATCATCGACATCCTAAGCCGCGAGACGATCGACACGCAGGTGAAGAGCGGCGCCGCCTGGATCGGCACACCGGACGACATTTCCAAACAGATCGAGGAATATTTCGAACGAGTCGGCGGCTTCGAGAGCGCGTCCGCGCAGCTTAATTTCAACACCGTTCCTTATGAGCACGCGGACCGCTCGGCGCGGCTCTTCGCCGAAAAAGTGATGCCGCGCTTCGCCGAGCTTTAACCGAAGCGCGTCTTCGCACATGCGACAATTTGCGATAACGACATTTTAATGACGCTGACTTATTTATGTTGCAGCGCGAAAAGCCCCGCGCCAGGAATTACGCACATGCCTCACATTCTCTCCACGGCCGCGCGTCGGTCGAGCGACACCGTCACCCTCTCCAAGACCGAAATCGCGCGCGGCCAGCGCCAGGCCGACGATGTCGAAGCCCTCTTCGGCGAGATTGAGACGATCGACCTTCTTCCGCTCAGCGCGCTGGTTGCACTGACCGAGCAAGCACGCGCCGCCTAAACGCGCATGCTATGCTCGCCGCGTCATGCGGCGAGCTCTTCTCCTTCTGATCGGATTGCTGATCGCGGCCAGCCCGGCCGCGGCGGCGCCGAGGCACGCGCCGGACGAACTCTCGATCGGCGTCACGCAGTTCCCGTCGACGCTGAGCCCGGTCATCGATCAGATGTTCGTCAAGGATTACGTCCTCGGCGCGGTCGAGCGACCGCTTGTCACCTATAACGCCGATTGGAAGCTCGAATGCATGCTTTGCACCGAGCTGCCGAGTTTCGACAACGGCCGCGCTAAGAAGGTCGATCTCGGCGACGGCAAGACCGGCCTCGCCATCACCTACACGCTGCTGCCCGATGCACGCTGGGGCGACGGCAAGCCGATCACGACCGAAGACGTCGCTTTCAGCTACAAGCTCGGCCAGACGCCGCAGGTCGGTGTCGCCGACGCCGAATCTTATCGCCGCGTCATGAAGGTCGAGATCGAGGACGAGAAGACCTTTACCCTTACCCTCGATCGCGTCACCTTCGATTATCCGATCGCCGCCGCGGTGCCGATCCTACCCGCGCATCTCGAGAAAGCGGCCTTTGCCGATCCGGCGCAGTATCGCTTCCACACGCTCTTCGACACCGACCCGACCAATCCCGGACTCTACGACGGGCCCTATCGCGTCACTGAGATCGTGCCGGGCTCGCATATCATCCTCGAGCGCAATCCGGGGTGGTCGGGACCAAAACCCTACTTTCGTCGCGTCGTGATCTGGACCGTCGAGAACACCGCCGCGCTCGAAGCCAATCTCCTCGCCGGCGGGCTCGACATGGTCGCCGGCGAGCTTGGCTTCTCGCTCGACGAGGCGCTGGCTTTCGAGAAGCGCCATGGCAGCCAGTTCAAGATTCTCTACAAGCCGGGCCTCAGCTTCGAGCATATCGACACCAACCTCGCCAATCCGATTCTCGCCGATTCGCGTGTGCGGCAGGCGTTGCTCTATGGCGTCGACCGCAAGGCGATCACCGACCAGATATTCGCTGGTCGCGATCCGGTCGCCGACAGCTTCGTGCCGCCGCTCGACCCCGCCTTCGCGCACGATCTGCCGCATTACAATTACGATCCGGACAAGGCGCGTGCGCTTCTCGACGCCGCCGGCTGGAAACAAGGCTCCGACGGTGTCCGACACAAGGCCGGCAAGCCGCTGGTGCTGGAACTCGCGACGACCTCGGGCAACCGTACACGCGAGATGATCGAGCAGGTCCTGCAGGCGCAATGGCGGCAGATCGGCATCGCGGTGCGGATCAAGAACCAGCCGGCGCGGGTATTGATTGGCGACACCACGAAACACCGCAATTTCGACATGGCGATGTTCGCGTGGGTCGGGGCGCCCGAGAACGTGCCGCGCGCCGAGCTCAATTCGCAGCAAATCCCGACCACCGAGAATGGCTGGAGCGGCCAGAATTTCGACGGCTACAGCAACCCCGAAGCCGACGCGCTGATGGACGCGATCGAGGTCGAGCTCGACCCCGCCAAGCGCTTCGAGCTGTGGCGCCAGCTACAGACGCTCTACGCGGAGCAATTGCCGGCGCTGCCGCTCTATTTCCGCGCCGACGCTTTCGTCTTGCCGAAATGGCTCGATGGTGTGACACCCACCGGCCACGACGCCCCTTCGACGCTCTGGATCGAAAACTGGCACCGCGCGGAGCAGAGCGCGGCGCGATGAGCCGGTTCATTCTGACCCGTGTACTGCAGATGATCGTCGTCATCGCGATCATGTCGTTCGTTGTCTATGCCCTGATCGGGCTGATGCCAGGCGACCCGATCGATCTGATGATCTCGTCGAACCCGCGCCTCTCACCGGCTGACGCCCTACGGCTGAAAGCCCTGTACGGACTCGATAAGCCGCTGATCGAGCGGTATTTCGCTTGGGCGCACGCTGCCCTGACCGGCGATTTCGGCTATTCGCGGCTTTATCTCCAGCCCGTAATCAACGTGCTGGTGCCGCGGCTCGGCAATACGGCGGTGCTGATGGGGACGAGCCTCTTTTGCGCCTATGCGCTGGCGCTGCCGCTCGGCATGATCGCGGCACGCCGCCCTGGCTCGGCGATCGACGGCGCCGTCAACCTCGCCTGTTTCGCCGGCATTTCGGTGCCGTCCTTTTGGCTGGCGTTGATGCTGATCCTCGTCTTTGCCGCGACGCTCGGTTGGTTTCCGGCGGGCGGCGTCGAGACGATCGGCGACGGCAGCTTACCGGATCGATTGCGTCATCTCGTGCTGCCGGTGATGACGCTCACGCTCGTCAGCATGGGCTCGCATCTGCGCTATATCCGCGCCGCGATGATCGAAACCTTGCGCCAGGATTACATCCGCACAGCGCGCGCCAAAGGCGCCGGCGAAGTCCGCGTGCTCGTGGGGCATGCGCTGCGCAACGCGCTCATTCCTGTCGTAACGGTGCTGGCGCTGAGCTTCGGCAATCTCTTCTCGGGAGCGCTGATCACGGAGACGATGTTCGCCTATCCCGGCATGGGTAAGCTCATTTACGATTCGATCCTCGGCAATGATTTCAATCTCGCGCTGGCCGGGCTGCTCGTCGCGACAGTCATGGTGCTGGTCGGCAATCTCGCCGCCGATTTCGCTTATGCGGCGATCGATCCACGGATCGCCTACCGATGAACCGTTGGCGCGACGCCATCCATGACAAGCGCGTCGCCATCGGCGGCGGCGTGCTGGTCTTTCTCGTCATCGCAGCGTTCGGCGCGCCGCCAATAGCGGCGGTCATCGGCCTCGATCCGGATATGGTCGATCTCTATCACCGTCTCGCCGCGCCCTCGCTACTTCATCCGTTCGGCACCGATGAAATCGGCCGCGACCTGCTTTTCCGGCTGCTCGAAGGCGGGCGCGTCTCGCTGCTCGTCGGGATCGTCGCCGCGCTGGTCGCCGCAATCTTCGGAACGGCGATGGGGCTCGTTGCGGGCTATCGCGGCGGCCGGCTGGATGCGGCGCTGATGCGCTTCACCGACGGTGTCATTGCGCTTCCTCTGCTGCCGCTGCTCGTCGTGCTCGCCGCCCTCGATTTGAAGAAGCTCGGCATCCCTTCGGCCATCGTCGATTCACCG
>DASXCX010000008.1:0-6536 GCA_036490955.1 Allostellaceae bacterium | reverse complement strand
CGGCGCGCGGCTCCATGGTGACGCCGGTGACGCGTTGGCACCAAGTCTTCAATCGCACCACATGCGCCGCGCGTTGAAAGGCCTCGTCGGTCGCCGCGGCATTGCCGGCCTCGGAATCGAGGCAGACGTTGCTCGGCTGATCCCAAAGCAGCGGCGCATCCGGCCGCGCCGCGTCTTCGGCATAGCTTGCCGCGGGAAGGACCTCGTAATCGACCGCGATTACTTCGGCGGCGTCGTGCGCCTCCGCCAGAGTCTCGGCCACGACCATCGCGACGGCGTGGCCGACGAAGCGCGCGCGCTCGGTCGCGAGCGGCAAGAGCGGCGAGGGATAGATATCCGAACCGTCGCGATTCCATAGCACGACATCGGGGAAGTTCATCTGCACATGGCGCGGGCCGAAGCCCTCCTGGTCGGTCTGCACCCGTCTCATCTTCGCCGCGAGCACATCGGCGCCGGTGAAGACCGCCAATACGCCGGGTGACGCCTGAGCGCGTGCCGTATCGATGCTTTTGATGCGGGCATGCGCATGCGGCGAGCGCAGCAGGACGGCATGCGCCTGTCCGGGAATGTCGATGTCGACGGTATAACGGCCACGCCCGGTAAGCAGGCGCCGATCTTCCTTGCGCCGGACGGGCTTGCCTATCCCGAATTCATTGCTCGTCATCGGCGCGCCCCCTTCTCAGTGCATCGCGTGGCTCAAGCGGTTTTGACGATCGCCGCCGCGCCGTCTCGCCAAACGCATTCGACCCTTTCGAAACCGGCATCCGCATTTCGGCGAGATGCGTCCTCGAGGCAGCCGGAATATTGGAAATAGTCGTAATCGAGGAAGCGGCCCAAAGGCGCGAGCAAGCCGCGGATCGCTTCATAACAGCGACAGTCGCCTTGCGGTGGCGCAAATTATGGCGGCAATGGCCGAGACGATGAGCTCGAACGGGCCGGGGGATTCTCTTGTGCCAACCCGCATCGGTCAGATCGCGGACCATACAGGCGAGCCGCTTTTACGAGCACGGAATGAGCGGGCTTTGGCCGGCATGACACCCCCGCATGGACGCTGGCCCGGAAAATGATCGGGACCGGCCTGAATATCGCCGGCCCCGACCGGGTCAACCGAGATTAGCCAGGCATCTTGCCCATGAAATCGCGCTTGCCGAGCTCGACGCCATATTGGCGCAGGATGTCGTAAGCGGTCGTCGTGTGAAAATAGAAATTCGGCAGCGCATGATGATAGAGGAGGACCCAGGCCTTGAACGTGCGATCGTTCGGGCCGAGCTTCACGGTCACGCTGCTTTCTTCTTTGCCGTCGATCTGCGCGGCGCTAAGGCCTTTCAGGAAGTCGACGGTGGTCGCGATCCGCGCCTTCAAATCGGCGATGCTGCTGCATTCCTTGAGGTCCGGCAGCTGCGCGCCCGCGATCCGGCCGGGGGCGAGCGCATGCGCCGTTGCCTGTTGGACCTGGCGGGCGAAGGGGAACATATCCGGCGCGAGCCGCAGCTGCAGCAGCAGGTTCGGATCGTATTTGCGCGATTCCGCGAAGGCTTGGGCTTTGTCGAGGCAACCGGACAATGCCGGGAGAAGTTGGGTGAAGACCGGAACCGAGCCGCTATACATCGTGATCGCCATTGGCGAGCGCTCCTCTCTCTTTTAGACGTTGGGGCGAATCCCAGGTCAGAACTTAGCCGCGTTCGAGCGCGAGGAGAAGGGAGGGCGGATTTCCGGGGGCAGGAATGCAGTGCTGCGGGTTTCAAATCCCTGGGCCGCGCCATAGATTGTGGCTTCGCACCGCTTCGCCTGGGTTCTGCTCGGATGCCGCCTCGCGCCTCGCATCATAGTCTGCTGATCTGGATCGTCGCCGCGGCCTTCTTCATGCAGAATCTCGACGGCACGGTGATCACCACCGCCCTGCCGCAGATGGCGATCTCCTTCGACACGACGCCGATCCATCTCTCGATCGGCATCACCGCCTACATCCTCAGTCTTGCCGTGTTCATTCCGATCAGCGGCTGGTTTTCCGACCGGTTCGGTGCGCGCACCATCTTCGGCACGGCCATCGCGGTCTTCACACTCGGTTCAATACTCTGCGGCCTCTGCAACAATGTGGCCGAATTCGCGCTCTGTCGGGTGTTCCAGGGTTTGGGCGGTGCGATGATGGTGCCGGTCGGGCGGCTCGTGCTGTTCCGTGCCGTTGGCAAGGGCGGGTTGGTGCAGGCGCTCTCGACCATGAGCATGGCGTCGATGATCGGCCCGGTACTCGGGCCGCCGGTCGGCGGATTCATCACTACCTACGCGAGCTGGCGCTGGATCTTCTTTCTTAATCTGCCAATCGGTCTCGTCGGCGCAGTCCTCGTCTTCCTCTTCATCGAGAATTATCGCGAAGAGCAGAGTCCGGCCTTCGACTGGATCGGCTTCATCTTCACGGGCATTTCGATCGCGACGCTCGTCCTCGATTGCGATCTCGTCGTTCAGCCCGGCGTGCCGGTATCGATAACCGCCGGGCTCTTTGTGCTAAGCCTCGTCTCTGGTGGCTTTGCGGCCTGGTATATGCTTCGCCGCGCGGAGCCGATCCTCGATCTCAGCCTGTTGCGCATCCCGTCTTTCTGCGCCGGCGTCGCGGTCGGCGCGCTGTTCCGCATCGGAGCCGGCGGCGTCAGCTACCTGATGGCGATCATGCTGCAGGTGAGTATGGGCATGTCAGCCTTCGCGTCCGGCTCGATCACCTTGGCGGGGGCGCTGAGCTCGCTGACCATGAAGGCGGCGATCCCGCCGGTGCTGCGGCGCTGGGGCTTCCGCACGGTCCTGCTCGGCAATGGCATCATCAGTGCCGCCGCGGTCGCGGCTTGCGCTTTCTTTTCCGCGTCGACCCCCGGTGTCATCGTGTTTCTGGTCTTGTTGATCGGCGGCTTCTTCCGCTCGTTGCAATTCACCAGCCTCACGACGCTGGCCTATGCCGATATTCCCACTCACCGGACCAGCGCCGCGACCAGCTTCTCCAGCATGATGCAGCAGATCAACAACGGGCTCGGCGTCGCGATGACCGCGGTACTGCTGCACGTGATGCAGCTCTTTCATGCCGAGGCATCGCAGATGGTCTCGATCATCGATATCCGTGCCGTGTTCGTGACCATGTCGCTCGTCGCGCTCTCGGGCTGCATCTTCTATACGCGCCTTCCGCCCGACGTCGGGACCGAGGTGAGCGGTCACCGGCTCCGCGGCGCTAGCGAGCCGGCCAACGCTGCCGCATCCGATTGATACGGGGCCGATGAAGCTTCCTTTCGCGCGCTCGATGATCGTGCCGTTGATCGTGGCCACAGCGCTGTTCATGGAGAATCTCGACAGTACCGTCATCACCACGGCGTTGCCGCAGATGGCGATCTCCTTCGATACGACGCCGATCCATCTCTCGGTCGGCATTACCGCTTATGTTTTGAGCCTCGCGATCTTTATTCCGGTCAGCGGCTGGTTCGCCGACCGCTTCGGCGCGAAGACCGTGTTCCGCACCGCGATCACCATCTTCGTCCTCGGCTCCGTGCTGTGCGGCCTCTGCAACGATGTCGCCGAACTCGCCGGCGCCCGGGTGCTGCAAGGTATGGGCGGGGCGATGATGGTGCCCGTCGGCCGTCTCATCATGTTCCGCAGCGTCGCCAAATCTGAGTTCGTCACCGCCATGGCGTATCTGACGATCCCGGCGATGATCGGCCCGACTTTGGGGCCGCCGGTCGGCGGCTTCATCACCACCTATGCGAATTGGCGCTGGATATTCTTCTTGAATGTGCCGATGGGCCTTCTGGGCTTTGGCCTAGTGACGCGCTTCATTGAGAATTACCGCGAGCCTGAGACGCCGTCGCTCGACTGGCTGGGCTTCCTGATGACAGGCACCGCGCTTGCCTCTTTCGTCTATGTCTGCGATCTCGTCGAACGGCCGCAGGTCGACTGGAACGCGGTGACGGTTATCGGCATCGTCGTGATCGTTGCGGGTTTGCTTGCGGCGCGGCATCTGCGGCGGACGCCCCATCCGGTGATCGATCCGACCCTGCTGCGGGTCTCGACACTCTCGGTAAGTGTGCTCGGCGGCGCGGTGTTCCGCGTCGGAACGTCCTCGCTCAATTATCTGCTGCCGATCCTGCTGCAAGTTGGGCTCGGCTATACCGCGTTTCTTTCCGGGCTGATGACGGTTGCCGCAGCGATCGGTTCTTTCGCCATGAAGGTTGCGGCGATCCCGATCCTACGGCGCTGGGGCTTTCGTACGGCGCTCACCGTCAATGCGTTGATCAGCGTGGTCGGCGTCGCGATCTGCGTCGTCTTCACCGAGGCGATGGCGCCGATCCTCATCTTCACCATCCTGACGGTTGCGGGCTTTTTTCGCTCGTTGCAATACACCGCGCTCAACAGCATGGCGTTCGCCGACATTCCGGCGCAGCGCATGAGCGCGGCGTCGAGCCTCTCAAGCATGGTGCAGCAAATGTCCAACGGCATGGGCGTCGCCTTCGCGGCGATGGTGCTCAATCTCGTGCTCGTCCTGCGCGGCGGCTCCCCCGACGACATGTCGCTCACCGATATGCGGATCACCGTCATCCTGATGGCGCTCGTGACGCTGGCCTCGACGGGTTGGTTCGTGCGGCTGGAGCCCGACGCGGGCGCCGAGGTCAGCGGCCATCGCGCCGCACCGGCCGAGTGAAGAGACAATGTTTCAGGGAGCAGTGGCACGCGATCATTGAGCGCGCAAGAGCTTTCTCGCCAGCAGGAAATTGGCTAGGCACTCGGCTGCTTCTGAGGGGGAAGATCGATGCCCAAATCCTGGCGCAGTTTCGTCGTTGCTCTGGCGCTGCTCTCGCCGCTTGCCTCCGTCTCGCCGGCTACAGGTCAGACGCCAATACCGCTGAAGGTCGGGCTCGGACCTGCCGTTGATTTCCTCCCCGCTTTCGTCGCACGCGACCAAGGTATCTTCACTAAGAACGGGCTCGACGTGACCTTGCAGATCGTGCCGACGCCGTCGGTCGTGCCGCCGATGCTGGTTTCCGAAAGCGTGCAGATCGCTTACGCGACGCCACCCAATATCCTGCTCGCCAACGAAGGCGGGCTCGATCTCGTGGCGATAGCCGGTGGCGCACGGCTGGTCAAAAACAACGCGAAGATCAGCTTCGTGACCCGCTCCGGCGTGACGATCGAGAAGGCCGAGGATTTGAAAGGGCACAGGGTCGGCGTTCCCGGTTTCAACAGCATCATCGACATGTTCCTGCGCAAATGGCTGATCACGCATAACGTGCCGGTGGCGGCAGTCAGCTTCGTCGAGACGCCGATGCTGCAAATGGGCGATCTGCTCAAATCGGGCCAGATCGACGCGGCGACGCCCATCGAGCCGATCCGCGGCCGCATCGTCGCTTCGGGCGCGGCGATGCGCTCGGTCGATTTCTTCTCCGAGGTCAATCCCGACGTGCTCGGCTCATTCTGGATGGCGACGCGCGATTGGGCGACGAAGCACAAGACCGAGGTCGCAGCTTTCCGTGCGTCGCTGCTCGACGGCATCGCCTATATCGATGCGCATCCGGACGAGGCGCGGGCGATCGAGCAGAAGGATATGGGCTTCGTCGACCCGACATCGATGGCGACCTTCGCGACGAAGCTCGAAGCGAGGGATTTCGATTTTGTCGCCAAGCTCGGCGTCGAGCTCGGCGTGATGAAACAGCCCGTCGATGCGGCGAAGCTAATCGTCGAGTAGCGTTTAGACGCGGGCCAGCTTTTTCTCGGCCAGCCGAGCGAAGAGGCTGGCGCCGAGCGTAAGCGCGCCGTCGTTGAAATCGTAGCCCGGGTTGTGCACCTCGCAGCCCCCTTCGCCGTCGCCATTGCCGATTTGAATATAGGCGCCCGGCCTGTGCTCGAGCATGTAGGCGAAATCTTCCGACGCCATGGTGAGGCCACCGGCGCGATCGACATCCTCGGCCCCGACCAGCTCCGACGCGCAATCGGCGATGAACTGGGTCGCATCGGCGTTGTTGACGAGCGGCGGGAAGATGAGGCGGAAATCGAGCGCCGCCGATCCGCCCATCGCCGCGGCGATACCCTCGGCGATCTTGCGCATGCGTGTTTCGATCAGGCTGAGCGTCTCGCGGCTGAAGGCGCGCGCCGTGCCGCGCATCACCGCGCCCGCGGGGATGACATTGTAGGCATCGCCGCCATGGATCTGCGTCACGCTGAGCACGACGGTGTCCTGCGGCCGCACATTGCGGGCGACGATGCTTTGCAGCGCTGTCGTGATATGACTCGCGACGAGCACCGGATCGACGCCCGATTCCGGCCGGGCACCATGCGCGCCACGGCCTTCGATCGCGATATCGAAATAGGCGCCGCCGGCCATCATCGGTCCTTGCCGGATGGCGAATTTGCCGACGGCTAGACCTGGCCGGTTATGCATGCCGAAGATGATGTCGCTGGGGAAGCGCTCGAAGAGCTTGTCTTCGATCATCGCCTTCGCGCCGCCCAAGCCTTCTTCGGCAGGCTGGAAGATGAAATTCACCGTGCCGTCGAAATCGCGCGTCTCGGCA
>DASXCX010000007.1:0-13314 GCA_036490955.1 Allostellaceae bacterium | reverse complement strand
CTCAACACCATCTCGGCGATGTTCTACCCGACCGCGATCCGAGCCACCGGCATCGGCTGGGCGCTCGGCATCGGCCGCATCGGCGCCGTGATCGGCCCGGCGGTCGGCGGCATTCTCGTCGGCGCGGCCTTCGCCCCCTCGAACGTCGTCCTGACCAACGTCCTGCCGGCGGTGATCGGGGTGGTCGCGATCGCCCTCTTCAATCTCCGCCATGCGATGCAGAGCGACGCAGCGGTCGTGCCCAGCGCGGCTTCCTGACAAAGATTTTAGCCTCGCGTCGGGGATGATGGATGCCCGCCGCGCCTACACCCGAATGACCCTCGCCAATGGCGAGGGGCCACGCGCAGTTGACTAGCCGGCTATCCGTCTTGGGATAGCCGGCTTTTTTATTTAATGATGATGCCGTTGAGCAGCGGCGCGAGCGCCTGAAAAGGCAGCTCGTTCATATCAACCGGGCGAACAAAAAGCTCGGGCCTCTGCGGGCCTTCTTTCACGTCCGCGAGCTTCATTGCGATCTTGGTCTTGCGCCCCGACGGCGAGGTCACGACGCCGTCCAACTGCATCAGCACGCCGCGCTTGCTCACCCAGGCGAAGCCTTCGCCGTGCGTCCCGTCGGACGTAGTCTGGTCGACGCGATATTTGATGGTCGGGATGTGATCGATCGTGTCATCGCCGACCGCTTTCTGCTTCTCCATCTCGGCATCGACCAGGGCCGACAGCATCGGCGGGAACGGAAAAGCGACGTACGTCTTGATGCTCGGCACGACGAGGAAGCCCTGGCTCGATTGGCCGTCGAGAATGAAAGCCATCTCCATCGCCCCGAGCTTCTGCTCGTCGCGCTCGCGGCCGGGCTCGTGGAACATCGCACCCGTATAAGGCTTGCCGTCGATCGTGACGGTGCGCGTGGCGCTGAAGGAGATCGGCGCATCGAGCAGCGCCGCGGCTTGGGCGGGCAAGACCGCGAAAAACGCGAGGACGAGAACGGCAGCAAAGCGGATCACGCACAATCCCTTACAACATACGTCATGACCGGACTTGTCCCGGCCATGCACGCCTTGGTTGGCATTACGGCGCCGCGAAGACTATCGCATACCCATGACACATCAAAATGCGGCGTTGAAAGCCGCGGATGGCCGGGACGAGCCCGGCCGTGGCGGTATTGGGAAAGCAGCGAGATCGGCTAAACTCGGGCGATAGACCTAGGAGAAATGCCATGGCTGGAAAAATCGACCAGCGCCTCGCCGAGTTGAAGCTCGAATTGCCGAACCCCGCCGCGCCGATCGCCAATTACATCCCGGCCGTGCGCAGCGGCAGTCTTCTCTTCCTCTCAGGCCAGATTTGCCAATGGAATGGCGAGCGCCGCTTTCTCGGCAAGCTCGGCGCCGAAATCTCGGTGGAACAAGGCAAGGAAGCGGCCAAGCTCTGCGGGCTCAATTTGCTCGCACAAGCCAAACGCGCGCTCGACGGCGATCTCGACCGTGTCGTACGCGTCGTGCGATTGGGAGGCTTCGTCAACGCGGTGCCGGGCTTCGGCGATCAGCCGCAAGTGGTGAACGGCGCTTCCGATCTGATGGTCGCGGTCTTCGGCGATGCCGGACGGCATGCCCGGACCGCGGTCGGGGTCGGCTCGCTGCCCGGCGGCACCGCGGTCGAGGTCGATGCGGTGCTCGAGGTACGCTAGATGGCCGATGGCGGCGAGCGGCTGACGGTCCGGGTCGTCGACGATCTCTCCAGCGTCCCGGCCGCTGCCTGGGACGCTTGCGCCGGCGCCGACAATCCCTTCGTCTGCCACGCCTTCCTGCAGGCGCTCGAGGAATCGGGCTCGGCAACACGCGAGACCGGCTGGCTGCCGCAGCATGTGGTTATCGAGGATGGCGCGAAACGCATCCTCGGCGCCGTGCCGATGTATCTGAAAAGCCACTCCTACGGCGAATATATTTTCGATCACGGCTGGGCTTCCGGCTATGAGCGTGCCGGCGGGCGCTACTACCCGAAGCTCCTCGCCGCCGTGCCCTTCACGCCCGCGACCGGGCCGCGGCTGTTGCTGCATCCCGCGGCCGATCCCGAGATCAGGGATACGCTGATCGCAGCGATGATCGAGATCGCCAAGGCGCGCAAAATCTCGTCGCTGCACGTCAATTTCATGCCGGAAACGGAATGGCGGCAGCTCGGCGAAGCCGGCTTCGTGCAGCGCATCGGCCGCCAATTCCATTGGGAGAATGACGGTTATAAGAACTTCGACGCGTTTCTCGAAGCGCTCAATTCGCGCAAGCGCAAGCAGATCCGGCGCGAGCGCCGGGATTCGCTCGATGGCGGCATCGAGATCGAGACCCTGACCGGCGACGCGTTGAAGCCCGCCCATTGGGACGTGTTCTTTCGCTTCTATATGTCGACCTCGGACCGCAAATGGGGGTCGGCCTATTTGACGCGCGAATTCTTCACGCTGTTGCACCAGCGCATGGCGGACAAGGTCGTGCTCATCATGGCGCGCAAGGGCGAGCGCTGGATCGGCGGCGCGCTCAATCTGCTCGGCAGCGACACGCTCTTCGGCCGCAATTGGGGCTGCAACGGCGACTACCCGTTCCTTCATTTCGAGGTCTGTTATTACCGCGCTCTCGACTTCGCGATCGCGCACGGCCTGAAACGCGTCGAGGCCGGCGCCCAGGGTCAGCACAAGATACAGCGCGGCTATCTGCCTTCGCCGATTTACAGCGCGCATTGGATCCGCGACCCGGGCTTCCAGCGCGCGGTCGCCGATTTCTGCGCCCGCGAGCGGCGCGGCATCGAGAGTGAGATGGAAGAGCTCGAAGAAGGGCTCTCGCCCTTCAAGCGCGAAGCGGAATAACGCCAGGCTCGCGAAGCCCGCTATTTACTATGTTTCGTCTTGCGGCAACGCGGCGGACTCTCCTCCGGAGAGCCGCGACGGCATCGATCACGGATTTGCGAGTGAACGAACCTTCACACGCACCAAACGGGTGCGCGGACCGTTATTGCCGATCAGAATGACCTGATATAGAATTTGAATGACCCATACGGATGCAGCTTCGGCGCATGGTCGCGGCCATCGCACAGGGGTGGTGGGAAAGACAATGAGCCTGAACACGGAAGACGATGTCGAGGCTGCCGAAACCGACGGAACCGGCCAGGAATTGCTTGCCCCTTATCTCGCACTTGACCGCCTGCTGCGCTACGCCTGGACCGAGGCGCTTATGCAAAACCGCGAAAAGGCCGCCAGCTTGATCGAGGCCGCGATTATCTCCCTACCGGATACAACCGGCCTCTCCCACCACTGATCTTCGCCCGATAAAAGAGCCCGCCGCCATAGCGCTTTCGACGGCGGCGCCCGCTAGAATAAAGTCACACGACCCGGCAAGCCGGGCGCGAGGGAGGAGATCGATCATTATGCGATCGCTGCTGCGATTGACCGTTCTGCTGGCTGCCTTGCTCGCCGTCGGCGCCGCCCGCGCCGAAGAGCGCGTGCTGATGTTCGCCACCACCAATGCACCGTCGACCCGCCTCAACATCCAATTCCTCCATCCCTGGGCCGAGGCGATCAACCAGGACGGCAAGGGCGTTATCCAATTCGATGTGCGCGACGGCACCGCCATCGCCAGCGTTGCAAATTATTACGACCGTGTGACAACCGGCGTGGTGCAAGTGTCCTGGGGATTGCTGAGCACCGTCGCCGGCAAATTCCCGCGCGCCGATGTCGCGACCCTCCCCTTCATGGCGAAAAGCGCCGCCGATGGCTCGCAAGCATTGTGGCGGCTCTATGAAGCTGGTGTCCTCGGCAACGAATTCGCCGATCTCCATCCGCTGATGATCATCGCCCTGACGCCATCGGGCATTCACATGTCGCATCCGCTGAAATCGCTCGACAATCTTGGCGGCGCGAAACTGGTCGTCGCCTCGAAGGTCAATGCCGACACGATCACTCTCCTCGGCGGTTCGCCGCTCTCCATTCCCTTGAGCGAGATGTATGAGGCGATCCAGCGCGGCACGGCGGATGGCGCTGCGGTCGCATGGACGTCCTTCGATCCGTTCAAGCTCGCCGAAGTCACGAGCTACCACGTCGACACGCGCCTCGGCACCTCGACGGCCATGATGTTCATGACCAAAACGGTGTGGGATTCACTCTCGCCGGAAGCGCAGAAGGTCCTCGACAAGCATTCGGGCGAAGCCGAGAGCCGCGCCTTCGGTGCGTGGTGGGATGGCGAGCGCAAGACCGGCAAGGATGCGACCATCGCGCGCGGCGACAAACGCACGATCGTCGAGCTGACGCCGGAACAGACCACGGCCTGGCAGAAGAAGCTCGAGCCGCTCAACGAGAATTGGGCGAAGGCCGCGCCCGACGGCGACAAAGTTCTTGCGGCCTTCAAGGCGGAACTCGCGAATATCGAGGCCGAGCATTGAGCGATACAGCATCGACCGGACCCGACATCAAGACATCGGCGCTGATCGTCGTCGATATGCAGAACGATTTCGTGCATCCCGAGGGCGGCTTTGCTCATCGCGCGCGCGAGAATCCGGAAGCGAAGATCGACATGCCTTTCCTCATGGGCACCGTCGGCCCGGCGGCGAAGCTCGCCGCCGCTTTCCGCAAGGCGGGGCGTCCTGTCGTCTATATCGCGCATGTGCTGAAGCCCGATTATTCCGACGCGCAATTTCCCTATTGGCGCGCGACGCGCGGATCGCTCTCGAGCAACCGCACCTTCATCACCGAAGGGAGCTGGGGGGCGCAGATCATCGACGAGCTAAAGCCGCAGGACGGCGAGCATCTTGTCGTCAAAAAGGGCTTCGGCGGCTTCTCGAACACGCCGCTCGACACGATCCTGCGCAATCTCGGCGTGACGACGTGCATCGTCTGCGGCGTCACCACCTGCGTCTGCGTCTCGACCACCATTCGCGGCGGCGTCGAGCACAACTACCGCATGATCCTCGCCAGCGACGCAGTCGCCGAAGTCCATCGCGACACGCATGAGGCCGAGCTCAAGACGATGCAGCGCGTCTTCGCCGAGGTAAAGACGGTCGACGAGATCGAGGCGATGCTGGGCGCCGTCTAAATCCGTTAGAGGGATTCGACCGCGCCGACGAAGACCACCGGCCCGCTCGGCTTGTGCTGATCGGGCGAGCCGCCGGGTGGCTCGACACTGATCGCCAAGGTCGCGCCGAGCCGCACGTCGGGGGGCAGCGCGGCGATGCGCAGCACGCCGCTCTCGGGCATGATTCCGATCGCTTGCGGCGTCGTGGCGCCGGGCGCGATTGCCCAAAGCTCGTAAGAACGGCCCGCCGGCGGCGGCGCAGCCGAGGCAATCATGCGAACAGTGAGACCATCGCGGCCAATCGTGGCAATAAGGCTCGTTTGATCCTGCTGTTGCGGCGAATGCAACATAGCGACGTAATTCGGCGTCGCCGGAGAACCGCCGAGCGCGATATAGAGCAGCAGCGCAGCAGCAGCGGCGGCAAAGCCGCCGGTCGCCCAGCGCCACGGCGCCGGCCGGTTCCACCAACGCGTCACGCCTGCTTGCGGCATCGCCTCGAGCTGCGTCGCGATCTTCTCCCAGAGGCCTATGGGCGGCTCGGCCGGTGCGGCAAGCGACGACAGCGGATGCAATTGCTCCTCCCAGAAGGCGACCGCACTGCGCAAGCTCGCGTTGGTCGCAAGCGCGGCCTCGAGCTCGCGGCGCTCCGCGGGCTCGAGCACACCCAAGACATATTCGCCGGCCAAGGCGTTCAGTTCGTCGCGGTCTTGGGGGATCATGATTCGAGACAGCTCCGCAACGCGATCAAGCCGCGCCGCACCCAACTTTTGACCGTGCCCAGCGGCGCGGCAATGCGCTCCGCGATCTCCACATGAGAAAATCCGTCGACGAAGGCGAGCGTGACGCAGCGCCGCTGCTGATCGTCGAGCCCGCCGAGACAGCGTTTCAGCGCGCCGGCTTCGGCCTTCGCGGCGAGCCGATCGACGACATCGGGCTCCTGCGCCTCGTCGCCCAATCCAGGATCGTCGGACAGCACCTCGCGCCCGTGCTTGCGCACCGCATCGAGCGCGCGGAAGCGCACGATGCCGGTGAGCCATGCGCCGCCGGCGCCGCGTTCGCTCGAGTAGCTTTGCGCGTTCTGCCAGATCTGGATGAAGGCTTCCTGCAGCACGTCGGCGGCGACATCCTGCCGGCGCACAATACGCAGCGCGATGCCATAGAGCCGGCGCGATTCGAGCTCGTACAGCCGCTTCAGCGCCGGACGGCTGCCACGCGCGACCGCCTCGATCAGCGTCGCGGTCGTTGCCAGCCCGATGGCCGTTTGGACGTCGCTCATATCCCCTTGGGCCCTACGCCCATCCCCCGCGCGGTACCGTGGCGCGGAATGCGCTTTGTGTCCACCGGTGCAGTCACAAGGGATTACGGGCCCATACTCGTTTCGGATGCTTTTTTTGGATGCACGCTGCATCCGGTCGCGAAACCGCTTCGTAGAGGAAATGAAACCGCGCAGGCAACGGGCAGGCCGAGCCCGCGGGAGACCCTCTAGGGAGCAGAGCCATCATGATCACATTCAAAGCTTTGGGCGCCACCGCCCTCGTCAGCCTCGCCATCGCCGGTTCCGCCTTTGCCGCGGAAGATCCGATGGTCGGCGGCGCGCCGATGTATTCGACCAAGAACATCATCCAGAACGCGGTGAATTCCAAAGACCACACCACGCTGGTCGCGGCCGTCAAAGCCGGCGGCCTCGTCGATACGCTCGAAGGCGCCGGGCCGTTCACCGTCTTCGCCCCGACCAACGAGGCTTTTGCCGCCCTGCCCGCCGGCACGGTCGACACGCTGCTGAAGCCCGAGAACAAGGCGACGCTCGACAAGGTGCTGACCTATCACGTCGTCGCGGGCCGGCTCGACACGAAAGCGCTCGATGAGCAGATCATGCACAACGGCGGCCGCGCGTCGCTGAAGACCGTCGAAGGCGACGAGCTGACCGTCACCGGCAGCGGCAAGAAGCTCGCGGTCACCGATGCGAAGGGCAACACCGCGATGGTGACGATCGCCGACGTCTATCAGAGCAACGGCGTCATCCTGGTTGTCGATAAGGTGCTGATGCCCAATTAACCTCTAGGGCATCAAGGCCGGGCGGTTCGCTTCCCCCAAACCGTGCCGCCCGGCCGGCGCCTTCTCTTATGCGATGGAGAACGCCCCGTGAGCAATGAGCGCCGCTTCTATCGTCACCGGCTATGGGTCCGCGTGACGCATTGGATCAACGTCATCTGCATGACCGGCCTGCTGATGAGCGGGCTGCAGATCTTCAACGCGCATCCCGCGCTCTATTGGGGCCGGGCCGCGGCTTTCGACAACCCTTTTTTCGCCATCGGCACGATCCAGGACGCGCAAGGCCGCGTCGAAGGCGTCACCACCATTGGCGGCCATTCCATCGACACGAGCGGCGTGCTCGGCCTCTCGGGCGATCCGCGCGATCCCGGTTCCGCGCGCGGCTTTCCGGCCTGGGCAACCTTGCCGAGCGATCTCTGGCTCGCCATGGGCCGCCGCTGGCATTTCTTCTTTGCTTGGATCTTCGTCATCAACGGCTTGGTCTACGGCATCTCATCGATCATCGGCCGGCATCTGCGGCGCGATCTCGTACCGATGCCGCAAGAGCTCGGCCATATCCCGCAATCGATCGGCGCGCATCTGCGGCTGCGCTTCCCGAAAGGCGAAGAAGCGAAGCACTACAACGTCATCCAGAAGCTGACCTATCTGATCGTCGCTTTCCTGCTCGGCCCGGTCATGGTGCTGGCAGGGCTCGCGATGTCACCGCGGCTTGATGCGAGCTATCCGATCCTGCTCGATATTTTCGGCGGCCGGCAATCGGCGCGTACCATTCATTTCATCATCGCCTTCGCCTTCCTCGCTTTCGTCGTCATCCACCTCGTCATGGTCCTGGTCTCGGGCGTCTGGAACAATCTGCGCTCGATGATCACCGGCTGGTACGACATCGGAGAAGATCATGAGCAAGCCTGATGTCCCTGCCCCTGCTCATTGGGCCCGCCGCTCTTTCCTCGCCCGCACACTGGGCAGCGCCGCGCTGCTGCCGCTCGCCGGCTGCGACCAGCTCTCGAAAAGCGATTGGTTCGTCGCCATCCTCGACCGCGCCGAGACGCTGACGCGCACGGTGCAGCGCGCCGTCACCGGCAAGAATGCGCTGGCGCCCGAATACAAAGAGGCCGATCTCTCCAAGTTGTTCCGCGCCAACGGCACGACCGATCCCGAGGATTCGGCTTATCAGGCGCTCGCCAAGGCCGGTTTCCGCGATTGGCGGTTGGAAATCGGCGGCTTGGTCGAGCACCCGGCGACGCTGTCGCTCGCCGAGCTCCGTGCGTTGCCGTCGCGCACCCAGATCACCCGGCATGACTGCGTCGAGGGTTGGAGCTGCATCGGCAAATGGAAAGGCGTGCCGCTCGGCGCGGTGCTCGATCGCGCCAGGCCGAAGCCTGAGGCGCGCTATGTGATGTTCTATTGCGCCGACCCGATGGAGCAGACGCTCGACGGCAGCGACAGCCGCTACTACGAGAGCATCGATCTCGCCGGCGCCTATCATCCGCAGACCATTCTTGCGTATGAGATGAACGATGCCGCGCTGCCCACGGCGTATGGCGCGCCGCTGCGGCTGCGCGACGAGCGCCAGCTCGGCTACAAGATGGCGAAATACATCATGCGCATCGAGCTGGTGGAAAGCTTCGCCAACATCCGCGGCGGCAAAGGCGGCTATTGGGAAGATCAGGGCTACGAGTGGTATGCCGGGATTTGAGGCTCTAGTTCGCGCCGTCCACCACCGGCAGCAGCAGACGCGAGGGATGGCGCGTGTCGTGGTGGATCGTGTCACGACCGACTTTGTCCGGCGTATAGAAATGCGAGAAATGCGCTTCGGTCACGGTTGAATCGCCATTCGCCAATTCGAGCCGGATGCGGCTCCCCGCCTTGAAGCGGTAGGCCGTCGGCATCACCGCGATGGTGAACTCATAGACCCGGTTCGGCGTCAGCAGCTGCGGCTTGGTGTGGCTGTAATGCGGCGCATGCGGCTTCGACAGCTTCTTGTCGATCGCGCGCATCGAGGCGCGCAGCCAGCCCTTCGTGACGATGCGCGAGCGCGGCTGAACATCCGCCTGACGCTCGGTTTCGCTTTGCGCCATCTGCTCGGACAGCTTCACGAAGAAATCGGTATCGTTCCGGCTCGACGCGGCATGGAGAACGAATTCGATCGGCCCGGCAATCTCGAGATCGCGCTCGAGCGGCGGCGTCGTGAAGGTCAGCACGCGCCGTACCGCATCGGGACGTCCATCCTTGCCGAAGCCGACGACACCGATGCGCCAATCCGCGTTCGGATAGTCGAAGACCGTCGCGCTGTCTTGCGTCTCCGGCGCATCCGTCGAGAGCGCGCCGTCGTTGAGCGACGCGACGCTCCCGGTCGGGCCGGCGCCGAGATAATAGGGCACATAGCGCGAATTCTGCGGCGGCCAGGACGGCGCATTGTCGAACCGCTCGGCGCCCGTCACGAAGTATCGCACCTCCGGCTCGTCGAGATAGGATGTGCGCTTGCCTTTCAGATAGCAGTCGTAAAACGGCAGCAGATATTTCTCGTGGAACGCGATGCTCGAATAATTGGCGACCGCGGCATAAAGATCGGACGAACCGAACACCAGCAGCTTCTTCGGGCCGCCGGCGCGCTGATAGCCGACGATATTGCCGTTCAAGTGGAGATCGACCTTGCTCCAGACGCCGATCGAGAAGACCGGTGCCTTGATCTTGCCGAGCTTCTCGGCCGCGGCGCGCTCGCGCCAGAACGCGTCGTAGGTCGGGTGGCGCTTCACCTGCGCCGGATAGTCGTATTCGACGAAACGCGGCTTGCCGGCATGGGGATAGCGGTTGAGCGTCCGCACCTGGTCCCACCAGCTCGTCGGGTAATTGCCCGGGATGCCGCCGGTATACGCGGAATCGCGGTAGGTATCGACATGCCCGTCATAAGGTGCGATACAGCCGAGATGCGGCGGGTTTTGCGTCGCCATGAACCATTGCGAGCGCGCGAAATAGCTCTGGCCGATGCCGCCGACCTTGCCGTTCGACCAGCTTTGCGCCGCAAGCCATTCGACGACCTCGTAGAGATCGCGCTGCTCGTGCTTGCATTGATAGCGATACTCGCCGCCCGAGCGGCCGGTGCCGCGCACATCCATATGCACATAGGCATAGCCCTGCTCGAGATACCAGCCGATCGGCCCGGTCTCGCGCCACAGGAACATCGGTATCGCCGGCACCATATCGTTGTCGAAGCGATAGGGTGACGCGGCCAACAGCGCCGGGAAACGCTCCTTGCCCGGCGGCAGAAAGAGAGCGGCGGCGATTTTCACGCCGTCGCTCATCGGGATCGAGAGCAGCCGCGTCGGTGCTATCGGCTCTTCACCAGGCAATGTCATGCTTCACGAACCTCCACCCACGCGCTTGGCCGCTTCCTCGACCGGACCGAGATCGACATATTTCGGCGCCACTTTCACGGTCTGCTTGATGATGTTGTATTTCAGCTCGACATCGAGCGCATGCTGCGTGCCCTCGACGTCGGGTTTGCCGTCGGGCGCGCGATAGGAGTCTTCCTTGGTGAAGACGTAAGCCAGCGTCTCGGGTTTCGCTTTGGTGACCGCCGCGCAGATCGCCACCGCCTCATCGTGATGCGCCGGATCGAGGAGCCAGCGGATCGCGCGGATATGATCGGCGAGGAAATCGACCACCGCCGCGCGATGTGCCGCGAGCACATCGGCGCGCATCGCCCAGAGCACCGCCTGGATGCGGCCCTCGCCATCCGACGCCGTGAAGAGCTGACGGTACTTGTCTTCCTTGGTCATCAGATAGCGGAATTGCGGCAGCAGATTGATGAGCTCGACTTTGCCTTGGTCGAGCATCGCCGGCATGGTGTTGAAATTCGCTTCGACGGTGGTGAAATCCTTGTCGCCCAAACCGTGCGCGCGCAGATTGATGCGCATCGCCGAATCGCCAAACGAGCCGATGGCGTTGGTGGCGACCACCTTGCCGCGCAGATCTTCGATCTTCTGGACCGAACTGTCCTTGCGGACGACATAGGTGATGGTTCCGTAGCCGGGCACGCCGTCCTGGAACACATCCGCGATCATTCGCACATCGAGATGCGCGTTGTCGACCGCGAGCGCGAGCGCTTCCGGACCAAAAGCCGCGATATCGAGATCGTTCGTGGCGAGCGCCTCGATCTGCGGCGTCGTGCCTTGGAAATGAAGGCTATCGACCTCGTAGGTCTTGCCGTAATTCGGGAAGACCTCGGGATGGCGATTGTGCAGCTCGTCGATGATCGGCTGCGCATGTGTCGGTGTCGTCACCCAGCCGACGCGGACCTTCCACGGATCGGCGCTGGCGCCGCTCGAACTGCCGGCAACGAAAGCAGCAACCGCCGCCGCAAGCGCAATGGTCTTGAGCTTCATGGCCTTATCCTCCCTCGCGATCGTCTTTCGTGTTTTGTGACGATCAGGGGGAGCTTAGCACAGCGCTCGCGCGAAGGACCTGTCTTAGCGGGGCGGCAGACCCGGCTCGGTGCCGGGATCGAGCTGCATGTCGAAAGCGGTGAGGATGGCGGCGGTGCCGGCGTAATTCGCCATCAGCGCAACGAGATCGACCAGCGCGCGGCGGCCGAATTGCTTGAGCGCCGCGGCATAGGTTTGCGAGCTCACCTTGCGCGCGCCGAACATCTCGCGGCCGAGCGCGATGATCGTCGCATCGGCGGCATCGACGCCGGTCAGCGGCGCGCGGTTGCGGATCACGTCGATCAACGCCGGCGCGATCCCTTCTTTCAACGCTTCGGGCTCGTGCGCCGCCCATTCGAACTGGCTGTCGCATTCGCGCGCCGTGGTGAGGATGGCGATCTCGCGCACGCGCGGCGTGAAGCCGGCCTCGTAGCGCAGGTAATAGTTCACCGGCCGCGCGTGTTTCGAATATTTCGCCGAATGGAGCTGGATGCCGCTCGGCCCCTTGAGACCGCGGATCGCGCCCGCGCCGCCTTTGACGATGCGGTCGTAGGATGCCCGGGCGTCGGCATCGAGCTCCTCGCGTTTCGGCAACGGGAGACGGTTTCCCGATTCGGGATCGATGTCGCTCGGATAGTCCACTTCGACGCTCCTCCCTTGGTTTTGCGAGCCAGTATAGCCGCGCTGGTATCCGCCGTCCGCGCGAGGACCTCGGGCGTCCTCGCGAAGCGTTGAGCGAAACAAGCGACCGGTTATCGCGTTTAACAGAAATATGGCGGCCGCTCCGCTGATGCTGCCGCACAGCGAAAGCAGTTCGTACCGCAGTGCAGCAAACGCTTTCCGGCTCGACTTTTACGTCGCTATACCGCCAGCTAGGCTATAAAATCACGAAACTGTGACTGGCGCGCGGAAAAACGTGACCAACCGAGAATGCCAGCGGGGCACGAAGCCTCGTTCAACGCGAACTGACGGGGAAACGCATGTCCTTCTTGAGCAAAGAGCGCACGATCGCGCCCCCAGGGTATAGCCGATGGCTGATTCCGCCGGCCGCGCTCTGCGTTCATCTTTGTATCGGCGAAGCTTACGCTTTCAGCGTGTTCAACCTGCCGATGACCAAGCTCATCGGTGTCTCGCAATCGGGCCCCGATGATTGGAAGCTGACCGATATCGGCTGGATCTTCAGCCTCGCGATCTTCTTCCTCGGCGTCTCGGCCGCATTGCTCGGCCGTTGGGTCGAGGAAGGCGGACCGCGCAAGGCGATGTTCACCGCCGCCCTGTGCTGGGCCGGCGGCTTTTTCATCTCCGCCTTCGGCGTCTACGTCCACACGATCTGGATGGTCTATTTCGGCTACGGCATTCTCGGCGGCTTCGGCCTCGGCATCGGCTACATCTCGCCGGTCTCGACGCTGATCAAATGGTTCCCCGATCGCCCGGGCATGGCGACCGGCATGGCAATCATGGGATTCGGCGGCGCCGCCTTCATCGCCTCGCCGCTCTCGGTCTGGCTGATGGGCCTTTACACGACATCGAGCCATATCGGCGTCGCCGAAACCTTCATCACGCTCGGCTGCGTCTATTTCTGCTTCATGATGGTCGGCGCGGCGATCGTGCGGGTGCCGGCCGAAGGCTGGGCGCCCGCCGGCTACGTGGCGCCGCTGCGGTCGTCGCGCTTGATCACCGCCAGCAATGTCTTTGTCTACGACGCGCTGAAGACGCCGCAATTCTGGCTGATCTGGTGGGTGCTGTGCCTTAACGTCACCGCCGGCATCGGCGTGCTGGGCCAAGCCTCGGCGATG
>DASXCX010000006.1:0-5056 GCA_036490955.1 Allostellaceae bacterium | reverse complement strand
GCCGGCCTCGATTTCGAGCACGGCACCGGGCACGGCGTCGGCAGCTATTCCTCGGTCCATGAAGGGCCTGCGCGGATTTCCAAGCTCGGCACCACGCCGCTGAAGCGCGGCATGATCCTGTCCAACGAGCCCGGATATTACAAAACCGACGCCTACGGGATACGGATCGAAAATCTGGAGCTCGTCATCGGCGCTGACATCGCCGGTGCCGAGAAGCCGATGAATGCGTTCGAGACGTTGACGCTCGCGCCGATCGACCGGCGGCTGATCGACACGAAGATGCTCGGCAAGGCGGAACTGGAATGGATCAACGATTACCACGCGCGGGTACATCGCGAAGTCCGCGCCGGGCTGGACGACGCAACCGGGAAGTGGCTCGACGAGGCGACGGCGCCGCTACAAAGCTGATCTTTGTTTTGACGCGCTTTCTTCACGCGAACCGGGCTCCAATTCGCTCGAAAACGCTCTAACCGTCATGCGGCTTCATTTCCCGACCAGCTTCAGCCACTCGTCTTCGCTCAGCACCTGAACCCCGTGCTTCCCGGCTTCGGCGAGCTTGGAGCCCGCGCCGGGCCCCGCGACCACATAATCGGTCTTCTTCGATACCGAACCGGAAACCTTTGCTCCCAAACGCTCGGCATTCGCCTTGGCTTCGTCGCGCGTCATCTTCTCAAGCGAACCTGTAAAGACAACGGTCTTGCCCGCAACCGCCGAATTGCTCTTTGGCTTCTCGGCGTCGAGGATAGTGACCTGCTTTGTCAGCCGTTCGACAATTCCGCGATTATGGCTCTCGCCGAAATAGGCGTTGATGCTTTCGATCACGGTCTCGCCGATCTGGTCGAGCGCATCCATTTCGGCCATTGCCTCCTCATCGCTCTTGGCGACCCTGAGGCAAGCATCGTGAAAGGCCTGCCACGACCCGTAGCCGCGCGCCAACGCCAGCGCCGTGGTCTCGCCGACATGGCGCATACCGAGCGAATAGATGAATCGCTCCAGCGATATCCTGCGCCGCTGCTCGATCGCGGCGAACAGGTTCCGCACCGAAGTTTCGCCGTAGCCTTCGATCGCCTCGAGCTTGATCCTGCCGTTGCGCGCAGGCAGCGTGAAGATATCGGCCGGCTCCTTCACCCACTCCTGCTCGACAAAAAATACGATCTGCTTTTCTCCGAGACCATCGATGTCGAAGGCGCGGCGCGACACAAACAGTTTCAAGTGCTCGATCTTCTGGTAAGGACAGGCGAACTCGCCGGTGCAGCGGGCCCGCGCGCCCTCCTCGCCGGTCGCGGTTTCCTCGCGCACCACATCGGTGTGCAGGTGACACGGACATTTCCTCGGAAACAGAAACGGCTTCGCGTTCTTCGGCCGCTTCTCGATGATGACGTCGACTACTTGCGGGATCACGTCCCCGGCGCGCTGGATCACGACGGTATCGCCGATCCTGATGTCGCGCCCCTCGCGCAACGGCTCGCCGTCGCCACCGATCGCCTTGATGTAGTCCTCGTTGTGAAGCGTCACGTTCTGCACGATGACGCCGCCGACCCCAACCGGCTCGAGCTTGCCGACCGGCGTGAACGAGCCGGTGCGCCCCACCTGAATTTCGATATCCTTGAGTACGGTCGTGGCGCGCTCGGCGGCAAATTTATGCGCGATCGCCCAGCGCGGCGTGCGCGACACGAAGCCGAGCCGCTCCTGCCAATCGATCAGGTCCACCTTGTAGACAACGCCGTCGATGTCGTAGTCGAGCTCGGCGCGCTGTTCCTCGATCCGGCGATGGAAGGCGAGCAGTTCGTCCACTGAATGACAAAGCTTCGTCAGCGGATTGGTCTTGAAGCCGCAGCGCTCGAACCAGTGCAGCATGCCCGTCTGCGTATTCTCAGGCATTGCACTCATCTCGCCCCAGGCATAGGCGAAAAATCCGAGCGGGCGCGACGCAGTGATGGATGGATCCTTTTGGCGCAACGAGCCTGCGGCCGAGTTGCGTGGATTGGCGAAGATCGTGTCGCCGGCAGCCTTCTGACGCTCATTGAGCGCAAGGAAAGCTTTCTTGGTCATGTACACTTCGCCGCGCACTTCGCAGACCTCAGGCACGTTGCGGCCCTTCAACTTCTGAGGCACGTCCTCAAGCGTGCGGATATTGGCCGTGACGTCCTCGCCCTCCGCGCCGTCGCCACGCGTCGCGGCGGTTACAAGCTCGCCCCGCTCGTAACGCAGCGACATCGAGAGGCCGTCGATTTTCGGCTCGGCGCTGAAATCGATGTTGCTGTCAGCGAGCTTGAGGAAGCGCTCGATGCGACCGACAAACTCACGCAGATCGGCTTCATTGAACGCGTTGTCCAGCGACAGCATCGGCAGCGCGTGGCGGACTTTCTTGAAACGGCCCGACGGCGCTGCGCCGACCTTTCGGGACGGCGAGTCCGGCGTGACCAGCTCGGGAAATCGGGCTTCGATGGCTTTGAGGCGCTGGCGCAGCGCGTCGTATTCGGCATCCGTGATGGTTGGGGCGTCCTGCTGGTAATAACGCCTGTCGTGCTCCTCGAGCTCCATCGCCAGCCGCTTCAACTCCACCTTGCCCTGGGCCTTGTTGAGACCGCTGACGCGGGTAAGCGTTTTTGGTTTTGCTGTCCTGGCCATGATCATTGGATACGACGAACGTCGTTCAGAGAAAAGCGGCCATAGAGCCGGCCTTCCCGAACTTCCCGCGCGACCGGGTGGCTGCTGATCCCCGGGTTCAAGATTGGTGTTTCGCTGGCCCCGAATTGGCTGAGATCAGGCCGTCGCCGCGCGCAGCAAACGTTCCGCCGCGGCCCGGGCCTCCGCGGTGATTTCGGCGCCGGCCAGCATTCGGGCGATCTCCTCGCGGCGGTGATCGGCGGCGAGCGCGTTGACGCGGGTGGCGACCCGCTTGCCCCTGTCCAGCGCGTCTTTCGAGATCAGCAAATGCTGATCGGCCCGGGCGGCCACCTGGGGCGCGTGCGTCACCGCCATGACCTGGACCTTTCCGGCGAGCCTCGCCAGCCGCGCGCCGATGGCGTCCGCCACCGCGCCACCGACCCCGGTATCGATTTCGTCGAACACCAGCGTCGGCGCGGACCCGCGATCAGAGAGCACAACCTTGAGCGCCAACAGGAAGCGCGACAACTCTCCGCCCGAAGCGACCCTCATCAGCGGCCCCGGCTTGGTGCCGGGATTGGTCTGCACCCAGAACTCCACGCGATCGAAACCCTGCGGGCCCGGCGATTTGAGATCGGTCTCAACCTGGGTGATGAACTTCGCGCGTTCGAGCTTCAGCGGCGCAAGCTCGGCGTTCACGGCCTTGTTGAGCTTTTCCGCGAATTTTTCGCGCGCAGCGGAGAGCTTGCTGGCGGCCGCTCCGTAGTGCTTATCCGCTTCGTTTGCGGCCGCTTCGAGTTTCTTCAACTGGTCCGCCCCGGCATCGATCAAGGCGACGTCGGCGGCATATTTCGCGGCCAGTGCCGCCAGCCGATCGACCGGCGTGGAATATTTGCGCGATGCGGCGCGAAGCGCGAACAGCCGTTCCTCGATGCGCTCCAGCTCTGCGGGGTCGAAGTCGGCCGCTACCAACGCGGCGGCGAGGTGCTGATCGGCTTCCTCCAGCGCGTTGATCGCGGTATCGATCGCCCTGACCGCCGGCTCGACCAACGCCGGCGAATTGGCCGCCCGCCGCTCCAGCCGCCGTACGGCTGCCGATAACGCCGCCACCGGCGAGTGATTGCCGCCGACCGCGTCCTGCGCCTCGCGCAGGTCGGCTGCGATCTTCTCGCCTTGCATCATCGTGGTCCGCCGTTCGGCGAGCACTGTCTCCTCGCCCTCCTTGGGCGATAGCGTCTTCAACTCATCCGAGGCATGGCGCAGATAGTCCGCTTCGCGTGCGGCGCGCTCCATGCTCGCGCGATGCTCATCGAGGGTTGCGTTGGCGGCGCGCCGCGCTTCCCATAGCCGCTCCAGTGCGGCGACATCTTTCTCGAGTCCCGCAAATGCATCGAGCAGACGACGATGGGTCGATGCATCGACCAGAGCGCGCTCGTCATGCTGACCGTGAATTTCGACCAGCGCCGTTCCAACCGCCTTCAGGGTTTGCACGCTGATAGCCTGATCGTTGATGTAGGCCCGGGTCCGGCCATCGGCGAGTTGCACCCGCCGCAGGATCATCTCGCAGGAATCGGCGGCACTCCGGTCCTCGAGCCCGTTGTCGGACAGGATGGCCGTGACCGGATGGCCCCGCGGCACGTCAAAAACGGCGGTGACCTGGCCCTGCTCGAGACCATGGCGAACCAGGCCCGCGTCGCCCCGGCCGCCAAGCGCCAGCGCAAAAGCGTCAAGGAGAATCGATTTGCCCGCGCCGGTTTCGCCGGTCAGCACGGCGAGGCCACGGGAAAACTCGATATCGAGCCGTTCGATCAGGACGATGTCACGGATCGACAGACGCGCCAGCATGCGAAGGAAATTCCTAGCCGAGGCCCATTTTCTTGAAGGCCCTGGAAATGTAGGACCCCTGATTCTCGCTCGGCTCGAGACCGCCCGACTTTACAAGATTATACGCGTCCTTGTACCAGCGGCTGTCGGGAAAGTTGTGCCCAAGCACCGCCGCCGCTGTTTGCGCCTCCCCGACGATCCCGATCGCCATGTACGCCTCGGTCAACCGGGCCAGCGCTTCCTCGACATGCCGCGTGGTCTGATATTGCGTAACCACGGTCTTGAAGCGGTTGATGGCGGCGGTGTAGTCGTGCTTGTCCATGTAATAGCGGCCGACGTTCATCTCGCGGCCGGCGAGCTGATCGCGCGCGCCTTCCAGCTTGGCTTTGGCGCTGACCGCATATTCCGATGTCGGGTACTTGCGGATGACCTCTTCCAGCGCGGCAATGGCCTTCTCGGTCCGGCCCTGATCGCGCGAAGTGTCCGGAATCTGGTCGTAGTGCGAGGCGGCGATCAGGTATTGGGCGTAAGCCGCATCCGTGCTGCCGGGATGCAACGTCACATAGCGCGTCGCAGCGCCGATACAGCTGTCGTAATCGCCGGCATTGTAGAAGGCATAGGC
>DASXCX010000005.1:0-2350 GCA_036490955.1 Allostellaceae bacterium | reverse complement strand
CCAGGCACGGCACGGCCGCAATCGCGACCCGCAGCGTCGTCAACAGCGCCGGCGACAATTCGTCGAGCGCGATCCGGCTTGCACAAAAGGCAAGCCCCCAGATCACCGCGACCAGCACGGCGAGACAAACATCGGCGGGTTTCATGTTGATCCCTGCCCCCGCGAAGCGGTGGGGAGAGAAAGCCGAAGCGCAGCGAAGGCCAAGGTGGAGGGTTCTTTTTCTCGCACCCCCACCCCGCCGTTCATTGCATTCGCCATAGCCGAAGCTTCGCTTCGGCGTCCCTTGAGAACGGCCGCACAGCGCGGCCTATGCCTCCCCGCAAGGGGGAGGGATAAGAGGCAGCATCCGAATCCGGCTAAACCCACTCTCACGTCACCCCTGCTCGCCGTGTTTCGGTTTGCGCAGCAAATAGGTGCCATGCAGCGGCGCGTGATAGTCGACGGTCGCCAACGCAAAGCCGGCATCAGTCAGCATGCGCTCGATCACCCAGCCGAACGTGGAATATTCGTCGCGCATGTGGGTGACGACGCTGTCGCGATCGAATTCGTGGTTCTTGATGCTGAAGTCGGCCCATTCCTCGACATCGCGATCGGCGCCGTCGGGCGTCCTGACAAACACGATGTCGCGCAGGTAGAAATTCGCGCCCGGCTTGAGCGCGGCGAAGATGCGCGCGAGCGCCACGGATTTCCAGAAATCCGGCAGATGATGCAGCGTGAACTCGCTGACGATGAGGTCGTAACTTTCAGGCTGATAGGAAAAGCTCAACAGGCCCGCCGACTGGGTGCGGAGCGCGACCTTGCGGTCTTTGGCCTGGAGTTGCGCCAGCGCCAGCATGGCCGGCGAAATATCGATGGCATCGACCTCGGCGCCCATCAGCGCAGCCTCGCAAGCCAGCACCCCGTTGCCGCAGCCGATGTCGGCGACCCGCCATCCCGGCCTGACGCCCAGCATGGCGAGCGCGGCTCGGGCGCGCAAATCGCTGTCGTCGTGGCGGTCGCAGATCGCGGCAACCGCCGAATCGAGTCCCATCCGCCGCCGTTGGTTATAATACCAGTCGCGCGCCAGCATGACTCACATCCCCTCGGCTCCGCGGCCGATCGCGGCAACGCCGGTGCGCGAAACTTCCACAAGACCAAGCGGGCGCATCAGGTCGATGAACTGGGTGATCGTCGAGGAGTCGCCGGTGATCTCGAACACGAAACTTTCGGTGGTGGCGTCGATGACGCGGGCGCGACAAGCCTCAGCCAGCTTCAGCGTCTCGATGCGATGCTCGCCCGAGCTGCGCACTTTCACCATCGCCAGTTCGCGCTCGATCGAACGCCCCGAGAGCGTCATGTCGACGACACGATAGACCGGCACCATGCGGTCGAGCTGATGCTTGATCTGCTCGATCACCATCGGCGTTCCCGTGGTGACGATGGTGATGCGCGAGAGATGCTTCTGGCTCTCGGTCTCGGAGACGGTGAGGCTTTCAATGTTGTAGCCGCGCCCGGAGAACAGCCCGATCACGCGGGCGAGCACGCCCGGCTCGTTCTGCACCAGCACCGAAAGCGTATGCGACTCGGTCGGATCGTGGCGATCTTCGAGAAAATAGGCGGACGCGGGCTGGTTCATCGGTTGGGGTTCCTTTGCGTTCATGCTGTCGCCCTCGCGCCGGCCGGGGCAGCGCTCTCCGCAACGACCCATCGGTTGAACAAATCAAAATCGATATTGCCGCCACTCAAAATGAGGCCGACGCGCTTGCCCTGAAGCTTGCGCTGGTCCTGAAGGGCGGCGGCGAGCGCGGCGGCGCCGGCGCCTTCCGCCAGATTGTGCGTATCGCTCCAGTAGGCGCGGATCGCCGCGCCGATTTCCTCGTCGGTGACTTCGGCGATGCGCGAGGCGCCCTCGCGGATGATCGCAAACGCGTCGGCATCGGGAACGCGCGTCGCCATGCCATCGGCGCGGGTGTTGCTGGAGTTGGTGCTCACGATCGAACCCGCCTTGAACGACAGCGCATAGGACGGCGCTTCGGTCGACTGCACGCCGACGATCACGGTCTTCAGGCCGAGCAGATCGCGCGCCAGGATGCAGCCGCAGATGCCCGAGCCCTGCCCGATCGGCACGTAGAGCACGTCGAGATCAGACGCCGCACGGAACAGTTCGAGCGCGTAGGTCGAAACCCCGAGCACGAGGTCGCGATGGAACGACGGCACGATCTCCAGCCCTTCGCGCATCGCATGGCGCGCGGCTTCCTGCCGCGCCGCCTCGAAATCCTCGCCATATTCGATGAGTTTGGCGCCGAACGCCTTCATCGCCCGGTTTTTTTCGACCGAGTTGCCGTGCGGCACGTAGATCGTCACCGGCAAC
>DASXCX010000004.1:0-39164 GCA_036490955.1 Allostellaceae bacterium | reverse complement strand
AAGCGCTTCCCCTGGTCGGCCAGCGGGCGCTCGGCGGTGAGGATTGGCATGGGAAGCTAAGATAAGGCGCGGGGCGGAGTGATTCCAGCGGGTCGCCGGATCAGCGATGGCCGGATTTTTCGTCCTCCATCACCAGCCGCAGAATTTGATTGATCCGCGTTTGATAGCGCGGTCGGGCGCGGAAATGTTCGAGCACATCCTTGTCCAGGCGGATGCTGATCAGCTCCTTGTCGCCCGGTGCCACGAGCTTCGCTTTCTTGAGCCACGACGCGGGCGTCAGCAACGGCGCGGCGTCCGGGTCGGCCGCGACCGCGGCGGCGATGTGGGCATCCGTCGCGGCATCAAAGCGTCGCCAGTCAATCTTCTTCGCGGGGCGCGAGGCGGGCGAGCGTCGAGCGGTCGATTTGGCTTTCATCGGTATTGGCCTTTCTCGCCGAGATCAGTCGGCGCCGGTCCCCGTATAAACCACGACCAAAACGCGTTCCTCGACAGCGCCGAGCGCGGCGATTCGTGTTTCGCCGTAATCGCGCCGGTCGTCTTCCCGCTCCAACACCACGTCATTCCAAATGTGGGCGGCGGTGGGTAAGTCGATCCCGTGCTTTTCGAGATTGGCGCGGTTTTTCTGCGGGTCGAACTCGATCTCGGCCATCGTTAGTATATTCGTTTATATATACAAATGCGTGATCGGGGTCAATACCTGCGCCGCCCGATTCGCGCTTCGTGTTGCGGCGCAGCACGTCTCTCGCTATTCTCCGATCTCTCCCAAACCTCTCGAAATTGCGGGTTCCCTATGGGCTTTATCGCTGACCGATTGCTGCGGATCAAACCATCGCCGACCATCGCGATGGCCAACAAGGCGCTCATGCTCAAGGCCGAAGGCAAGGACGTCATCGGCCTCGCCGCGGGCGAGCCCGATTTCGACACGCCGCAGAACATCAAGGACGCTGCGAAGCGCGCGATCGACCGCGGCGACACGAAATACACGGTCGTCGACGGCACGATGGACCTCAAAAAGGCGATCGCCTCGAAGTTCAAGCGCGAGAACGGCCTCGACTATCAGCCGAACCAGATCTCGGTCGGCACCGGCGGCAAGCAGGTGCTCTACAACGCCCTCACTGTGTCGGTGAATCCGGGCGACGAGGTGATCGTGCCGGCGCCCTATTGGGTGTCGTATCCCGACATCGTCAATCTCTGCGAGGGGACGCCGGTCGCGGTGACCTGCCCCGAGAATAACGGCTTCAAGCTGATGCCGCAGGATCTCGACGCCGCGATCACGCCGAAGACGAAGTGGCTGATCCTCAACTCGCCGTCGAATCCGACCGGCGCGGCCTACACCGTCGCCGAGCTGCGCGCGCTCGCCGACGTGCTCTTGAAGCATCCGCATGTCTGGGTGCTGACCGACGACATGTACGAGCATCTCGTCTACGACGATTTCAAATTCACGACCATCGCGCAGGTCGAGCCCAAGCTTTATCCGCGCACGCTGACCTTGAACGGCATGTCGAAGGCTTATTGCATGACGGGCTGGCGCCTCGGCTATGCCGCGGGCCCGACCGAGCTCATCAAGGCGATGGGCGCGCTGCAATCGCAATCGACGACCAATCCCTCGTCGATCAGCCAGGCCGCCGGCGTCGAGGCGCTGAACGGGCCGCAGGACTTCATTCCGAAGAACAACGCCGTCTTCAAGACCCGGCGCGATCTCGTGGTCGAAATGCTCAATCAGGCGGCGGGCATCCATTGCCCCGTGCCGGAAGGCGCGTTCTACGTCTATCCGTCTTGCGCCGGCGCGATCGGCAAGAACACGCCCGACGGCAAACCGATCGATACGGACTCGGCGTTCTGCGAGTACCTGCTCGAAGCGGTGGGCGTCGCGGTGGTGCCGGGCACGGCCTTCGGCCTGGCGCCGCATTTCCGCATTTCCTACGCGGCCTCGAACGAGACGCTGAAGGAAGCCTGCAGCCGTATCCAAAAGGCCTGCGCCGCGCTTGTCTAGGCGCACGCGGGCTCTTCGCGCGCCGCATTCTATTTTTGCGCCTCCCCGGCGAAAGCCGGGGTCCATGGCGAAATTTCGTCGTCGCTCGATGGGACGGGCCGCGCGGCTTCGCCGCTTGTCCGGGGAAGCGACTCCTTTAGAGTAGTGTGATGTTCCGCTTCTTCGAAAATCTGCTGCGCCCGACCGCGCTGCCCCCCGAGGCGCCGCCGCCGAACGGCGTCGCGGCGTTTTACTGGCATCACACAAGGCAAATTAAAGGCCTGCTGATCGGGCTGTTCGTCGTCGGCTCGGTCACCGCCGTGCTCGACGCTTCGATTCCGGTGTTCATCGGCCGCGTCGTCTCTATCCTGACGGCGCTGAAGCCCGAGATCGGCTTGCGCGATGCTTGGCCACAGCTCGTCGGTATGGCGGCAGTGCTGCTGATCTTCAAGCCGGGCCTCGAAGCGATCCAAGACATGCTGACCAACCAGGCGATCAATCCCGGCTTCTCCAACATGGTGCGCTGGCAGAATCACTGGCATGTCGTGCGCCAGAGCTGGAGCTTCTTCCAGAACGATTTCGCCGGGCGTATTGCTAATCGCGTCATGCAAACAGGGCCGTCGCTCAGAGAGAGCGTCGTCTCCGGCATCAACGCGATCTGGTACATCCTGGTCTATGGCTCGATCGCGCTGGCGCTCTTAGCGGCGCGCGACGCGCGGCTCGCGATTCCGGTGACGCTCTGGTTTCTCACTTATGCCGCGACCTTGTGGTATTTCGTGCCGCGGGTGCGCTTGCGCAGCAAGGCGATGTCGGAGGCGCGCTCGACGCTCACCGGCCGCGTCGTCGACAGCTATACCAACATCCTGACGGTGAAGCTCTTCGCCGATCCCAAGGACGAAGACCTCTTCGTGCGCGACTCCGTCGACTATCACACCGACACGTTCCGCGCCCAGTTGCGCTTCATCACCGGCTTCGGCCTGACCCTGGCGATTCTCAACGCCGCGATGATCGTCGGCACGGCGGCGATGGCGCTTTGGCTCTGGAGCTTGGGCGCGCTCTCCGTCGGCGAGGTCGCAATGGCGGTGCCGCTCACCTGGCAGATATCGAACGTCTCGGGCTGGGTGGCGCGCAACGTCACCTCGATCTTCGAGAATATCGGCACCGTGCAGGACGGCATGCGCTCGATCGCGGTGCCGCGGCAGATGCCGGACCTGCCGAATGCCGGCGCGCTCGCCGTCACCGAAGGCCGCGTGCGCTTCGAGGACGTGCATTTCGGCTACAATACGACGCGCGGCGTGCTGCACGGCATCGATATCGAGATCGCGCCCGGCGAGCGCGTCGGTCTCGTCGGCCATTCGGGCGCCGGCAAATCGACGCTCGTCAATCTGCTGCTGCGCTTCTACGAGGTCGAGAGCGGCCGCATCCTGATCGACGGGACCGACATCTCGACCGTGACGCAAGAGAGTCTCCGCGCCCATATCGCGATGGTGACGCAGGATACCTCGCTGCTGCATCGCTCGATCGCCGAAAACATCCGCTACGGCCGGCCCCAGGCCACGGACGAGCAGGTGCACGACGCGGCGCGGCGCGCGCATGCGATCGAATTCATCGCGGGTCTCGAGGACTGGCAGCATCGCAAGGGCTTCGAGGCGCATGTCGGCGAGCGCGGCGTGAAGCTCTCGGGCGGGCAGCGCCAGCGCATCGCGCTGGCGCGCGTCATCCTCAAAGACGCGCCGATCCTCATCCTCGACGAGGCGACCTCGGCGCTCGACAGCGAGGTCGAGGCCGCGATCCAAGAGCAGCTCGATACGTTGATGCAGGGCCGCACCGTGATCGCGATCGCGCATCGCCTGTCGACGATCTCGCGCATGGACCGGCTGATCGTCCTGGATCACGGCCGCATCATCGAGACCGGCTCGCATGCCGAGCTGGTGCGGCGCGGCGGCACCTATGCGCGCCTCTGGCGCCGCCAATCCGGCGGCTTCGACATCCGCGACGCCAATCTCGAGCGCATCGCGGGGGAGTGAATTGCCCAAGCGCGGTCAGGGCCGGCCTTTGAGCGCTTGCAACTCCAATCGCGCCGCGTCGGCGAATTCGTTGAGCGGATCCTTCCCATCACTCGCCTTCAGCAACGCGAGAATGTCCTGCAACGTCTTATTGGGCTCATAATATGTTTCGATCGTCGTTTGCAGGACGTGCTGGGCGCCGATGACGGTCTCCGGCAGGCATAGGATCTGCATTCGATTGATCATCCCGTACATGCCGATAAGGTCTTGCAGTTGCGGCTGGTCGCTGGTGACGGCCTCGCCGTAAGCCTTGGACGCGACATCGATGAAATCGCGGAACAGATCCTCGCGATGGGAAATCTGGCGCGCTCGCTCGCCGGCTTGGATCTGCGTGCGTTGCGCGAGCCATGTGGCCGTGCCCGTTATCAGTCCGCCGACGATTGATCCGCCGAGCGCCGCGAAGGCGGAGACATATGCGATATCCATGACTGCGCGCTGCCGCTCTCGATTTCGGCCCGGTGGCTGAGCCTAGTCGAGGCGACGCGCCACGGCTTGTCGAAATTTGCGGCTTTTGCGGGCGACGAACAAAAAATGCGGGGAAAGTTCCGTTCCGTCATTCCGAGGAAGCCCCAACGGGCCGACGGAAGCGCTCCGGCAATCGGGCGGTTGCCCCGGATTGCTTCGCTCCCGTTGGTCGCTTGCCGTGACGGGAGAAATCAATTCGATAAAAACTTTTCCGTATAGAGCTTCGACATGTCGGGCGGGGTGTCGAGGATCTTCGTGTCGACTAGGGATTGGCGGATCGCCGCGAGTCCCTTCGCATCGAAATGGCCGTCGTCGGTGATCATCGGCGTTGCTTCGTCGTAGACGCGGCCGATGATCGGCTCGGGCTTTTTCAGCAGTAGCGCAGTGAACTTCACCGCCTCGTCCCGATGCGCCTTGAAATAGGCGACGCTCTCGAACCACGCGGCGAGGAATTTCTTCACGTCGTCGGGACGCTTGGCGATCATGTCGTTCGAGGCGGTGATCACGTGATTGATATAGGCCGTGATCACCTTGCCGAAGCGCACGACGATGCGTGCCTGGCCTTCCGATTCGAGCGTGACGGCAGTCGTGATGTCGAGCGGCGCCGCCGCGACCTGATGCGTTTTCAGCGCCGCGATCTGCGCTTCGGTCGCGCCCAGCGGCACATAGTTGAAGCCGTTCGGCCCCCAGCCTTGCAGGATCGAAAGCTGGCGCACGAACCATTCGGTCTGATCGCCGACCGAGGCGCCGGTCACGATCTGGCCCTTGAGATCGGCGACGGTCCTGTATTGCGTGTCGGCCCACGAGCCGAGGGTGATGCCGAGCGGCGGGCCCGCGGCTTCGGCGACGGCCAGGATGGGCGAGCCTTTGGCGATGAAAGCCATGCCGGCGCCGCCGCCGATCGCCATATCGATCGCGCCGGCGCCGTAAGCCTGCTGCTGCTTCGCGTCGCCGAAGAAGCTCGTGATCTCGACCTCGAGCCCGCGCTTGCTGAAGAAGCCTTTGTCGACGCCGATATCGACCGGCGTGAACTGGAACAAGCCCGGAAAGGCCTTGCCGAAGCGGATCTTGTCCTGCGCGTTCGCCGGCGCGGCCAAGAGCGCCGCCGCGACGGCGGCCAGCGCGATCCTCCGATAGAGATTCATCGTTCCTCCTTGTTCTTCGATATTTTTGCGTCGCCGCGATGCTCCGGAGGGGCCGCGGCGATCCAGCGGTACTTCCGGATTGCTTCGGTCCTCGACGAGGGCCGCACGATGACGATACTAACTACTTCGCCGCGCGCGCTTCCTGTATCGCGCGCCACACGCGCTCCGGCGTTGCCGGCATCTCGACATGGCGCACGCCGACATCCGCCAGGGCGTTGCAGACCGCATTGATGCAGGCACCGAGCGCCGGCGTCGTGCCGCCTTCGCCGCCGGGGCGAATGCCGTATTTGTGGCTGGCCGCCGGTATCTCGATCAGCTCGCAGTTGAACGAGGGCAGGTAGTCGGCGCGCGGCACCGCGTAGTCCATGAACGAGCCGGCGAGCATCTGGCCGCTGTCGCGGTCGTAAGAGACGTCTTCGAGCATCGCCTGGCCGATGCCTTGCGCCGCCGCGCCATGCGTCTGGCCATGGAGGATCAGCGGATTGACGGCGAGGCCGACATCGTCGACGCCGTACCAGCCGACGAGCTGGACATAGCCGGTGTCGGGATCGACCTCGACCTCGCAGATATGCGTGCCGGAGGGGAAGGCGCCGACCGAGACGGTGTGATCGCCGATGCCGTCCAGCTTGCCCTTCAGATCGTCGGGGAGGTCCTTGCGCGTCGCCGCCGCTTTCGCGACCTCGAACACGGTCATGCGTCGGTCGGTGCCCTCGATGGCGAAGACGCCCTTGCTGAACTGAATATCGATCGGGCTCGCCTCGAAGATATGCGCGGTGATCTTCTTGCCCTTCTCGATGATCGCGTCGGTCGCCTCGCCGATGGCAAGGCTGGCGATGCGCATCGAGCGGCCGGAATGCGAGCCGCCGCCGGCGCTGACCCGGTCGGTGTCGTGCGCGACGTAATCGACCGATTTGAACGGTACGCCGAGCCATTCGCAGATCAGCTGCGGGAAGCTGGTCTCGTGACCTTGACCGCTGTTCATCGTGCCGAGCACGAGCTCGACGCGTTCGTTGGTGCCGACGGTGATCTCGGCACGCTCGCGCGGCGCGCCGCCGGCCCCTTCGATGTAATTGGAGATGCCGATGCCCCTGAGCTTGCCGCGCTTCTTCGCTTCCGCCTTGCGCGTGGCGAAATTGTTGTAATCGGCGAGGCGCAGTGCGGCGTCGAGACCCATCTCGTATTCGCCGTTGTCGTAGGTGATGCCCGAGCCGTTGGTATAAGGAAACGCGTTCGGGCGAATGAAATTCTTGCGCCGCAACTCGACGGGATCGAAGCCGCATTGCTGCGCGGCGAGATCGACCAGCCGCTCGATGATGTAGATCGCTTCGGGGCGCCCTGCGCTGCGATAGGGCGTCGTCGGCACGGTGTTGGTCATCACCGCGCAACCGCGGAAATGCAGCGCCCGAATGTCGTAGACGCCCGACATGATGCCGAGGCCTTTGCGCAGCGGCGTGAAATGTGCGCAATAGGCGCCGATATTGCTGAGATTGGTGCCGCGGATGCCGAGGAAGCGGCCGGTCTCGTCGAGCGCGAGCTCGACGGTCGAGGTGAGGTCGCGACCCTCGTAGTCGGTCAAAAAGCATTCGCTGCGGTCGGCGAGGAATTTCACCGGGCGGCCGAGCTTCTTCGCCGCCCAGGGCAGCAGCGCGTACTCGGCGAAGAAGGTGTTGCGCGTGCCGAAATTGCCGCCCATGTCGCCGCACATCGCCCGACACTGGTCGAGCTTCACGCCCAACGCGCCGGCCAGCGTCTGGCGCTCCTTCACCATGCCGCCGCCGGTCCCGGCCCAGATCGTGTAGCGATCTTTCTCGTCGATGAAGCCGATCGCGCAGCGCGGCTCCATCGGCGTGCCGGTGACGCGATTGATCAAGGTCTCGAATTTGACGACGTGCCTGGCCTTGGCAAAGGCGGCGTCGGTCTTCGCCTTGTCGCCGACCTCGCCTTCGAGCGCGAGATTGCCTGGGCGCTCGTCCCACACGTGAATCGCGCCCGGCTTGACCGCATCGGTGGCGCGAACGATCGCCGGCATCGGCTCGTAATCGACCTCGACCAACTCGGCCGCGTCTTTCGCCTGGTCGAGCGTCTCGGCCATCACCATCGCGACCGGTTCGCCGACATACTGCACTTTCTCGGGCGGCATCGGGAAATGACGCGCGATATAGACTTTGTGCTCGGGCTGAAAAGTGAAATCGACGTCGGGCGGGCCTTTGTAAGCCGGGTCGTGCGGAATCGGCTTGCGGCCGTCGGCGACCCAATCGGCGCCGCTATAGATCGCGATCACGCCGGGGGCGGCCGCGGCGGCGGTCGTGTCGATCTTGAGGATGCGCGCCGAGGCGTGCGGGCTGCGCACCATCGCGGCAAAGCACATATTCGGCATCACATGATCGGCGGCGTAATGCCCCCGGCCACGCAGGAACCGCAGATCCTCCTGCCGCCGCAGAGGCTGCCCGATGCCCTCGCCGGTCGGTTTCTCGCTCATTCTCGCAAAACTCTCCCACCGGGCGCCGCGGGTTTGCGGCGCCGCTCGCAACACCATCGATGGCTGGAGAGAACAAAGAAGCGGCGGAGGAGTCAAACGGCGGCTTCTCGCTCGACCTTTCGCATTTGCGAAAGGACCTATAGACGAATTCCAGATTCCGATTGCCAAGCTGCCCGTCCGGCGCGACCATCGAATTCCTAATGTCAGGCGCGGTCGAATAGCCCGCCTCGATTCCGGCAGGCTTTCGCCGCGCCCCTAATGGACGCGAAGGAGGCGTGCGAATGAGCGACAGACCCACGGGGCCGCGCTGCGCGGCGTTGGTCGGCCCTTATCTCTCAGGCAAGACTACCCTGCTCGAGGCTTTGTTATTCGCCTCCGGCACCATCAATCGACACGGCACCCAAAAAGACGGCAACACCACCGGCGATTCCACCCCCGAGGCGCGCGGCCGGCAGATGTCGACCGAGATCAACGTCGCACGCGCCGCTTATCTCGACGATCCTTGGACCTTTCTCGATTGCCCCGGCTCGGTCGAGCTCTGCTGGGAAGCGCAGAACGCGATGCTCGCCGCCGACGTCGCGGTCGTGGTTTGCGAGCCCGAGGTCGAGCGCGCCCTGACCTTGGGGCCGATTTTCAAATTCCTCGACGATCACCAAATCCCGCACATGGTGTTCATCAACAAGATGGACACGGCGTCGGCGCGCGCCTCCGAGGTGCTTGCCGCGCTGCAAGGCGTGTCGCAGCGCCCGCTGGTGCTGCGGCAAGTGCCGATGGAGGGTGACGAGCACCCAAACGGCTATGTCGATCTCGTCAGCGAGCGTGCCTACAAATACAAGCCGGGTGCCGCTTCCGATCTCATCAAGCTGCCCGATGAGATACTCGATGAGGAAAAGACCGGCCGCGCCGGCCTCGTCGAGAAGCTTGCCGACTTCGACGACAAGCTGCTCGAGCAATTATTGGAAGACGTGCAGCCCTCGAAGGAGGACATCTACCGCCACCTGACGCAGAATTTGCGCCGCGATCTGATCGTGCCGGTGTTCTTCGGCGCGGCGGGACAAGATCACGGCGTGCGCCGCTTGCTCAAGGCGCTGCGACACGAGACGCCGGATGCCGCGACCACCGCGGCGCGCTTGAGGCTCGATCCGAAAGCCAGCGACACCATCGCCAATGTGATCAAAACCTATCACCCGGCCAATGCCGGCAAGCTTTCGCTCGTGCGGGTGTGGAGCGGGCAGGTGACCGAAGGCATGAGCCTCAATGGCGTGCGCGTCGCCGGCGTGTTGAAATTGCTCGGCGCGCAATCGACCAAGGCGACGGCCGCCGGGCCAGGCGAGGTCGTCGCGCTGGCGCGCATGGAAGGCGTTTCCAGCGGCACGGTGCTGTCGACCGGCGCGTCGCCGGCGGATTTCCCGAAAATCCCGATTCCGGCACCGGTCTATGGTCTCGCCATCGCGGCGCAGAATCGCAACGACGATGTAAAACTCTCCGGCGCGCTCCACCGCCTGATCGAGGAGGATCCGACACTCTCGATCGAGCACAATGCCGAGCTGCAAGAGCAAGTGCTCTGCGGCCAGGGCGATATCCATCTGCAGGTCGCGCTCGACCGGCTGAAGTATCGCTTCAATCTCGCGACGCTCTCGCGCCGGCCGCAAGTGCCGTATAAGGAATCGATCAAGCTGCCGGGCTCGATCCATTCGCGCTTCAAGCGGCAATCGGGCGGGCACGGGCAATTCGCCGACATCCAGATCGAGATCAAGCCGCTGCCGCGCGGCACGGGCCATGCCTTCAAGGACGCGGTGGTCGGCGGCGCGATCCCGCGCAACTACATCCCCGCGGTCGAAGAAGGCGTCTTGGAGTATCTGAATCGCGGGCCGCTCGGTTTCCCGGTGGTCGATGTCGCGGTGACGCTGATCACCGGCCAATTCCACGACGTCGACAGCTCGGACCAGGCGTTCAAGACGGTCGCGCGCCAGGCCATGGCCGAGGCGATGCCGAAATGCAACCCGGTGCTCTTGGAGCCGATCTGCCACGTCTCGATCTCGGTGCCGAACGCTTTCACCTCCCGGGTGCAGCGCATCGTCTCCGGACGGCGCGGTCAGCTCCTCGGCTACGACGGCAAGGAAGGCTGGGACGGCTGGGATCAGGTCGAAGCCAACATGCCGATGTCGGAGCTGCACGATCTCATCGTCGAGCTGCGCTCGGTGACCTTGGGTGTCGGCACTTACGCGGCAAAATTCGATCACCTGCAAGAGCTCACCGGCAAGCTCGCCGAGAAAGTGCTGCAGACCCGCGCCGGCGAAGCCGCGCAATAACCCTAATCTCACAAAGCTTTAATACGCCCCTCGCTCACGCGTGAGTGAGGGGCGTAACTTTTTGCGTCTCCGCGCCGTATACTTGGGAGAAGCAGGAGATTTGGCATGCTGATCAAGGTGAGACGCGGTTGGGAGATGCGCGAGAGCGAAGCGACGCCGGAATCGGTGTTCCTCAATCGCCGCGCGCTGGTCAAAGCAATGGGCATGGGCCAGCTTATTTTTATGAGCGGCCTCGCCAGTGCCGGCTTGCCGTTCGGCGATGCTTTCGCCGCCAGCAAAGCGGACGATGCGCCCGATCCGTCGGCGGGTCTCTACCCCGCCAAGCGCAACGACAAATACACGCTCGATCGTCCGATCACGGACGCGAAATACTCGACCAACTACAATAATTTTTACGAATACGGCGAGGACAAGGACATCGCCGAAGACGCGCAGCAGCTGAAGGTCCGGCCGTGGACGATCACGATCGACGGCATGGTCGAGAAGCCGCTCACCATGGGCATCGACGATCTCTTGAAGCAGGTGCAGCTCGAAGAGCGTCTCTACCGCCATCGCTGCGTCGAAGCTTGGTCGATGGCGGTGCCGTGGACCGGCTTTCCGCTGAAGGCACTCATCGACATCGCAAAGCCGCTGTCGGGCGCGACGTATCTCGATATGACGACCTTCAAGGATGCATCGATGGCGCCGGGCCAGAAGCGATCATTCTTCTATCCGTGGCCCTATGTCGAAGGCCTCACCATGGCCGAGGCGAATAACGAGCTCGCTTTCATCGGCACCGGCATGTACGGCAAGCCGATGCCGAAACAGGACGGCGCGCCGATCCGGTTGATCATGCCATGGAAATACGGCTTCAAATCGGTCAAATCGATCGTGCGCTTCACCTTCACCGACAAGCGCCCGGTGACGTTCTGGTCGAAGATCGGGCCCGGCGAATACGGCTTCTGGGCGAATGTGAACCCGGACGTGCCGCATCCGCGCTGGAGCCAGGCGAGCGAGCGCGTGCTGGGCACGAATGAGCGGGTGCCCACTCAGCTTTGGAACGGCTATGGCGAATACGTCGCCGCGATGTACGACGATGTGAAGGGCGAAAAGCTGTTCATGTGAGTCAGAGAGGTATCGCCAGACTCTTGCTAGAAATTTTAGGAGTCGATCAGAAGTTATTGTAAAGTATCGGTTCTCCATGTTAGGCTCCCGTCAATATTTACCAGGGGAGTCTCCCGATGCGTATTCCAGTGACTTTAGCTTTGGGTTCGGCATTGCTGCTCGCGGCTTGCGGCCAGACCCCGACCGATCGTGCCTTGACCGGGGCTGGCATGGGTGCGGCGGGTGGTGCATTGCTCGGCGCGGTCGTCGGCGCGCCGATGATCGGCGCGCTGGTCGGCGGCTCGGCCGGCGCGGTGGCCGGCGCGGCGACCGATCCGTCCGAGATCTATCTCGGCCAGCCGGTCTGGAAGTAAGCACAGAGCATTTGCCGAGATCGGCGGCGGCGCGGAATTCCGCGCCGTTTCAGGTGTGAGCGGCGTGTTCGGCCTGAGTGGCCAGCCGCTCGAACTGCTCGGCGAGCTCGAGCAACTCGGCTTTGACTTCGGGGCTGATGACAAGGGCGACCAGCGCCCTGATCTGACGCCCTTGCTCGCGATAGTAGTTCGCCCGGGATTCCGTTTCCGACATTACCAATCGCGACTTGTCAGCCCGTCAACCACCACGGCCTAACAAAGCAATCAATTCGGGCAATCTTGTGACGCGCGCGGCAGGCGGCAGACCGCGGCTGGCATGCCTCAGCCGGCATTGTCGGCGAGCGCCGCGAAGGCCGCGACCGCCTCGTCGAGTCGGCTATACGTGAAGCGATAGCAGCCACTGGTCGCGAAGATGTCGGCGAGCAATTCGAAGCCCGCGGCGCTGTACAGGCTGTAATTCATCGCGTTGTGGGCAATTTCGAACAGGCCCGCGGCTTTCGACCACGGCGCGAGTCGCGCCTCGGCGTCTTGCTGCCAGCGCGGAAAGATGATCCAGCCGATGGGCGCCGCTTCACGGTTGCGCGCGACGCTTGCGGCCGGCGCGCGCATCAGGGCGACGGTGCCTTTTGCCGTATCGTGTATCTCGCGGCTGAACACCGCGTTGGGCGCGTAAGCGCGCATCAGCGCGATCGAATTGTTCTTGAGGTTGATGGGCCGGGCCAGCGGCACGACATGCGCATCGGCCGGGCGGATCAGCGCGAGCTCGTCCGACAGCAACCGCCAGCCGCGTTGCACCAGCGCTGCGGTCAGCGTCGATTTGCCGGCGCCCGGCGCGCCCGGCAGGATCGCGACGCGGCCGCCGCGCTCGATCGCCGCCGCATGCACGACGAGATATTGATGCGCCTGCGTCGCGATCGCGTGGTTGAGCCCCCATTCGAATAGCGGCAGAGCCTGATCCGCCGGCAGCGGCAAGAACGGGCTTTCGCCATCGATGAGAAAATGCGCTTGGCGCCGAATCCAGCGGCGCGCGAATTTTCCCGGTGCGATGCTGACGTGGAAATCGCAGAACGCTGCCCCGTCGATGAACGATTCGTCGGGATAGAGCAGACGCAGCCCATCGATCACGGCGCCGAACGGCGTCTCGAGATGCGCAGCGAATGGCCCGAAGCGGAGCGCCAGCGAATTCATGACGCCCCGGCCCGATCGTGCCGATCGAGCAGGTCGAGGCGCGTGAAGAGATCGAGCGTGCGCGCGATTACCGCATCGCGATCGATCGCCGGGGGCAATTCGATTTCGCGCGCGGCCGCTGCGGCGATCGCGGCAGGATCCGCCGGTGCGCGCGTCAGCAAGCGGAAGAGCCACGCCGAGAGATCGGCGAAATGATGCGTGTCGCCGGTCCGGTCGTTATAGGCGACGATCTCACCGTCCCATTCACGCCAATGCACGAAGGGGCCGATGCTTGCCGGCGCCGCGTCCATCATGGCGCGGTCTCGACTCAGCTGTTGATGTTGATCGCCGCGAGCTGGCTGGTGACGCTATCGAGCGCGGCTTGCGCGGCGCTCGCGCTACTCGGCTTCGAGGTGAACACCGAGATCACCAGTTGCTGCACTTGCGACAGAGTATCGGGATAGTTGTTTGGCGCGAAGGCCGCCGCGTTGAGCAGAGCCGCCGCGACTTGCTCCCCGAACGCCGTCGCGTCGAGGGTGGTCGAGCCACCGCCGCCGCCCCCACCGCCGCCACCGCCGCCGCCACCGCCTCCCGGACCCCCGCTGCCGCCGCCTCCGCCGCCGCCGCCATTTATTTGGATCTGGACGGTAAAGTTACCTTGCAGCGCCGAGAGCAGCGATTGTCCGCCGACGGTCCAAACACTGTCGTAGCCGTGGGTGCCGCCTGCCGCGGTCGTGAGGATGCTCGATGGCGAGTAGGTGGTCCGGCTCCAGAGCTGATTGGTGCCGGCTAGGCTGACCCAGCTCGCGGGCTTGAGCCCGCAATTGACGCCGTTGGGGATCGGGTGCGATTGGTTGCCCGAGATCGCGTTCGAGGAGTTGCATTGCCCCGCCGCGAGGGCCGGTCGGCTGGCCAGCGTCACGGCGATCGGAATCCCACCGAGAATAAGGCGGCGCCCCGGATTACGTGGCGCCTCGCTTTCGGTCGCCGGGCTCGGCGGTCGGGTCGAGGAGATCGGACGATCTTGGGTCATCATCGCGGCACTACGCCTAGTCGGGTCTAATTCCTTCATTTTTATCGACGAATCTTAAGAAAAGGTGAGGGGCCGGCCGTTACCGGGAGCCAGTGAACGGTCTAACAAGTTACGATACGTTGACGTATCGCTACGAGACGTATACGTTTCATATCTTGCCGCAAAGGGAGAAAGCAGCATGGCTTCCTGTTTCCGCTATCTCGTCGACGACGTGAAAGCCGCGATCGATTTCTACACGCAGCATCTGGGCTTCAAGCTCGAAATGCATCCGGCGCCGCCGTTCGCCGAGATCTCGCGCGGCGACATGCACATCTATCTGACGCAGCCCTCGGGTGGGGGCGCCGGCGGCGGCGCGCCGATGCCATCCGGCGAGCAGCAGAAACCGGGCGGTTGGAACCGCATCCACCTCTTGGTCGAGGATCTCGATGCGACGATTGCCAAGCTCAAAGCCGCCGGCGCGCATTTCCGCAACGATGTCGTGCAGGGTACCGGGGGCAAGCAGATCCTGGTCGAAGACCCCTCGGGCAATCTCGTCGAGTTGTTCCAGCCGAACACCGCTGCTTATCGCGCGCCCGGGTCGGGCGGCTCATGGGCCGGCAAACCCTAACGCGCAACGGCGATGCCGACGGCGCTGAAGCGCACGGTCGATCCGCGGATCGAGCGTTCCCGGCAAGTGATCCTCGCCGCGGCGCTGCAAGAGCTTGGCGAGATCGGCTATGGCGGCTTCGTCATCGAGTCGGTGGCGGCGCGTGCCGGCGTCGGTAAATCGACGATCTATCGGCACTGGCCCGACAAGCTGGCGCTGATCGCCGATGCGTTCGCGCATCTGCATGAAAGCGCGCCGACCGATCTCTCCCATGGCACGCCGCGCGAGAAGCTCGGGCGCATCCTCGCCCATGTCGCGGCCGTGCTGACGGACTCGGCATTCGGGGCGTGTCTGCCGGCAATGATCGACGCGGCGGAGCGCGATGCGGCGCTGCGCGATTTTCACCACCGCTTTCAGGCGGAGGCACGCAAGCCGACGGTGGCGTTGATCGCGGCAGGGATCGCCAGCGGCGATTTCCCCGCCGATCGCAATCCCGCGCTCACGGCGCAGGCGCTGCTCGGCGCGATCTTCTTTCGCCGCTTGATGACGGCCGAGCCTTTCGCTCCGGCCGAAGCCAGGGCGCTGATCGACACGGTGTTGGGCCCGCCGCCATTGCAGGAACGATGACATGAGCGATATCGATATCTTTCATCACGTTGGCCTCATCACGCGCGACATGGCGCAGCTGATCGCGCGCTATGAGGAGCTCGGCTTCATGTTCGCGCCGCTATCGATGCCGCGCATCGTGCTCACACCGGGCGGTGCGCCCGAGCCGCTGGGCGCGGGCAATCGCCACGCGATCTTCGCCGATAATTATCTCGAAGTGCTCGGTGTCGTCGATGCCGCGCGTTGGGCCTCGATCACCAAGGCGCAGCGCGGCGCGTTCGATATCGATCCGCCGCTGGCGCGATATGAAGGCTTGCATGTCATGCATTTCGGTACCGACGACATCGAGGCAGTCGAGCGCCGCTATCGCGCTGCGGGTGTCGCCAGCGGCGATATCGTCCCCTTCCAGCGCAATGTCGAGGCGCCCGATGGGCCGCAGATGATGCGCGCGCGCTGTATATCCTTGATGCAGCACGACCTGCCCTCGCTCAGTCAGATCGCACAAACGCTGACACCGGAATTGGTGCTGCAGCCGCGCTATCAGCGGCATCGCAACGGCGCGCGTTCGATCCGCGAGGTGATTCTATGCCATCCCGCGCCCGGGAAGATTGCGGCAACCTACGCGCAGATCGCGGGCCATCCCGCGGAGCGTCGCGGCGACGATTTCGTGATCGATCTTGGCCGCGGGCGGCTGACGGTGGTCGCGCCCGGTCGCCTCGGCGCGCTAATCCCCGGCGCGACGCCGCCGACGTTGCCTTATCTCGCGGGCTTCGCGGTGACGGTCGATGATCTCGGTCAGCCTCGCGCGGTGTTGCGCGATGCCGGCGTATCCTTCGTCGAGCACGGTGGATCGCTCATCGTTGCGGCGAAAGACGCGTGCGGCTGCGCGGTGCTGTTCGAAAAAGTCGGCGTGCGGGACGAATAGCCGGGGCGCTACGCGTCGACCGGCGCGCCGCGCGCCTTCAGCCAGTCGGCGATATAGATCACGCGGCCGTCACTCGCGGCCGGCGCCGGCATCGGTGCAGGCTCGGCGAGCATTTCCGCCGGCGCGGCGGCTGTCCGGGCGAAGCCGCGCGAAGAGCGGCCGGCCGCCTCGGCAAACATCAGCCCGGTTTCTTCGCGCTCCGACCACGGCGTGAACACGCGCTCGTGCTGGGTCGCCGGCTGCGGCTCTGCTTGAAACGCCCAGGCGATCGTGATCATGAGGCCGACGAACGCGGCGGTCAGGCCGATGATGGCGAAAACCGCCGCTTCGGGCGGTGCGGAAGAGGCGGCGAGGGCGATCGCCGCAGCGGCGCTATTGGCCGCCAGCGCCAGTCCGCCGACCGCGACGGCGATGATGACGGGCTTGCCATCGTTCATGCGCTTGCCTCCGTTAATATTGGTTAAGATTAACGGAGGACACCCTCTTCGGACAATGCCGATGTTCTTTACAGGGGCCGGCCGACCGGCGCCGAGAATCCTTCCAAGTGTCTGAAAAGGCAGGACTGGCGCGGCGGTTGCACCGCGGAAAGCGACAAGGTGCCGGCCGAATCCGCCGGTGATGGAGGGAAAGCATGACCGATCTCGATCCGGCGAAGGACCGCCCGGGTGCGGATTGGGCAACGCTCTATTGGTGGCGCCGCGATGGCTCGGCGGGCGAGGGCGGCGACGAAGCGGCGCGGCTGAGCGAGCGGCTGGATTCGCTCGTTGAACGCGCGCCAGCGCCGATGCCGGATATCGATTCTACGACCGAACGCCTGCGCGCCTATGCGGCTGCGCCGCGCTCTCTTCAGGCACCGCCGGCGAAAGAACTGATCGCGCTCGACCGCGATCTCGCCGCCGCCATTCGAAACGAGCGCCGTGGCGCGCTGGCCGCGTTGGCGATCGGGCTGATCGCGACGGCCGTTTCGATGGCGGCGGCGATCTATGCCGCGATCATTCGTGAGCCGGTTGCGCTCGGCTTTGCGACCGCCGCCGGCGCGACGGCTTGCTTTGCGCTCTATCACGCGGCGCGCTGGTTCCTTTTGACGCGTTCGGACGCGCTGCCGAACCTCCTGGCGTAAATCCGAAAGCGACGTGACGGAGGCATGGGGCAGCTTGCGTCCCGGGCGGTCAAGCCTTATCGCTGACGCATGGAGAGCATGCTTTCCGCGCTCACGCCTTGGGTCGAGACGCTGCTACGCCTCTGGTGCGGTCTGGCGTTGCTGCCGCACGGCATGCGCGCCTTCTTCGGTTGGTTCCCGAATACCGGCTCGCGCATTCTCAATCCGGCGTTGCTCGCGACCGGACTCGAGCGCTCGGGCTTTCGTCCCGGCCGCTACTGGGTCGCCTATGTCGCGCTCGTCGAATTCGTCGCCGGGCCGGCGCTCGCGCTCGGTCTCTTCACGCAGCTCGCCGGCGCGCTGATCTTCCTCTTCTTCCTCGGCGCGGCGTACGATCATCTGCGCTTCGACGGTTATTTCTGGAACCAGCTCGGCATGGAATATCCGGCGCTCTGGGGACTCGTCGCGCTTTACTTCGCTTGCGCCGGCGGTGGCGCGATCTCGCTCGATCGGTGGTTGTCCGGCGTGTCGCTTCCGTGACAAGTCGATGATACGCGCGACGTCAATGCGTCATCTTTCGCTTTGCGCGGGCCATTGCCCAGTGCGCATAAAGCGCGCATGAGCACGCGCGCACCGTCGCTGATCCCGTCCGTCGGTACTTTCCTCGCGCTCGCGCTCGGCGTTTTCGCCGTGATCTATTACGGCGCCGTGCCCTGGGCCTTGAGCCGTGCGGTCGGCGCGACCTTCTGGCTGTTCGGCTGGCGCTAGCGCGCCGGCACGCAATAAGTCTGCACGATGCGGGACGATTGGCCGAGCGCGCTCGCCGTATCGCTCAGCGAAACTTTTTGCGCGGCGATCTCGCCGACCGGCGCGGCATTCGCCGAGGCGCCGCTTAGCGCGAAGGATTGCTCGGTCGCCTGCAGTATTTCGGGCGCGACGGTGTGGATGCGGCCGCGCCGGTCCGAAGCCGCGACCATGATGCCGATGATCTTGCCCTGTTCGTCGAAGATGGGACCGCCGCTCATGCCGTTGAGCGCCGGCAGATCGTCGGGATAGCGCACGACCTCGGCCCAGGTCAGCACCGGGCCGGTGCCGTCGATCTCGCCGCTCAATTGCATGCGCGAGCGCCCCATCAGCCGGTCTTGCGTCGCGCCGAGCTTCTCTTTCGGATAGCCGAAGCTGTAGCCGGTCTCGTTCTGCTCGACGGCGCCGGTCTCGAGTGGGAGCGCCGGGCCGCTGGCATTCGCCGTCTTGAGGAGCGCGAGATCGGCTTGCGGATGGAGATAGGCGATCTGCGCCGGCACTTTGCGCCCGTCGACGATGAGGATGACGCGCTGACATTCGCCGTTCGCGACATGGCGAGCGGTCAGCCACATGCCCTGCGCGATCGGGAAGGAGGTGCCGAAAGCGATCTCGCCGGGCTTCAGCCCTTCCGCCTCGACGCTGATCAGCGGATCGTTGGGCGCCGGTGCGGGCAGCGGCCGGCGCACGCGTCCGGGCGGCGGCGCGTCGCTTTGCGACGGCGGAGCAGCCTCCTCCGGCGCGGGCAGCGGCCGCCGGCCGTCATTGTCGTCGAAGGAGTCCGAGAAATTGGGGTAATGCGCGATGATCTGCGGCACGACGATCGCCAGCAGAAAGAAAACCGCCGCGCGCTCGAGCCGGTTCATCGGCACTCAGCCCGACATCGCCGCGGCGTTGAAGATGCCGGCGACGATCTGCGCCGCCGCCAGCACCAGCGCCGGGGCGATCTCGCCGCGCTCGATCGCTTTCGGCAGATCGCGGACGAGGATCGCGGCCGCGGCGAAAGCGATGAGTTGCAGGATCACGGTGACCACGCCCCAGAGCGCGATATCGGGGAGGTTGACGCTATGCGCCAGCATGCCGCCGAGCGGAATGCCCAGAGCCAGCATCTGCCCCGCGAGGGTGATCGCCGCGGCGACGTTGCCGCCGCGGATCAGCTTCACTTCGCGATAGGGGGTCAGCCAGATATAGATCGCGAGACCGATGACGAAGAGCGCGGTCGTCGCGGCAAGCTGCACCAGCAGGACCGGAAATCCCGCGACGACGCTGTTCCAAGCGGCCAGCATGGCAATCCCCCGTCACAAATCCCCCAAGCGATGCGGCTTTATAGCGGCTCCCGGCCGGCGCTGCATCGCTCGCCGGAACATGCTTTAATGGCCGTAATCGCGACACCAAGGGAGGACGGCGATGATCGTCGAGAAAAAAGTCGGCTACGAGCATGACGGACGTAAATTCGAGGGCATGATCGTCTATGACGACAGCGTCAAAACGAAACGGCCGGTGCTCTACATGCAGCCGGATTGGATGGGTGTCTGCAGCCACACCCTGGAGCAGGCGCGCGAGATCGCCGGCAAGGACTACGTCGTGTTGATGGCCGATATGTTCGGCGAGGGCTATGGCGCCAAGCAGAAGACCGTCGACGATCTGATGAAATCGTCGCGCGGCGTGCGCGGCAACGTGCCCTTCATCAACGCCTGCGGCGCCAAGGCGCTCGATGTGCTCGGTGCCGAAGCCGACAAGGCCGGCCTCGTCGATCTCGGCAAGAAGGTCGCGGTCGGTTACTGCATCGGCGGCGGCTATGTGCTCGAGCAGGCGCGCGCCGGCGCCGATTTCAAAGGCGTCGTCGTGTTCCACGTCACCGCGCCGAACCCGGTGCAGCAAGGCGCCAAGCCCAACATCAAGGGCCGCGTGCTGGCGATCCACGGCTCGGCCGATCCGGTGACGCCGAAGCCGCAGATGGACGCGCTCGAAGCCGAGCTCACCGAGGCCAAGGTCGATTGGCAGGTGATGATGTTCGGCCATGCCGTCCATTCGTTCTGCGATGCGCATGCGCCGACCACCGGCAACGGCCCGCAACGCTACGAGCCGAAGCTCTGTCAGAAGAGCTACCAGATGATGCGCGAATTCTTCGCCGAGACGCTGTAGCGAATTTTTCTCTCTCCGCCGCAAGGAGACACGCCATGCCCGATAGCAATGCGATCGTGGACGCCGGTGCGGGGCTCAGGATTCCCGTGCTCGATCTCGGCCCTTATCTCGCGGGCGAGACGGGCGCGCTGGCGCGCGCGGCGGCGGAGCTCGGCGCCGCCTCGGAGAACATCGGCTTCTGCTTCTTCGTCAATCACGGCGTCAAACAATCGCTGATCGATGGCGCGTTCGAGGCCGCCGAGCAATTCCACTCGCTGCCGCTGGAGCGCAAGCTGAAGGTGCGCGCGCTCGAGGAGCCGGTCGGCTATTTGCCGGTCGGCGGCCAGACGCAGCGCGCGGAGCTTTACGGCGCGCGCTCGAAGCATCCGGATCGCAGCGCGTCCTTTTATATCCGCGACGAATATGCCGCGGATCACCCGGACCGCCTCGCCAAGAAGCCCTGGGTGTTCGACAATCGCTGGCCCGAGGGTCTTCCGGGCTTTCGCGACAAGACGCTCGCCTATTTCGCGGTGATGCATCAACTGATGACGAAGCTGCTGCCGCTGCAAGCGGTGGGGCTGGGTCTGCCGGCGGATCACCTCATCGATCACGACGGCTTCAAGCCGATGAACTGCACGCTGCGGCTTTTGAATTATCCGCCGCGCGTCATCGAGAACGAGGGCCAATACGGCATCGGTCCGCATACCGATTTCGGCTATTGCACCTTGCTGGCGCAGGCGAAGAAACCCGGGCTCGAAATCCTGACCAAGAGCGGGCAATGGGTGCAGGCGCCGGCGCATGACGGCATGCTGCTCTACAACAATGCCGATCTGCTGCAGCGCTGGACCAACGACCGCTGGCGCTCGGCGCCGCACCGCGTCTTCAATCTCGAAGGCGACGAGCGCTATTCGATTCCGTTCTTCATCTCGCCGCGCTGGGATGTGCAGCTCGAATGCCTCCCGACCTGCCAGAGCGTCGGCAACCCTGCGAAATACGCGCCGATCAGCCGCGCCGAATATCAGGCCGAGCTCAAGCGCACGGTCTACGAGTTGCCGGGCAAGGGCAAGTAGCGTAGGCCCTCGCCAACCGTCGCACTACGCGACCAGCTTCTTTACCTTGGCGAAGGTGCTCAGTTTCATCCACGCGCCCATATCGGCTTCGAGTTGTCGATTGCCGGTCGGGCTGAGGCGGCCCTGCTGCTTGGCGCGCGCGATCGTCGTGTAGCCCATCCAGATCTCGGTCATCGTGCGCAGATCGGTCGAGAGATAAAGATCGACATCGAAGCCGGGATCGACCGAGCAGAGATCGACCTCCTGCCCGGGCTCGACGATCAGCCACCAATTCTGCTGCGCCTTCTTCAGATCATTGAAGATGATTTGGATGGTGTTGCGGCGATGCGGCATCGGCGTCGGATCGATGTTGCGCCGCATGTCCCACATCAGGAGATTGGGATCGAGATTGTCGAGCGAGGCGCCGGTCTCGACCCAGCGCTGTCCCCAATAGCCGATCGATTCGATCACCGGCCGCAGATCGCGTCCCGCGTCGGTGAGCTGATAGTCGAAGGTGCCGGGCTCGCCTTTCACGGGATGACGCGCGACGATCCCGGCCGCCTCCAAATCCTTGAGGCGCTTCGACAGCAGCGCCGGCGACATGCGCGGCACGCCGCGCCGCAATTCGTTGAAGCGGCGCGAGCCCATGATCATCTCGCGCAAGAGCAGCAGCGTCCATCGCGTGCCGATGATCTCCGCCGCCATCGCGACCGGGCAAAACTGGTTGTAACCGTTCTCGGGCATCACGCAGCTCCCCATTCTTGTGTTGTGCGGATCGTACAGGCGCGATCGCGGGCGCCGCTAGTTCAGAATCTGTAGCGGCCGGATTCAGTTTCTGAACTATCGGGCGGCGCACACGCCGCGATATCCGTTGCGCCAAGCGCATCGAAGAAGTCGGTGCCGAAAGCGATGAACGGAGATGTCGAATATGAGTGAATTGGCGATACGCTCTCTCGAGGGAGCCATCAAAACTATTTCATCGGAAACGCTCGCCATGCTGCGTGGAAAATTACGCGGCAGCGCGGTGTTGCCGGGCGAGGAAGGCTACGATGCAGCGCGGACGATTTGGAATGCGATGATCGACCGCCGGCCGGGCCTTGTCTTGCGCTGCCTGGGGGCCGCCGACGTGATGGCGGCCGTCACTTTCGCGCGCACCGAAGGATTGCTGCTCTCGGTGCGCGGCGGCGGCCACAACATCGCCGGCAACGCGGTCTGCGACGGCGGCTTGCTCATCGATCTGTCGCCGATGAAATCGGTGCAGGTCGATCCGATCGCGCGCACGGCGCGCGTCGAGCCCGGCGCGCTGCTCGCCGATTTCGACAAGGAGGCGCAGGCCTTCGGTCTCGCGACGCCGCTCGGTATCAATTCGACGACCGGCGTCGCCGGCCTCGCGCTCGGCGGCGGCTTCGGCTGGACGACACGGAAATTCGGGCTGACCGTGGACAATCTGATCGCGGCGCAAGTGGTCACGGCCGATGGCAAGCTCGTGCGTGCCAGTGCGAGCGAGAACCCCGATCTCTTCTGGGCGCTGCGCGGCGGCGGCGGCAATTTCGGCGTCGTGACGTCGTTCGAATTCACGCTCCATCCGCTCGGCCCCGAAGTGCTGTCCGGCCTCATCGTCCATCCCTTGGCCGACGCCGCGGCGCTGCTGCCGCAGTTCCGACGCGTCGTCGCCGAGGCGCCCGACGAGCTGACCGTCTGGGCGGTGATGCGCAAGGCGCCGCCGCTGCCCTTCATTCCAGCGCAGTGGCACGGCAAGGAAGTGCTGATCTTCGCCGCCTGCTATAGCGGCGACATAAAAGATGGCGAGAAGGCGGTAAAGCCGCTGCGCGCGCTCGGCGAGCCGATCGCCGATGTCATTGGGCCCATCCCTTCACCGGCTGGCAGGCCGCGTTCGATCCGCTGCTGACGCCGGGCGCGCGGAACTACTGGAAGAGCCACGACTTCGCCGATCTGTCCGACTCGGCGATCAAGCTCATCGTCGAGGCCGCGGCGCGCCTGCCGTCGCCCGAATGCGAGGTTTTCATCGCGCATGTCGGCGGCGCAATGGGTCGCGTCGCGCCCGACGCAATGGCGTGGTCGAACCGCGAAGCGCATTTCGTCATGAACGCGCATGCGCGCTGGCGCGACCCGGCCGACGACGCGCGCTGCATCGCCTGGGCGCGTCGGCTTTTCGAGGCGACGGCGTCCTTCGCGACGGGCAGCGTCTATGTGAATTTCATGCCCGACGACGAGCAGGGCCGGATCGAGAAGGCCTATGGCCGGAACTTTAGGCGGCTGGCCGAGATCAAGCGCCGCTACGACCCGGACAATCTCTTCCGCATGAACCAGAACATCCGGCCCAGCGCGCGCTGAGGCTGGTGTCCGAGAGGCGTTCGAGGGCGGCCCCGCGCGGGGGCCGCCCTCGCATGTTCAGGCGCCGATTATTCGCGCCGACCGAAATGCACATTCGGTGGCATGGAATTGTTTCGCTGCGAAACGAACGTATTTGCTGAAAAAGAGGTGTGTAAGACGAATGGCGGATTGCCGGAGGCAGATCATGGATTATCTGGGAATCGTTGTTGTCTGCCTTGCCCTCTACACCGGCTTGATGGGCTGGCTCGGCAATAGGAGGTAAGCGATGCGCGCGCTTGAAGCATTGTCGTTAGCGCCAGCTTTGCCACCGGCGCTGGAACTCGAGCGTTTGGACCAGGAAGCAGGGTCGGCCTATTGGCTGCGCTTCCTCAATAGTCGCTGGCTCGTTTATTGGCATGAGCGCTTGATCGGCGATTTCCCTGCCCAGCATGCGTCGATGGCGCTGACTTTCCTGCGACGGAAGCAGAGCGAGCTGCCGGCCCACAGCTAACGTCGAAGCGTGCGACAGGGCCGAGCCGGCGCCGGCGTGACGCGCCATTTCCCGGTGATAGACTGGTGCGTGGCTACGGATCCCTTTCACAGGAGCGTGCGATGGCGATGAAAGTCGATGCGGGAACGCCGGGCTGGCAGCAGCGCCATATCGAGCTTTATCGGAAGACCGATGGCGCCGAAGGCCATCTCGTGGATTTTGGCCGGCCGGGGATGTCGGAGGTCCCCACCTTGCTGCTGGAGACCATCGGCCGCAAAAGCCATACGGCGCAAACGACGCCGCTCATCTACGGCAAGGAGGGTAGCGGCTTCGTGATCGTCGCCTCGAAAGGCGGCGCGCCGCAGCATCCCGCGTGGTTCCTCAATTTGCGCGACCACCCCGAGGTGCGCTTCCAGGTCGCGGGCAAGAAATACCGCGGCCACGCGCGTATCGCCACCGGCGGCGAGCACCACCGGCTTTACGCGATGATGACCAATATCTTTGCGCCCTATCGCGACTATCAGGCCAAGACGGCGCGCGAGATTCCGGTCGTGGTGCTAGAGCCGAAGGAAGAGATCGAGCAGCTCTAGTCTGCCACGCGGGGGGAGAGCCGATGACACCGGCGGAGCATCTGCTGCTGGCCCAGACGGGGCCGGCAACGGCGATGGGCAATCTGTTGCGGCGCTATTGGGTCGCCGCCTTGCTGTCGCGCGAATTGCCCGAACCCGATGGCGCGCCGTTGCGGGTGCGGTTGCTCGGCGAAGATCTGATCGCGTTTCGCGATAGCGACGGCCGCGTCGGGCTGCTCGCGGAGCATTGCGCGCATCGCGGCGCCTCGCTCTATTTCGGCAAGAACGCCGAGAACGGGCTGCGCTGCTGGTATCACGGCTGGAAATACGATCGCGGCGGAAATTGCGTCGATATGCCGAATGAGCCGGCGCAAACGCGTTTTTGCGACAAGGTCAAGCATCGCGCTTATCCTTGCGTCGAGCGCAACGGCGTCGTCTGGGCCTATATGGGGCCGCGCGAGAAGATGCAGCCGCTGCCGGCGCTGGAATGGCTGACGGTGCCGGAATCCCATGTCTACGTGTCGAAATGCATTCGCGAATGCAACTGGATGCAAGGCATGGAAGGCGACGTCGATTCGGTGCATCTCGGCATCTTGCATCTGGACATCTTCAAGAAACGCGCCTCAGCGCTCGGCCATAACTCCGCCGCCTGGATCATCCGCGATTTGACGCCCGCCGAAGAGCTCGTCGAGCATCCGGCCGGCATCATGAACGCGACTTGGCGCGACGTTGCCGACGGCCAGCGCTACTGGAAGGTGGGACAGTGGTATCTGCCGTGGTTCACGCAGGTGCCGGGCTTCGTCGGCGATGGTCCGCTCGGCGGCCACGCCTGGATACCGATCGACGATCGGCGCTGCTGGGTTTTCGCCTTCACCTATCATCCCGCGCGGCCGCTCAACGAGCGCGAAGCAAGCGGGAAGGGCGAGATCGCCGCGTTCCACGCCGAGACGCTGCCGGGAAGCGCGATCACGGTCTGCAATTCGAGCAACGATTACGCCGGGCCGTCGGCGCCGCCCGCGGCTCAGCCCTGGATGCGCGTCACCAATGTCCAGGCGCAGGACATCGCCATGACCGAGAGCATGGGTCCGCTCTACGACCGCACGCAGGAATGCCTCAGCCATTCCGATCGCCGCCTGATCCAGTTACGCCGGCGCTTGATCGAGGCGGCGCGCGCCCTCGCCCGCGGCGAGGAGCCACCGGGCCTCGATCCGAAAGATTATGGCCGCCGTCCGGTCTCGCTGCTGTTGCCGCGCGATGTGCCATCCTGGACCGCCGCCCTCGCCGACGCGATCGACGCGCGGCCCGAGACCTTCGTGCCGTCGGTGTGACGCGCGCCGCGCCTGGCGAGATCGAGGATCGCGGCCACGGCTTCTTCCGAACCGAGCGATTGTTTCGCCTTCACGCGCGAGCCACGTTATTACGCCGTGATCTTTGCTGCCCGGAGCAAAGGGCCGGACGCGGCCTACGATTGTCCATAAGGCCGCTGATCAGACAGATCGGTGCCGCGCGATCTGCGCCGCTCCTGGCTAAAATCGAGGCACCACCGTCGCTGCCCATCCATATGGCGCTTGCCGCTGACGCAAATCCATGGCGTTATTTCCATGAAGAGAGCGTGGATTGCCGAGCGAAAAGGCGGACGGCGCACCCTTGTGCTGCAATGCAGCGTAATGGCCCGTGCTTTGCATTGCCTTCAATCGCAACCCGCTCGCGGGAGGAGGAAATATCGATGATAGAATCGACGCCGACGGGAATGATGGCGCGTTCGGGCCGGACCTGTTCGCAAAGTTCCCGGCTAGCCAAAATCGGCCGCGGCCTGATGGCCCCATTCTTGTCGATCGTCGTCCTCGTTGCGGGCACGGCGGCGCGGGCCGACGACAAGCTGCCGTTGAGCATCAGCCACGGACCGATCATGCCGTTCACCAATGCGATCGTCGCAGCGCAAATGGGCTTCTTCGATAAGCAAGGCCTCGACGTGAAGCGCAAGGTGCTGGCTTCGTCCGATGTGATGCGCGCCGCACTGGCCTCGGGCGACATCGATATCGTTTCGCTTTCGACCGACACGCTGGTGCGCGCGCATGCGCAGGGTTTCGATTGGAAGCTGGTCTATCAAACCGACATCTATGATTCCGACCGTGCCGACGCGATCCTGATCGGCCGCTCCGATCTCACGTTCAATTCGGTGAAAGACCTCGAAGGCAAGACCGTTGCGGCGTCGCCGGGCACAATCTCCGAAAGCGCTCTGCGCGGTTGGATCGCCGATAACGGCGGCGACAACAGCAAGGTGAAGAGCGTCGACATTCCCTTCGCTCAAATCATCGGCGCGCTGCAATCGAAGAGTATCGACGCGGCGCACATCATCGAACCGTTCATGACCATCGCGCTCGAGAACGGCACCGGCAGGCTCGCGTTCAAAACCCTCGACGACGTGTCGAAGCGGTTTCTCATCTCCGGCTTGGTCGCCAAGCAATCCTGGATCGACGCCAATCCCGAAAAGCTAAAGCGCTTCATCGCGGCAATGACGGCGGCGACCGACTATCTCAACGCCAATCCCGATCCGGTTCTGCCGGTCTTGTCGAAAGAGACCAAGATCGCGCCCGATCTGTTGGCGAAGATGTTCCCCGTCCACTACGTCATCTCGAGCAAGCTCCGCGCCGGAGAGTTGCAGAGCATGATCGACTTCCTGGCGAAGCAGAAGCAGATCGACAAGGGCTTCAGCTACAAGGACATGGTCTATTCCGACCTGCCGATCGAGAATTAACGCGTCAGCCGATTCGAGGAACAGCACGATGAAATTCGAGCGTATCAACCCGCCGGGCATCTTCGAGCATCCGGCTTTCTCGCGCATCATCACCGTCGAGGGTCCGGCGAAGATCGTTTGGTTCTCCGGTCAGACGCCGCAGAACCCCGATCTTTCCTGCGTCGCGCCCGGCAATTACCAGGCGCAGTACATCGACGTGATGAACAAGTTGCAGATCCAATTGGAGGCGATCGGCGCGACTTGGGACAACGTCACCTTCCGCCGCACCTACGCGATCAGCGTCCCGAAGCTGCGCGCGGCCATGAACCTGCCGACGACGCCGAAATATTTCGGCGACAAAAAGCCCTGCAGCACGTTTATCGGCGTGACCGAGCTGGCCGATCCCGATTTTCTGCTGGAGATCGAGATCGTCGCCGCCATTCCCGCGTGATGTCGTCGCGCTGAACAGAGCGGGAGGCGCGTTTGCTCGAAGTCCGGAAGCTCTGCAAAACTTACACCCGCGGCAAGCAGGCGAATGTCGTCCTCGCCGATATCGAGTTCACCGTGCCGGAAGGGCAGTTCGTCGCCGTGCTCGGTCCGTCGGGCGGCGGCAAATCGACCTTGCTGCGTTGTCTCGCCGGGCTGATGGACCCGACGTCGGGGTCGATCGCGATCAACGGCCGCGTGATCCGCGGCGCGCCGCAAGAGATGGTCTATGTCTTTCAGGAGTACAGCCGCTCGCTCTTTCCCTGGCGGCGTCTCCTGGGCAACGTGACTTATCCGATCGAGACAGCGGTGCCGAAGAAGATGGCGCTGGAGCGCGCACTGGCGATGATCGATCTCGTCGGGCTCACCGGCTTTGCCGGCCATTATCCGTGGGAGCTGTCGGGCGGCATGCAGCAGCGTGCCGCGATCGCCCGCGCGCTTGTGACCGAGCCGAAATTCCTGCTGATGGACGAGCCGTTCGGCGCACTCGATGCGCAGACCCGCATCCAGCTCGAAGATACGCTGCTGCGCATCTGGACCGAGACACCGCGCACCATTGTCTTCGTGACCCACGATATCGACGAGGCGATCTATCTCGCCGATCGCGTCATCGTGCTCGGCGCGCGGCCCGGCCGCGTCATCGAGGATGTGACCATCGAACTGCCGCGGCCGCGCCATCAGATCGAAACCAAGGAAGACCGGCGCTTCGCCGACTATCGCCGCCATCTCTTCGATCTGATCCTGACGCCTTCCGCCGGTGGCCCTGGCGCTGACGGTCAGGGCCCGGCGCCGAAGGCCGCCCGCGTGCCGGCCAACGCCGCGGAGTGAAATCCTCGCCCATGAATAGTCGGACATGACCAAGCTGTCGCGTCTCACCGGTCTGATCTGCCTTCTGGCAATCGTCGGACTCTGGGAGGCGGTCGCGCGGCTCGGCTGGGTGACGCCGCAACAGCTTCCCGCGCCCAGCATCATCGCCATCGCCGGCTGGAGCGATATCGCCGATGGCGACATGCTCGGCCAGGTCTGGCTGACGGCGCAGCATCTCGTCGTCAGCTTCACGCTGGCCGCCGTGATCGGCGTGCCGGTCGGCTTCGCCCTCGGCCGGGTGCGGCTGCTCTACGCGGCGCTGGAGCCGATGATCGAATTTCTGCGGCCGATGCCGGTGATCGCGATCCTGCCGATCGCCGTGCTGATTCTCGGCCTCGGCAACGTGATGATCGATTCGGTGATCGCGTTCGGCGCCGGCTGGGTGATCCTGCTGCATGCGATGGACGGTGCGCGCGGCATCGATCCTGTGCTGATCGAAACCGGCAAGACCTTCCGCGTGTCGCGGCTGCGCCGTTTCGTCACCATCATCCTGCCCGCCGCGGCGCCGCAGACCTTCACCGGCCTGCGCGTCGGTCTCGGCATCGCCGTTATCGTCACCATCGTGGTCGAGCTGGTCTCGGGTTTCGCCGGCGGCCTCGGCGACTATATCGGCACGCTCGAAGGCGCGCTGCGCACGCCCGAGGCCTATGCCGGCATAGGCCTCGTCTCGCTGATCGGCTACGCGCTCGGCCAGAGCCTGTTGTTGCTCGAGCATCGGCTGATGGCCTGGCATCGCGGCTATACGCGGCAATGACGATGGAGGCGCATCGATGAGCTTCATCCGATCGCGGTCCTGGCTCCTCGGCCTCGTCACGACGCTGCTCGTGCTTGCGGTGTGGCAAATCCTGCCGCAGGCCGGCATCATCGACAAGCAATTCATCCCGCCTTTCTCCGATGCGTTCCGCCATTTCGTCGCCGAATGGGCGAACAACGCGTTCTATGGCGATCTCGGCGCGACCTTGTTCCGCATCATCGGCGGCTTCGCCCTCGCCGCCGCCATCGGTATCCCGGCGGGGTTGGCGATGGGATACTGGGCACTCGGCTACAACATGTTCGCGCTGACTGTCGACGTGATCCGGCCGTTGCCGACCACGGCGCTGGTGCCGATCGCGGCGCTGATCTTCGGTATCGGCAACGGCATGCATATTTTCGTCGTGGTGTTGGCGACGACGGTGCCGATCCTGCTCGCCACCATCGACGGCGTGCGCAATGTCGATCCGCTGCTTGTCGATACGGCGCGCACCCTCGGCCAAACGACTGCGCGCATCTTCCGTACCGTGCTGTTGCCCGCGGCGATGCCCAGTATCGCAACCGGCTTGCGTGTCGCCGTCGCCATCGCGCTGATCGTCGGCATCTCGTCCGAGATGATGCTGAGCTCGGACGGAATCGGCCACCGCGTCGTCTATACGCAGCGCATGCTGCAGATCCCCGACCTCTATGCCGGCGTCATCACCCTCGCGGTGCTCGGTTTCGTCCTCAACCGTGGCTTCCTCGCCGCCGAGAACTGGCTCATCGGCTGGCATCGCCGAGCCACCAGCGCGGATCGCTCCGGCGAGACTTAGTTCCCCCAGCTCAACCGATTGACCAAGAAGCCTTCCGGCTTCATGTGGTTGCTGTCGACGACGAGATCTTTGTCGAGGACCAGCACGGCGGGAAATTCGAGGACCGGCATCGCGTAGTCCTCGTTCGTCACCTTGTCGAAGAGCGTCTTGTACATCGCGTCGCGCTTCTTCGCGTCGAGCTCGCGGCCGGCCTGGTCGGTGAGCTGCGCGAGTTCGGCATCGCCAACATAGTTGCGCGTGCTCGGCGAATAGAAGAACTGAGCCGTGGTATCGATATCGGGCGCGCCGCCGCCATTGTCCCATTGCGTCATCAGCACCGGGGTCTTGCCTTCGCCGCGCGCTGTCTGGAGCACGTTGATCGTCGTCGCGTTGACCGAGGCGCGGATGCCGACCCTGCGCAGATCACCGGCGACGGCTTCGGCTGCGTCCTTGGCCGGACCCCAGGTCCAGATCTGCACATCGAAGCCGTCGGCGAGGCCCGCGTCTTTCAGCAACTCTTTCGCTTTCGCCGGATCGTAGCTCGGCGGCATCGCGCTGAAGCTGCAGCCGACGTGATCGGGATGGCACATCGCCTGCATCGGGGGCTTCGCCGCGTATTCCGGCGGCAGCAGCGCGTCGCGAATGCCCTTGATGTTGATCGCATGCAGCACCGCCTCGCGCACGCGCTTGTCCTTGAAGACATGGATGCCGGAGCGGTCGGCGGTATCGAACAGGATATAGGCGTAGGAGATCGTCGGCGCGACGAAGATCTTGTCGTTCGGATTGCCGGCGACCATGTCCTTCGCCTGCGTGTAATCGACATTGAAGATGAGGTCGAGATCGCCGACCATCATCTTCGCCATGCGCGTCTGCGCGTCGGGGATGGTCGAGACCTCGATGCGGCCGATCTTGCCGGCGGGCTCGTAGCCGCCCCAATTGTAATCGGGGTTCTTGACGAGAACGATGTTGCCGCTCGCGGGCTCGTAGGATTGCACCTTGTAGGGGCCGGTGCCGACCGGATGGAGGCCGAAGCTCGCCTTGTCCTCGAGCTTTTCGTGGATGTGCTTCGGCAGGATCTGCGGCGCCGACCAGAGCCGCGCCAGCATGATCGCGGTCGGCTGCTTGGCGGTGATGCGGATCGTGTAATCGTCGACCTTGTCGACATGGTCGATCCAGCCGAAGCGCGAATCCTTGAAGAGGAAATTGACCTTCGGGTCCATCGCGTATTGGAAGGAGTAGATCACGTCGTCGGCGGTCATCGGCGCGCCGTCATGGAATTTGACGCTGTGGCGCAGCGCGAATTCCATCGTCTTGTCGTCGATCTGCTTCCAACTCTCGGCGAGCTGGCCGTGATAGGTCTTGGTCGCGACATCGTAGCCGACCAGCGTGTCGTAAATCGCGCGATCGACGAGATCGGCTTCGGGATTGGGCGTCAGATAGCCGTCGAGCAGGCGGATCGGCTGGTCGACCGCGAAGCGCAGCGTGTCATGCGCCTTGTCGGCGCGCGCCGTGCCGGAGAGCGCCAAAAGCGCGGCGGCGGCGAGACAGGATGCGAAAGCCCGATTTCTCATGGATCATTCCCCCGATGCCGTTCGTTAGGCGGGAAGTTAGCGTGCCGGCGAAAGCGCTGATAGGGTGCGGCGGACCGGAACGGCCTGGCGCGCCGCCATGAAAGAGGTGTCCCTTGCAGCAAAAGCGGATCGAGGACTACGGCCTCATCGGCAACACCCACAGCGCGGCGCTCGTGTCGCGCGACGGCTCGATCGATTGGCTCTGTCTGCCGCGCTTCGATTCCGCCGCGATCTTCGCTGCGCTGCTCGGCGACGAAAGCCACGGCTCGTGGCGGCTTTGCCCGCAAGCGAGCGAGGTCCGCATCTCGCGCTGCTATCGACCCGGCACCGCCATTCTCGAGACCCGCTTCGAGACCGACTCCGGCGCGGCGACGGTCATCGATTTTATGCCGCCGCCGGGCGATGAATTCGTCGACGAGGTCATTCGCCTCGTGCGCGGCGATGCCGGAATTGTCGCGATGGCGATGAGCGTGGCCTTCCGTTTCGATTACGGCCGGCTCGTGCCCTGGCTCGAGCGCTCGGTTGAGGGCATCGTCGCGATCGCGGGCCCCGACGCCGTGCGGCTCTATACGCCGATCGAGCTGGTCAACAAGGACTGGAGGACGCAGGCGGAATTCCTCGTCCATGAAGGCGAATACGTGCCCTTCGTCCTGACCTGGTTTCCCTCGCATCGCGAGGTGCCGCCGGTCCTCGACGCGGTCGCGCTTCTGCGCCGCGTCGAGGAGAGGTGGCGGGTGTGGAGCGCGCGCAACAGCTATGAGGGGCCCTGGCGCGAAGCGGTCGAGCGCTCGCTCATCACGCTGAAGCTGCTGACCTATCGCCCGACGGGCGGCATCGTCGCGGCGCCGACCACGTCATTGCCCGAGGCGATCGGCGGCGTGCGCAACTGGGATTATCGCTTCTGTTGGATCCGCGACGCGACGCTGTGCCTCTATGCGCTGCTCACCTCGGGCTATCAACACGAGGCGATCGCCTGGCGCGAATGGTTGTTGCGCGCCGCCGCCGGCTCGCCCCAGGATCTGCAGATCATGTACGGGCTGCATGGCGAGCAGCGCCTCGTCGAATTCGCGCTCGATTGGCTGCCGGGCTTCGCCGGCAGCCGGCCGGTGCGCATCGGCAACGCCGCCTATTCGCAGCTCCAGCTCGATGTCTATGGCGAGCTGGTCGGCGCGCTCCACGCCGCGCGCCGCTTCGGCATCGGCGCCAGCGACGCGGCCTGGTCGCTCCAACTCGTCGTCATCGATCATCTGGAGCGCATCTGGCGCGAGCCCGACGAAGGCATTTGGGAAGTCCGCGGGCCGCGGCGTCATTTCGTCCATTCGAAGCTGATGGCGTGGCTCGCTTTCGACCGCATGATCGCGAGCGCGCGAATGTTCGATCTGGAGGGACCGGTCGAGCACTGGGCGCAAATTCGCGACGCGATCCATGCCGATATCTGCGCGAACGGCTTCGATGCCGAGCGCAACACTTTCGTTCAATATTATGGCGCGACCACGGTCGACGCGGCGTTGCTTTTCGCCGCGATCATCGGTTTCCTGCCGCCCGACGATCCGCGCATCCTGGGCACGGTCGCCGCGATCGAGCGCGAGTTGATGCAGGATGGGCTGCTCCGCCGCTATCGCGATCCCGATCCCGGCGATGTCGACGGGTTGCCGGGCGAGGAGGGCGCGTTTCTCGCCTGCAGCTTCTGGCTTTGCGACGTCTACCAGCTCTGCGGCCGCGAGGCCGATGCGCTCGCTTTGTTCGAGCGCTTGCTCGGCTACGCGAACGATCTCGGGCTGCTCGCCGAGGAATACGATCCGCGCGCCGGCCGCCAGCTCGGCAATTTTCCGCAGGCTTTCTCGCATGTCTCGCTGATCAACAGCGCGCATGCGCTGAGCGCCAGCTCGATCGGCGCGTCGGAGCACCGCGCGGCCGGCGAGCGCGAGACGGCCGAGACGCCCGAGCCGAGCCGCGATGCGACGACGTTAAGTACGATCGGACGTCCGCGCTAATTCGGCGGGAACACTGCGAAGCATTTATCCGACTGAAAGATGAAGGTCTCGAAGTAGTCGAGGATTTGCGGCTTGCGGTTGAGATAGCCCATTGCGCCCGCCAGCACGTGCCAATTGAGCAGCTCGTGGTGGCCTGCGGCCTCGACTTCGTCGATCGTGCGCCGCCGCCACGTCTCGTAATCGCCCTTTTCCAGCGCCGCCAGCATCTTGCGATCTTCGTCGAAGTCCGGGAGCACGTAGCCGGTGTTGGTCGAGAGGAAGCAATGTGACCAGCTCGACGACGCCATGATGCAGACGCGATAGGGGCTCTCGGCCAGCGCCTCGGCCATCTTGTAGCCAACTTCGTAGCACATCGCGGGGTTCGGCCCCGGCGGGTCGGGCATGCCGTGCTGTACGATCTCTTTGAACAGATGCGCATAGGCGCCCTCGGCGCTGATCACCGCGCTGCCATAGCAATTGACGTGGAACGGCACGATCGGGTGCGTCCAGCCTTTGCGGTCGCAATCGAGATAAAGCACGGTGTAGTTGAAGCCGTGCGCCAGGATCTCCGAGTGCAAGAGCTTATAGGCGTAAGGCATCGAGACGCCGCGGTTGATGAGGCCCGTCGTCAGATATTTCGCGCCTTCGCGATGGCCGGGGACCTTCATCTTCCAGTCGCGCGGCTCGTTCCAATAATTGGCTTGCTTGCCGGCGAACCCGTGGCTCCAGACCGCCTGCTCGAAATCGTCGGGGAGGCCGAAGACGCAGAACGGGGGAATGATGGTCTCTTGGAAATTCTCATACTGGTCGTCGGCGATGATGACGATGAAGTCGGGCGCGAAGTCGTCGACGATCTTCTTCTGCTTGCGGAAATTCGCCCAGTTCCGCTCGCGATAGCGCTTGCCGGCGGAGAGCCCCATGTCGTTGCCGACCTCGTCGAGCATGCCGGCCGGCCAATTGGCCTTGTCGCGCCATTTCGGATCGATGCGCGGCGCGTTGACGATGCGCTGCCAGGTCGCGGCGAAGGCCTCATCGGTTCCCGTCAGCGACGGATGATGCGTCGTTCCGATGCCGAGAATCTCGCCCATGCGTGCCTCCTGGAGTTCCGCCCGCGATTCCTTATGCGATCTTATTCTATCGCCGACCGGTCGTGCGCCCGAAGCGCTTTTTGATGCTATCGAGCGGCGTCAGCTACAGCGCGCCAGCATCTGGCAGAGGGAGATGAGGCCGCCGAGCGTCTGATCGCCCGGGGTCATGACCAGCACGGACGCGATCAGGCCGAGCAGGCAAAGGATGGCGATCTCCGCAAGCTCGGAACAACTCGTGGATCCGAACGCCGCGAATGCGGCATTTAGCCAGCGCCTGACCCAAAAAAACGTGGCCACCATGCCCCCTCGGCCCAACCGACCCCCACGCATACAACCACCAATTGCGCGGCCGGTCCACGACAGAAGCGGCGCGCAGCCGGCGGCGTGACGAAAGCGTCGCCGAACGATCGTAAAGGCGGATGAGTCGCGTCCTCATTTTCTCGAAAGGTGCAATGCTTTCGAGCAGGAGCGAAGCCGCCGGGCGGCCTGCCGGCAGGGCGGCCTTAACCAAACAGCAACCTGCCAAGTCCTAACGTGCCCGGTGCTTTCTCCGTCGAAATGCGCGCGCGCCGCGTCCTTTTTCGCGCACGCGCCGCATGGATCGCTTTCAACCGCAGCACGCAACCAGGTCACTTCATGTCTGAGTCCCTGCTGCCGACCTCACCAACGCGTTCCGCCTCGACACGCATCGGCGCCGGCGAGACCGTCGCGACGACGCAGCGGTCGTGGCTCGTCGAACCGCTGACCTTGCTCTACGCGGCGACGCTTTTCGCGAGCGCGTTCCTGCTGTTTTGGTTGCAGCCGCTCGTCGCCAAGATGCTGCTGCCGCGGCTCGGCGGTGCCCCCGCCGTTTGGAATACGGCCTTGATGTTCTTTCAGGTCGTGCTGCTCGCCGGTTATCTCTATGCGCATCTGCTGATCCGCTATCTCGCACCCAAGGCGCAGCCTTGGGTGCATGCCACGGTGATCTTCGTGGCTTTCACCTGCTTGCCGCTCGGTATCGCCACCGCGGCGCCCGCGAGCGACGAGGCGCCGGCGCTGTGGCTGGTCCGGACGCTGGCGTTGAGCGTCGGCCTGCCGTTCTTCGCGCTTTCCGCTTCCGCGCCGCTGCTGCAAGCATGGTTTGCGCGCACCGGCCACCGTCACGCGCAGGATCCGTATTTCCTTTACGGCGCCAGCAATCTCGGCAGCTTGGTCGCGCTGCTCGGCTTCCCGGTGCTGTTCGAGCCGTGGCTGACCGTCGCCGGCCAGAGCCGGCTCTGGATGCTGATCTTCCTCGGATTTGCCGCTTTGCTCGCCGGCTGCGCGCTGTGGTCGCCGCGCGGCGCGCCGGCCGAGGCGGCGATCGTGCCTGCTACGCCGTCCGCTGCATCATCGCGCGCCGCCGCGCCGTGGCGCGAAAGGCTCCTCTGGATCGCGCTCGCCTTCGTGCCGTCGAGCCTATTGCTCGGCGTAACCTCGTTCATCACGACCGATGTCGCGTCGGCGCCGCTGCTCTGGATCGCGCCGCTCGCGCTTTATCTGCTGTCCTTCGTCGTCACCTTCGCGCGCCGGCCGTTGCTCCCCACCTCTTGGTCGCTGGCGGGCCAGGCGGGCGCGATCGCCATCGTGTTGCTGCTGCTGCCGCTTCCCGCGCCCTCTCTCGCCTTTGTGATCGTCGCGCATTTCGCCGCGTTCTTCCTTACGGCGCTGGTTTGCCATGGCACGCTCGCCGCGCGCCGGCCGGCAGCTTCGCGGCTCACCGAGTTCTACATCTGCATGTCCTTAGGCGGCGCGCTCGGCGGCATCGCCAATGCGCTGATCGCGCCGCTGGTTTTTTCGGGCGCTTACGAATATCCGCTGGCGCTGCTGCTCGCTTGCCTGCTGCGACAGGCCGCGAGCACCGCGCCCCAGCGCCCGGGCTGGCGCGATATCGTCGCGCCGCTGGGACTCTTCGCGATCGTGCTGGCCATTCTTCTCGGCTGGGAGGTGCTGGGCCGGAGCGCGCTGCCGCTGCAGGCGATGGGGTTGCTCCTACCGCCGCTCAGCGTCGTGTTTTTCCGCGGTAACGGTCTGCGCTTCGGCCTTGCCGTCGCGGCCGTGATGGTGCCCTTCATGGTTGCCCATAACAGCCCCGGCTTGCTGCACCAGGAGCGCAGCTTCTTCGGCGTCTATCGCGTGAAAACCGATCCGAGCGCACCAGCGATCGATCTGATCGACGGCACCGTGCTGCACGGCGCCGAGGCGACCGACCCGGCGCACTGGCGCGACGAGCTCAGCTACTACGATCCGGCGGGGCCGATCGGCCAGTATTTCACCGCGCTTCATGCCGCGTCGTCCGGGCCTCAACGCATCGGCGTGATCGGGCTCGGCACCGGCGCGCTCGCCTGCTACGCACAGCCCGGCGAGAATTGGAGCTTCTACGAGATCGATCCGGCTGTCCTGCGGCTCGCCCAGGACAAGCGTTATTTCCACTATCTCGAGCAATGCGGCGCCGACGACCGCGTCATTCTCGGCGATGCCCGGGTCTCGCTTACGCGCGAGCCGGCAGAGCGTTACGACACCCTCGTCCTAGACGCGTTCAGCTCCGACGCGATCCCCATGCATCTCCTGACGCGCGAGGCCCTGCAGCTCTATCTCGACAAGCTCGGCGCGCACGGCACCATCCTGATGCATATCAGCAACAGCCATCTACAGCTGTGGCCGATGCTCGATGCGCTCGCGCGGCAGCTCGGGCTCGCCACGCGGCACCAGCTTTTCATGCCCACGCCGGCGCAGATCGAGGCCGACGCCCGGGCGTCGGAATGGCTCGCCTTCGCCCGCACGGACGCCGATCTCGCCTTCCTCGATGGCACGACGCCAGGATGGAAGAACGAGCATCCGGGCACGGACGTTGTCGGCTGGAGCGATGATTTCTCCAATCTTCTGAGTGTCATTCGCTGGTGACACGGGGCGCCGTGATGGCGCCCCGGCTTTGCGTGCGAGACGCGCGCTGGCATGGGCTCGCAATCCGGATGCCGTAAGCCGATCCGATCGTCGCGAAGCGACGCGCATTGTCTCCGGGGCCGATTGGGTCGATAATGTTGCCGCCCGTTGAGGGGACAACCGATGCGCAGCTCGTTCCGATCTTTCCGAGCCGGTATTTCTCTCGTTGTCGCACTGCCGATGATCGGCGTGCCGGCGATGACCCGGCCGGCTTTTGCGCAGACGGCGCCGTCTTGCCAGCCGGGCTACTATTACGCCAGCGACGGCTATTGCTATCCGCAGCCGCAACCAACCTACGCCCCGCCGGCGCCCGTCTACGATCCTGGACCGCCTTCTTCCTCGTCCACCGATGTCGCCGGAGTGGCGATCGGAGTCGGTCTAGGGCTGCTGGTCGGTGCGCTCGCGGCCAATTCGAGCAGCCAGCACCACAGCCCTCCGGCTCGTCACGAACAGCGCGGCCCGCGCGATCGTGGCCACCACTGACCTTCAGGGAGCGACACGCATGTCCTTCGTGCCCGTCTTTCGCGCCGCCACGCTCGCCGTCGGCCTCACCTTTGCCGGTGCCGTCACGCTCATGCCGGGAACGGCCTTGGCACAAACGCCACCGTCCGCGGCGAGCACGAAGAGCGCGCCGGCTCAATCCGCCGGCAGCCGTTCGATCGAGGCGCGCATCAAAGCGCTGCACGATCAGCTCAAGGTCACGGCCGCCGAGGAGGCTCAGTGGAAGGCGGTCGCGCAAGCGATGCGCGACAGCGCGCAGACGACCGGCGCATTGATCGCCGACCGCGCGAAGAACGCGAAATCGATGACCGCGATCGACGATTTGCACTCCTATCGCGCAGTCCTCCAGTCGCATGTCGACGGGATCGACAAGCTGACGACGGCTTTCGAAGCGCTCTACGGGTCGATGCCGGATGCGCAGAAGAAGATCGCGGACGCGGTCTTCAGCCGCCGTCCGACCCGCGCGGCGCGGCCGAAGAACGGGTGATCGCGTTTATCCGCGCTGCGGGTTGAGCCCGGTCCGCCTTCTTTCGCGAAGGTAAACGCGCAATCGCGCGCCAGAGAGAGGACTCGCATGTATCACATCTGGGTCGCCGATCTCGATTCACCCTCTTATTTCGTCGCCACCGCCGCGGTCGAGCTCGGCTTTTTCAAGCGCGAGGGCATCGACATCGCGTTCGTTTACAACACGCGCGAAGGCCCGGCGCTCTTGCGCGACGGCAAGATCGATTTCATCGGCGGCCCCGCCTTCATCGGC
>DASXCX010000003.1:0-39584 GCA_036490955.1 Allostellaceae bacterium | reverse complement strand
CGGTGAAATTGCCTTAATACGGCTAGAGGTTGCTCGCCACCTTGCCGGCGATCCCCTCGGTCGCCTGTAAACGGTCGGCGGCGCTGCTGCCGCCCTGGTAGGTGACGACGACGTAGCGGTCGTGCCGAACCACATGGACGGCATCGAAACCGGCGGCGGAAACGAAGACGAAAGCCGCATCGCCGATGCCGGGCACCGGCTTCGCGCCCTGGGTCAGCGACTTCGCGTTATCGAAACCGCCCTGCCCCGTCTCATTGTATTGGATCGTGATCGCGAAGCGGCCCGCGATCTGCCAAGCGCAGATACCGACGCCTTGCGGTTTCGGCCCATCGACCTTCTGGCGCGTGATGGCCGCAAGATCGGCGGCCGTTACCAGCGCGCAGGGGTCTACGCCGCTTGGCTGCGCCGCCGCGGGAAGCGCGATCAGCATCCAGCACGCGGCCGTCCATAACATAGATTTCATCTTTCCAGCCCCTCTCTCATTTGCCGCGCATGCCGGCAGCATCGACAGCACCGGATACCTCATTTATTCTCGCGCGCCAGGAATAAGAATAACGTCTGCGCCAATTTCGGGGAGTGAAAACAATGGCACGGTTCGGCAAGGTTGTGTCGCGGCTTGGTTTGGCGGCCGCGCTGGCGGCCGGCTTTGGGCTGAAAGCTCATGCCGCGGACAAGGTTCATGTCGCGAAGTCAGCCGACGTCGCGTGGACCTTCGTCGTGCTCGATATCGGGCAGCAGGAGGGCATCTTCGCCAAATACGGTATCGATGCAGAGATCAGCGCCCTCGGCGGGGACGCCAAGGTGCAACAGGCCCTCGCCGCCAACAGCATCGAATTCGGCCTCGGCAGCGGCCCATCCATGGCTTTCGTCGCCAAGGGCGCGCCGGTCTATGCCGTCGCCGCCTTCGCCGCCGAGCCGCGGAACATCGCCGTCGTGATCGACGCCAATTCGCCCATCAAGGCTGTGGCTGATCTCAAAGGCAAAACACTGGCGGTAACAACGGCCGGCTCGCTGACCGATTGGCTGGCGCACCGCATGGGCGTACAGGAAGGCTGGGGCAAGGACGGGGTGAAGACCCTGGCCCTCGGCAGCTTCAGCGCGTCGCTCGCGGCGCTCAAGACCGGGCAGATCGACGGCATCATGGCGGCGATCGAGGCGGGATACGGGCTCGAAGAGAAGCACGAAGGCAAGGTCCTGCTCGGGATGGAGAAATACGCGCCGAATTTCATCACCCATGTGGTCTATGCGCGTCGGGATCTGATCGCGGGCAATCCCGATCTGGTGAATCGCTTCCTCAAGGGTTTTTTTGCGACGATCGCTTTCGAGAAAGCGAACAAGGCGAAGACGACGGAGATCGCGATGCAGGTGCTGCATCAATCCAAAGAGGTGATGGACCGCACCTACGATTACGAGATCTCGATGTTCGAGAATGACGGGCATTTCGATCCCGCCGCCGTCGACGTGATCAAAGACTCCTTCGTCGACATGGGCATCCTCGACCACAAGCCGCCGAATGACGAGCTCTTCACGACCAAATTCGTGCCCGTGAAGCCGTGAGGTTAAAAGCCATGACCGTTCCGTCGTTGCGCGGAGCTCCGATGGGACGACGACGCAATCCAGAATCGCGTGGCTGCTCTGGTTTGCGTCGCCTCGCTCGCAATGACGGGCTTGGTGCGGCGCTGCTGTGCGCTCTGCTGCTCCTCGCCCCGCCCACGAGAGCGGCCGACAAGCTTCATGTCGGCAAGGCCATCAACGTTCTTTGGATTTATACCGTCGTCGATGTCGGCATCGAGAAAGGCGTGTTCGCCAAATACGATCTCGATCTCGACGTCGCGGTGCTGCCCGGCGATGCCAAGTTCCAGCAAGCGCTGATCGCCAAAAGCATCGATATCGGCCTCGCCGGCGCCACCTCCATGCCGCTGTCGCTGAAGGGTTCGCCCGCGATTGCGGTCGCCGCCTATGCCGGCGCCCCGCGCAATTTTTCGGTCATCATCGCTGCGGATTCGCCGATCAAGACCGTCGCCGATCTCAAGGGCAAGACCCTGGCGACGGCAACCAACGGCTCGGTTCCGCAATGGCTGATCAAGCGCCTGTCGATCTCGCAAGGCTGGGGCGTCGACGGCATTAAGACCACCGCCACCGGCGGCTTCGAGGCCAGCCTCTCCGCGACGCTGACCCACGCCGTCGACGGCTTCATGGGCGCGACCGAGGCCGGGCTGCAGCTGCAAGAAGAGGGCCGCGGCCGGCCGCTGACCAATATGGAGCAATATGTTCCGCGGCTCATCACGCAGGTCGTCACGACCCGCACCGATTTCGTCGCCGAGCATGCCGATCTGGTCGATCGCTTCCTGAAGGGCATGTTCGCGTCGATCGCTTATGTGAAATCACACAAGGCCGAGAGCGTCGAGATCGCGACGCGGGTGCTGCATCAAAGCCCGAAGGTGATGGACGGCACATACGATGCGGAGAAATCGATGCTGTCGGATGACGGCATGTTCGACGCCGAATCAATGAAGGTACTGAAAGATTCCTTCGTCGAGATGGGCATCCTCGACGAGCGTCCGCCCGACGACAAGATCCTCACCACGAAGTTCTTGCCGGTAAAGCCCTAGGCTCATGATCAAACGGCTTTTCGTCTGCGCGGTGCTCGCGGCGACGACGCCGCCGATTGCGGCAACGCCCGGCCACGCCGCCGACAAGCTGCATGTCGGCAAGGCGATCAACGTGCTCTGGGTCTATTCGGTGCTCGATATCGGCGTCGAGCAAGGCATCTTCGCCAAATATGGGCTCGACGTCGAAATCTCCGTGCTGCCGGGCGAAGCAAAGTTCCAGCAGGCGCTGGTGGCGAAGAGCATCGATATCGGCCTCAACAGCAGCACCTCGATGCCTGTGTCGCTCCGCGGCTCGCCGGCGATCGCGGTGGCCGCCTACGCGGGCGCGCCGCGCAATTTCTCGGTCAACGTCATCGCCGATTCGCCGATCGAGACGGTCGCCGATCTGAAGGGCAAGCTCCTCGCCACCGCGACCGCAGGCTCGCTCCCCGAATGGCTGATCAAACGGCTCTCGACCGTCGAAGGCTGGGGCGTCGCCGGCATCCGCACGACGGCGACCGGCGGCTTCGAGGCGACCTATGCCGCGACCGTGACGCATGCGGTCGACGGCTTCATGGGCGCCACCGAGGTCGGCTTGCAGCTCGAAGAGGACAAGCGCGGCCGCATCGTCACGAACATGGAGCGGTACGCGCCGCACTTCATCACCCAGACGATCTCGACGCGAACCGATTTCGTCGCCGAGCATCCCGAGCTGGTCGAGCGCTTCCTCAAGGGATTCTTCGCGACGGTCGCCTATGTGAAGCAAAACAAGGCCCCGTCCGATGAGATCGCGATGAAGGTTCTTCACCAAAGCGCGACGGTCGTCAGCCGCGCCTACGACGCCGAAGTCTCGATGCTGTCGGACGACGGCACCTTCGACCCCGAAGGAATGAAACTACTGAAGCAATCCTTCGTCGACATGGGCATGCTCGACCAGCCCCCGCCCGACGACAAAATCCTCACGACAAAATTCCTGCCCGTGAAACCCTAGGGGATGTTGCCCTGATGACGAAACGACTTTTCGCCCGGACGATCCTTGCCGCAACCGCGCTGGCGATCGCCGCCGCACCGGCCTTCGCGCTCGACAAGGTGCGTGCCGCCAAAGCCGTCGGCAGCCAATGGGTGTTCACGGTCCTCGATGTCGGCGTCGAGCAGGGCATCTTCGCCAAATACGGCATCGACGTCGAAATCTCGACCATGACCGGCGAAGCGCGGATGCAGCAGGCGCTGACCGCCGGCAGCCTCGACATCGGCCTCGCCGGCAGCTCAGGTGCCGCGCTTTCGGCCAAAGGCGCGCCGGTGCTCGCGATCGCCGTTTTCCTCAATGCTCCGGCAAATTTCGCCGTCGTGGTGCTGAACGATTCGCCGATCAAGACCGTCGCCGATCTCAAAGGCAAATCCCTCTCGGGCGCAACGACGGGCGGTCTGCCGGAGTGGCTGGTGAAGCATCTCGCGGTGACGCAGGGCTGGGGCGCCGAGGGCATCCGCAGCATCTCGGTCGGATCGCCCGATGCCAGCGTCTCGGCGATGCGTACGCATCAGGTCGACGGCATGATGACCGGCAATACCGTCGGCTTGACGCTCGAGAAGCAAGGCGTCGCGCATATCGTCGTCCATATCGGCGACTATGCGAAGGATTATCACAGCGCCCTGGTTTTCGCGCGCAAGGATTTCCTCGTCCAAAGCCCCGACGTAGCCGAGCGCTATCTCAAGGGCATGTTCGCGACCATCGCCTTCATGCGCGCGAATAAGGAAAAGAGCGTCGAGATCGCGTCAAAGGCGATGCACCTCGACCCCTCGATCCTCGATCGCGTCTACGACATCGAGGTCGGCGCTTTTTCGAGCGATGGGCATTTCGATCCGCAAGCCGTCGAATTGGCGAAGCAATCCTTCATCGAAATGGGCTCGCTCGCCGAGAAGCCGCGCGACGACCAGATCCTCACCACCCAATTCGTCCCTGTGAAATTCTAAGGCCATGACGATGATGATATCGACCCGCTCTCTCGCGTTTGGCGCAGCGTTGCTCGGCACCGTTCTCTCCGCCACGACGGGCGCTTATGCCGCCGACAAGATCCGCGCCGGCAAAGCGATCAACGTGATCTGGGCGATGATCCCGCTCGATATCGGCGCGAAGGAAGGTCTCTTCGCCAAATATGGTGTCGACGTCGATATCATAACGATGAGCGGCGGCGCGAAACTGCAGCAAGGCCTCATCGCGGGCAGCATCGATATCGGCATCGATGGCGGCACCAGCTTGGTCTTCGGCGCGAAAGGCTCGCCGGTCACCGGCATTGCGGCCGTCGCCGGCGCCCCGAGCAACTTCGCCGTCGTGGTCGCCGCGGATTCTTCGATCAACAAGATCGACGATCTGAAGGGCCGGCTTCTCGGCGTCGCGACCAACGGCTCGTTTCCGCAATGGCTGATCAAGCGCCTCGCTGTCGCCCAAGGCTGGGGCCCCGACGGTATACGCACCGTGGCGCTGGGCGGTTTCGAGGCGAGCGCCTCGGCGATGGAGACGCATGAGACGGATGGCTTCATGGGTGCGACCGAAGGCGGACTGACGCTCGCGGAAAAGGGCAAAGCCAAAATCGTCACGACGATGGGAAGTTACGTGCCGCATTTCCATAATCACGTGTTGGTGGCGCGCAAGGACTTGGTCGCCGAGCATGCCGATACGGTCAAGCGATTCCTCCAAGGCTTCTTTGCCGCGGGTGCTTTCATGAAGAGCCACCGCGACGAGACCATCAAAATCTCGTCCGATGTGATGCATATGAGCACCGCGGTGATCTCGAAGACCTATGACGACGAAATCGCGATGATGTCGGATGACGGCACGTTCGATCCGCAAGCGATCGAGGTGCTGAAGGATACCTATGTCGAGATGGGCATGCTCGACAAGAAGCCGTCGACCGACCAGCTCCTCACGACGCAATTCACGCCGGTTCATCCCTGATCACTGGCTTCTAATCCATCGTCTTGGCCGGACTTGTCCCGGCATGACGTAAAAGCAGAATCAGCCGACAGCTATATCGAGCACATCGCCCCCAGACGCCGCACGGCGCCGGCACCGGCGAGCGCCTTCACCGCCGCTTCGATATCCGCGGTGCGCGCTTCGTCGAACCGCACACCCGCGTTGTCGCGGAATTTCTTGAAGATCTCGAAATCGCGCAAGGGACGCTCGGCGCTGCCGCGATTATAAGGCTCGATGCGCTCCAGCACGCGGCCGTCCTTGAGCTCGGCGATCACCCAGCCTTTGAACTGGTTTGGCTTGGCGCTGCGATCGACCTCGTGCTCGATCTTCGCCGCAAGCGCGCGGATCTCCTCGCGCGCCGCCGCATCGCCGCGATAAGAGGTGCCGTCGAGCCGGCCCGTGACCAGCGCCTCGGCCAGCGTATAGGGGAGCGAGCCGCGCCCCTGCGTATCCTTCTGGGGCGCGATCTTCTCGGCGCGCGGCTCGCAGACGATGCCGATCATCGGCTCGGCGATCGGGCAGCGGATGCGCGTCACATCGGCGGCGCGCAGACCTTCGGAGCGCAGCGCCAGGATTGCGTCGACGAAAGAATGCAACACGTGCGCGCAAGGGTAAGGCTTCAGCGAGATCGTCTCGCATTCCCAGCGCCGACCCAAGCCGTCGAGCGCACCGGCGAAATCGAAGGCATAGCCCGGCTCCTGCACATGGGCGGCGAAGAGGCCGGACGGGCTTTCGAACACCCGCAGCGGCCCGGTATGGTCGGCGCGGGCCAGCAGCGCCGCGGTGATGCCCGATTGCGCCGCCCAGCCGGCATGGAGATTGGGCGATTCTGCGCCTTCGCGCATGCCGGCGCCGATGCCTGCCGCGAAGCTGCCGACGATGCCCACCGCATGCGCCGTCTTGGCGGCGTCGAGCTGCAGCAGCCGGCACGCGGCGTAGGTGGCGCCGACGGCGCCGAAAATTCCTGTTGGATGCCAGCCGCGCTTATGGAATTGCAGCGGTGCCGCAAGGCCGATACGGCAAGCAAGCTCGCTACCGGCGACGATCGCCGCCAAGAACTCCTCGCCCGTGGCGTCTAGCTCCTCGCCAAGCGCCAGGCAGGTGGCGAGCAGGCTCGCGGTGACGTGGACGATCGTCGCGTTATGCGTGTCGTCGAAAGACTGGGCCGAGGCCATCGCGCCATTGGCGAGCGCTGCCGCCGGCGCCGAACTCGTCCCGGCAAAGCCGAGGATATGGGCATGGCCCTGCCCACCCAGAGCAAGAGCCGCGCCGCGGATGCGCCGGCCATAATCCTGCGCTGCGGAAGCCAATGCGACACCCAGCGTGTCGAGGATGCGCCAGCGCTGGCCCGCAACCACGTCGGCCGGGACGGCGGCAAGGTCGAGAATGGCGCTCCAGGCGGCGGCTTGCTCGCTGACGCTCGGCATGGCTCCTCCCTACGCTCTATCTGGTTACCAAACCTAGCACATCCCATTTGCGCCGTGCCCGCCGGCCCGTCTATCCTCGGCGCGGAAAGCCGCTGCGAACACGCAGCCAAGGGAGACGCAGCATGAGCGCGACCGGAAGCTCGACCACCCCTGACCATATCCGCAAGGCCTGGAACGAGGCTCATGTCTCGCCGCTCTGGGAGCAGCTCGAAGCGCATTCGACCGAGGTGAAGCGCGACCGTGCCTATATCTGGAAGTGGGAGACGATGCGCCCCCTGGTCGAGGACGCACTCGCCCTCCAGAACATGGCGGCGATCCAGCGCCGCGTGCTGACCTTCAACAACCCCAATCTGCGCCATCCCGGCATGGGCGCGACACCGACCCTGACCGCAGCGCTGCAGATCCTGAAGCCGGGCGAGGTGGCGCGGCCGCATCGTCATTCGCCGAGCGCACTGCGCTTCGTGCTCGAAGGCGATGGCGCCTACACGATCGTGGACGGCAAGGAATGCCTGATGAATGAGGGTGACCTCGTCATCACCCCGGGCTGGACCTGGCATGCACATGAGCATCGCGGTACGCGCCCGATCGTCTGGCTCGATTCGCTCGACGTGCCATTGCATCGCTATTTCGGCACCGACGGCTTCGAGCCCGGCCCACCGCCGAACGACATGCCGGCGACGACGCCGGATGACGCGCTCGCCGTCGCGAGCATCGTGCCGGACGGCATCGCGACCAACCCCAATTTCTCGCCGCTCTTCCGCTATCCGCTGGAACAGGCGCTGGCGGCGCTGAAAAGCGCGCCGGTGGCGAAGGACGGGCTGAAGCGCGTGCGTTACGTCAATCCGATGAATGGCGGGCCCTGCATGTCGCTGATGGATTGCTTCATGCTCGAGATCGGCGAGGGCGAGACGGCGCCGGTGAAGAGCACGCAGAGCATGGTCTGCGCCGTCGTCGACGGCACGGGCACGACGCAAGCCGGCGATGACAGCTTCTCCTGGGAGCCGAAAGACGTATTCACCCTGCCGACTGGCGCGGTGATCCGTCATCGCGCCAAGGGCACGGCACGCATCTTCGCGGTGAGCGATCGCGAGATACTGCGCCGCCTCGACCTGCTCGAGGAAAGCACCGGCGTTTCCGCTTAGCGCAATCATTTACAATCGTAGGATGTCATGGCGACCAAGGCCGAGCACATCCCGGTCCTGATCGTCGGCGCCGGGCCCATCGGTCTCGCCCTCGCTGCCGATCTCGGCACGCGCGGGATCGAGACTCTCGTCATCGAGCGCAGCGACGGCATCGTCTATCACCCGCGCGCGACGGCGATCAATGCGCGGACGATGGAGGTCCTGCGCCGTCACGGCCTCGCCGAGCGCGTCAAGCGCGACGGCACGCCGCCGGATTTCCCACATACCGCGCTCTACGTCACCGGCTTCCACGGCTTCGAGATCGCGCGCATCGAGCGGCCAAGCCATGGCGGCTCGGCCCCTTCGCCGATCAGCCCGGAGCGGCCGCAGCGCTGCAACCAGCTCTGGTTCGATCCGATCCTGCTCGATTATGTGAAGACGCTGCCGTCGGTGACGCTTCGCTATCGCTGTGCCTTCGAGGCGCTGCGCGAGGAAGGCGAGCATGTCGTCGTCACGGCGCGCGATCAGTCGACCGACGAGGAAGTGACGATCACGGCTCAATATGTCGCCGATTGCAGCGGCAGCCACAGCCGCATCCGCCGCCAGTTCGGTATCGCGATGACGGGCGCCGGCGGCACCGGCGAGACCGAATATCATTTGAGCGCGTTCATGCGCCTGCCCGAGCTCTGGAAGCATCACGACAAGGGTAAAGCGGCGCTGACCTTCTTCATCGACGAGAAGGGCAATTGGCGCAATCTCGTCATGATCGACGGCAAGGAGCTCTATCGCTACGGCCTTTCAGGCAAGGAGCTTTACGACAATCCCGATTCCGTCGACATCAACGCGCTCTTTGACGATGTCGCCGGCCCCGACATCCCGCGCGAGATCATCTCGGTGCTACGCTGGAGCGCCGCCGACGTCGTCGCGGATAGCTATCGCGCCGGCCGTGTCTTCCTGGTCGGCGACGCCGCGCATCAAAATCACCCCTCCGGCGGTTTCGGCCTTAACACCGGCATGGGTGATATGGACAATATCGGCTGGAAGCTCGCCGCGACGCTGCAAGGCTGGGGCGGCGCCCATCTGCTCGACAGCTACGAGGTCGAGCGTCGGCCAATCGGTCTGCGCAACATCAACCAGGCATGGCTTGGTTATTCCGACAATCGCGACCGGCCGACCCATCCCGAAATCCGGCAGGACACGCCGGCCGGCGCCGAAGCCCGCGAAACGATGAAAAAACAGATTCTCGGCTCGCAGGTAGCGATGGTGCTGACGGACGGGATCGCACTCGGTTATCGCTACGACAATTCCCCGATAGTCTGCCCGGACGACAGCGCGCCGACACCGGACGATCCGACGCGCTATCTCCCGACCGCGCGGCCTGGTGCGCGCGCACCGCATGCCTGGCTGAAAGAGGGCCAATCGATCATCGATCTCTTCGGCCGCGGCTTCGTGCTGCTGCGATTCGGCAGCGACGCGCCGGATGGCGCGCCGATCGAGCGCGCTTTCCGCGAGCGGCAAGTGCCGATCACTGTCGCGACCATTGCCGACCCATCGGTCGCGCAGCTCTACGGCAAGAAGCTCGCGCTGGTGCGGCCGGACGGCCATGTCGCCTGGCGCGCCGATGCCATGCATCAGGACCCGCTCAGCCTTGCCGATCGCGTGCGCGGCGCCAGCGAATAAAATCAGCGGGCCTGGAACCAGGTCCCAAAACATTGCCAAGGGGAGAGCAGCGATGAAATGTGTCGAGATCGTCGCCACCACCGGCTTCGAGGGCTTGCGCCTGGCCGAGCGGCCAACGCCCACACCTGGACCGCGCCAAGTGCTCGTGCGCATGCATGCCGCCTCGTTCAACTGGCGCGACATGATGATCGTCAAAGGCGGCTATGTGCGCGGTGTTTCGTTGCCGCGTATCCCGCTCTCGGACGGCGCGGGCGAGATCGTCGAATGCGGCGCAGAGGTGAAACGGGTGAAGCCGGGCGATCGCGTCTGCGGCACCTTCTTCCAGACCTGGATGAACGGCCCGGTCTTTGCCGAGGCCCAGGATGCAGCTTTGGGCGGCACGGCCGAAGGCGTGCTCAGCGAATATGTCGTGCTCGAAGGCGAGGGCGTCATCAAATTCCCCGAGCATCTTTCATTCGAGGAAGCGGCGACCCTGCCCTGTGCCGCACTCACCGCATGGCACGGCCTCTTCGAGGCGGCCGATCTGCGAGCCGGCGACACGGCGTTGCTGCTCGGCACCGGTGGCGTCTCGGTCTTCGGCCTGCAGCTCGCCCGCGCGGCTGGCGCCAATGCGATCATCATCTCATCGAGCGATGAGAAGCTGGAACGTGCCAAGGCGCTCGGCGCGACCGGCACCGTCAACTACAACAAGAATACGAAATGGTGCGAGACGGTACGCGAGATAACCGGCGGGCACGGCGCCGATGCGACGCTCGACGTGATCGGCGGCGAAACATCGAAAATGGCGCTCGAAGCACTTCGGGTCGGCGGCCATGCCGCGATCATCGGCGCGCGCTCCGGCGTCGCCGGCGATCTCGACCGCCGCTACGTGCTGCAAAAGGGCTTGCGCGTCAGCGGCATCAATATCGGCAGCCGCGCCATGTTCGAGGCGATGAACCGCGCTATCGCCGCGGCGAAGCTCAAACCCGTCGTCGACAAGACCTTCCCCATCGACGACGCTATCGCCGCCTATAAAGACTTCGCCGCCGGCCGCCATTTCGGCAAGGTCGTCGTGAGGATTTAGGCGTCACCACGCGCATACCACCTTTTCACGTCATGCCCGGGCTTGACCCGGGCATCCACGTCTTTTGGTGACGCGCAGAAAAAGTCGTGGATGGCCGAGTCACGCCCGGCCATGACGCAATATAAATAGACGCGATAAGGTAGACGGACGCGTGTACCCCAGCGCCGGCGTCTTCTCGACCGCCGCGAGCAGTGCCGCGAGCGCGGCATCGTCGCCGACCGCGCCGAGCGCGGCATTCGCGAGACTCTCGGCCACGCCAGCGCCGATCACCGGATCTGCGAGACGATGGAATTTCGCCAGCAGCTCGCCATCGCTCAGTGGCCGCGCTGGGTCGCCCGGCGCGTCGGTGACGAGCACGGACCCCGTTTCGCCATTCTTCAGCGTCGCCTCGACACGCGCCGGATAGACCGCCGGAAAATAGGAAGCGAGCGCCGGGTCGGGGACGATCTCGACCTTCGGCATGAAGGCGGCGATCTTCGCGTCCTGCGATAGATCGGGCCGCACGACATCGTCGATCAGCTCGGGCCGATAGGCAGCGAGCGCGAGTTGATAAGTGGTGTTGATAATGCGCTCGACCCGGCCCCTGGTGTGGCGCTGGCCGATCATCCCGGCATAGGCGGGCGGCACGGCGACGCGCACCGATTCCATCGCATCCGCCGGATGGCGCGCGAGGAGTTGACGGAAACCGTCGATCGCCGCCGTGTTCTGCTTCGCCGCGCAGAACGGCTTGTAGCTGATCGTCGCAATCGCGCCCTCGCCGGCGAGCGGCGCCACGAGTGGCCCGGTATCGAGCGCGATACCGTGGCTGCGCTGCAGCCAATCGCCATCGAGGAGCGAGCGATCGCCGCGAAAGCCTTTGGCTGCCGCCAGCGCCGCCCACACGCCACTGCGCACCGCCTGACCCAGCAACACGAATCGCGCATTGCCCCCGCCGGCCGCGCCGCTGGTCAAGGAAAGCGCGATGCCGATGGCATCCGCGGTTTGCTCCGGGCTCAATCCGAGCAGCGGCGCCGCGGTCGCGGCCGCACCGACCGGCCCCGAGAAAAAGGTCGGCCAGATGCCGCGATAAAGGATCGTCGCGCCGGAGATCGCGAGGCTCAGCCGCGCCATCGCCTCATAGCCGGAAGTAATGGCTTGCGCGAAGCGTGACGCATCCCGCTTACCGACCGCTTGCGCCACCGTCACCGCCACGGGCACGACGACCGAGCCGATGGTCGTGCAGCTTTGCATATGGATGTCGTCGATCTCGGTATTGCGCACGATCGCGACGCGCTGCGCCACGCGATCGAGAAAGTTATTGCTCGCCGCTGCGAAGCCGGGCTGCACCGTCGTCAGCTTGACCGCGAGATGCGAATCCTCGGTCTGCGTGCCGGCATGCCATGCGCCGAGCGTGTCGAGGAGATGTAGGGCTAGCTTGGCGCCGGCGTTTTGCGGCGGGGTGAGGATAGCTTCGGCGAAACGCTCGATATTCGTCATGTCTGTTCCGTCAGTTCGGCAGATAGGATTCGGTATAGAATTTCGCGAGATCGGGCGTGTGATCGAAGGTCCCCATCTCGATGAAGGACTCGGCAAGCGTCTGCAGCGCCGCCGGGTGGAATTTGCCGTCGGGCGAGAAGATCGGCATCACCAGATCGTATTCCTTGCTTTCGACTTCGGGTGTGTAATGCGTGTATTTACGCGCCAGCTCGACCGCCTCATCCTTGTGCGCGCGCATCCAGGCAATGTTCTGGAACCACGCTTTAAGGAAGCGCCGGATCGCGGCGGGATTGCTTTGGACGAGTTGGTTCGAGGCAAAGATCGCTTCGCCGAGGAAGTCCTTGCCGATATCGAACCCACTCAAGAGAATGCGTGCCTTCTTCGCGAGCTCGAGTTGCACGCCGAAAGCCGGCGGCGCGACCACGCCGTCGATCTGGCCGGTCGTGAGCAGCGCTGCCTGGCTCTGCAGATCGCTGCCGACCGGCACGAGCGTTACCGCATCCTTTGGCCAGCCCCGCTGCGCGATTAGCCGTTTCATCAGCCATTCCGTCAGCGAGCCGACCGTAGTGACGCCGACCTTCTTGCCTTTGAGATCCTCGACATTCTTCAGCGGCGAGTCATAGGCGACCACGATGCCGAGCGTCGGCTTGCTGCCCATCGCGGCGACGGCGATATCGGGCGAGCCCTTGGCCGAGAAAGCGAGATCGGTGCCGGCCGAGACCGTCATGTCGATCGCGCTCGAGATCATCGCCTGCTGTAGCTTCGCGCCGCCGCCGAAATCGGTCACTTCGACATCGAGGCCTTCAGCGGTGAACGCACCGCGATCGGCGCCGATGCGCGCCGGCAGGAAGGTGAAATTGGCACCTGCAGGCGTGCCGACATGCAGCGGCTCCGCGTCGGCGCGTGTCGCGAGGAGAGCGCCCGACGCGACGAGCAGCAGCGCGATGATCCGCTTCATCCTGTCCTCCGCCGCATTCAATCTTCTGGGAGATAAGCGTCAGTATAGAGCTTCGACATGTCGGGCTCGCCATCGACCAGGTGGAGATCCTTGAAGGATTGCTCGATCGTCTTCAGCCCAGCGGCCTGGAAATGTCCATCGCTCGTGAACATCGGCATGACGAGATCGTATTCGCGGCTCTCGACCTCGGCCGAAAAGCCGGTGATGCCACGCGCAATCTCGACCGATTCCGCTTTATGCGCCCGCATCCAGGCGATCGTCTCGAACCAGCCTTTGAGGAAGCCACGCACCGAATCGGGTTTCTCCTGCAAGCTCGCGGTGGAAGCGAAGATTGCATGCTGGATGAAGTCGTGCACGATCGCCGAGGTCGAAAAGAGCAGCCTGCCTTGCTTCGTCTCCTCGAGCTTGAACCCCAGCGCCGCGGCCGTGCAGGCCGCGTCGACCTGACCGGTCGTGAGCGCCGCGATGTCCGAGGCCCAACTGCCGCCGGCCGCGACATAGATCACGCCATCGGGACCCCAGCCCTTTTGCTGCACCAGTTTCTGGATCAGCCAGCGCGTGACGCCGGCGCCCGAGGAGACGCTGATCTTCTTGCCTTTGAGATCGTCCGGGCCTTTGAGCGGCGAGTTATAGGCCACGACGACGCCGAGGAAGAGCGGCGGTCCGGCCATCTCGGCGACGGCGATCTCGGGGGCGCCTTTGGCGACATAAGAGAGATCGGAGCCGCCGCTCAACGCGATATCGATCGCGCCGGCCGCCATCGCCTGATGCTGCTTGCCGCTGCCGCCGAAAGCGATGCTTTCGACTGCGACGCCGTTCTTCGCGAAAATGCCTTCGCGAATGCCGACCTCGACCGGAATGAAAGAGAAAGCCTGCGCCGCGGAATTGCCGACGCGCAGCCTGACCGGATCGGCACAAACCGGCGTCGCGATGGCGAGCGCGAGGATAGAAGCAGCCAGCGTCCGAAAAGACACGCCGGCCGCCATTGCCCTCAGCCGTCGTTCCAGCGGCGGAAATGCCGCTCGGCCATCCGGCAAAGCTCGTTGAGCGTCACCGCGATCGCCGCCAGCACCGAGATCAGCGCGAAAAGATCGGGCGGCGAGAAGCTTTCGGCGAAGAGGCGCGTATAGAAACCGATGCCCGCGGTCGAGACGTAGAGCTCGGCGAGCAGCACACCGAGCAGAACCGCCGTCATGCCGAGCCGCATGCCGGTGAAAAAGCTCGGGATCATGTGCGGGAAAATGATGGTCGTGAAGACCTGCCAGCGATTGGCGCCCATCGAATGCGCGGCGCGCAGCAATTGCGGCCGCAGATTCTGCACGCCGGCGACGGTGGTCACGACCACCGGGAAAAAGCCGTGGCTGACGCCGAAAGCGATCTTCGCGGCGGGACCGATGCCGAAGATCAGCACGAAGAGCGGCAGGATGGTCGCTTGCGGTGTTGCATAGAGCATCAGGATCACCGGCAGGATCGATTGCTTGGTGAAGCCATGCAGGCCGACGGCGAGGCCGATCGCGAGACCAACCGTTACTGACATCAGGAAGGCGGTGACGAGCTCCAGGATCGTGACGCGGATCGCGTTGACGATCTTGGGATCGCTGAAGATGTGCGGCAACGCGCCGATCGCTTGCGAGGGCGGACAGAGGAAGAGCGGATCGGCACAGACCCGGGCGCCGATCTCCCAAAGAGCCAGCAGGATGAAGATCGCGATCAGCCGGGCCCAGCCCGGCGACATGATCGGTCCGCGGCGGACATGCGGAACGCTGCTGATCGTGGTGGCTGTCATTGGAAGCCCCTGCGGCCGCGCGCCTCGGCAAAGGAGACGACGCCGTTGATGATGAACGCCATCAGCACCGCGAAGACGATGTTCGCGAACATCTGCGCGGATTCCATGTTCTCGGCGAGCGAGACGATGCGGTGGCCGAGTCCCGCGAGCGAGGAGATGGTCTCGCCACCGAGGATCGCGAGGAAGGCAATGATGCAACCGAGGCGCAGGCCGGTCAGCACGACCGGGAAAGCCGCGGGCAGCATCACCGACCAGAAGAGCTGCAAGTCGTTCGCCCCCATCGACTGCGCGGCACGGATATAGGACTTATCGACATTGGCGAGGCCGGCAATCGTGTTCAGCACCACAGGAAAGAAGGCGATGGTCGTACCGATCGCGATCTTCGAGCCTGCGCCGAGGCCAAAGAACAAGAGATAGAGCGGGAAGAGCAGGATCGCGGGGATCGAATAGATACCGGCGAGCAGCGGATCGAAGACGCGCACGGCATAGGCCGAGCGGCTGATGATATAGCCGAGGCTGCAGCCCGCCACGGCGGCGATCGCAACCGCGACGAGCCATTCATGCACCGTCACCCAAAGATCGGGCCAGATGCTGCTATTGTTGAGGAGCTGCCAGAAATCTTTGAACACCGGCGCCGGCGGCGGCAGCAGCAGTGGATTGATATGGCCCGGCAACGTGCCGATGTACCACGCGACCAGGATGAGGAGCAGCACCCCAAGCTGGATCAGCCTTTGGCCAATGCCGAGTTTCGGTCTCATGCTCCTGCCTCGGCCGGCTGGTTGGTCATGGTCTTGCGGATTTCGTCATGCAGCAGCTCGTAAAGCTCGTTGCGAAGATTGCCGAGCTTGCTCGATGTCATGAACTCGCTCTTGCGCGGATGCGGCTCCTCGACATGGATGATCTTCTTGATCTTGCCCGGCCGCGCCGTCAGCACCGCGACGCGATCGGCCAGAAACACCGCCTCGACGAGGCTGTGCGTCACGAAGATGATGGTCTTGCCGGTGCGCGCCAGCAAGACCGAAAGATCCTCGCCCAACACCATCCGCGTCTGCTCGTCGAGCGCGGCGAAAGGCTCGTCCATCAGCAACACTTCGGTTTGCAGGCCGAGGGCGCGCGCAAGCTGGACGCGCTGCTTCATGCCGCCCGAAAGCTGCGCCGGATAATGATTGGCGAAATCGACGAGGCCGACGGTCTCCAGCGAGTGCCGCGCCCGATCGTCGCGTTCGCTCTTGGCGACGCCCTGAAACGCCATGCCGAGCTTCACGTTGTCGATCACCGTGCGCCAAGGGAAGAGCGTGTTCTCCTGAAAGACATAAGCGACCTTCTGCGGCGAGGGACCTTTCACCATCTGCCCGTCGATGGTAACGCGCCCGGTCGAAGGCGTCGTCAGACCGCCGATGATGTTGAGCAACGTGCTCTTGCCGCAGCCCGACGGGCCGATCAGGCTCAAGAGCTCGCCGCGCGCGATGTCGAGCGTGGCGCTCTCGAGCGCAACCACCCGCCGCGGATCCCCCTCCGCGCCGAAGGCTTGGCTGACGCCTTCGACTTTGATAATCGCATCGCCCCGATTCACGTTCTGCTCCATTTTGCGCCGCGGGTCATGGGAATTGCCTTGCTTCGAGTCCAAGAGGGTCATGGTCGTTCATTCTGTGACGGCCGCCGGGCTACGGCGCCTTTGGCAGGAATTTTTCCGTATATAGCTTGCTCATATCGGGTTCCGTCGGAAGCAGATTCATCTGCACGAAAGAGCGACTTAACACCGCAACGGCCTTGGGCTCGAATCGCCCGGTATCGGAAAAAGTTGGCATCACCGAATCATAGGCGCGGTCCGCGATGTCCGGCGTCTGATGCATGGTGGGGGCGATTAGTTTGACCGTCTCGTCTTTGTTCGCCTTCATCCAGGCAATGGTCTCGAACCAGCCGACGAGGAAGCCCCGCACCGCTTCCGGCCGTTGCTCCGTTACCTTCCGGGTCGCATAGATGATATGGACGATGAAGTCCGGGATGATCGTGCCGAAATTGACCACGGTATGGCCGATTCCATCGCGCTCGAGCCGCGCGGCGGTTGCAACATCGCTCGACATCGCATCGATCTGCTGTGTCTTGAGCGCGGCAATTTGCCCCGCGATATCGCCCAAAAAGACGACGTCGATGCCGTCGGGTCCCCAGCCTTCGTGGCGTGCGAGCTCGCGCGTCGTCCATTCGGTGAGGGAGCCGACGCTCGACACGGAGACCTTGCGGCCCTTGAGATCGGCGACCGTCTTGACTGTCCCATTGGCGCCGGCAACCAGCACTAGGCCGTCGGGGCGGCCGGCATAGGCGGCGATGCCGACGACCGGCGTTCCTTTGGCGACGGTCGACATTTCCGGCCCGCCGCCGAGGCCGATATCGACCCCGTCGGCGACCAGCGCCTGTTGCTGCTTCGCGGCCCCGGCAAAAGTGACGATCTCGACCTCGACTCCGTGCTTTTGGAAAAAGCCTTTGGCGATGCCGACATCGGGCGGCGTGAAATCGATCGGCTCGGCCTGCGCCTTGCCGACGCGCAGTGTCTCGTTGGCGAGCGCCGCCGACGCAGCGAGACCGAGCAACGCAAGCGCCGCCGTCGCCACGACGCCTCGTCTCAATCCTTTGCTGGCCCTGCGCATCGCTCCGCCCCCACCCTTTACGGTGCGCCCGGCAGGAATTTTTCGGTGTAGAGCTTCGACATATCGGGCTCTTTATCGAACTGCTTCGTATCGACGAAAGACTGGCTCAGCACTTTCAGTGCCTTCGGCTCGAACTTGCCCGTATCAGAGAAGGCCGGCATCACCACGTCGTAAGCGCGTGCGGCGATCGTCTCGCTCTTATGCATGACGGGCGCGGCGAGTTTCACCGTCTCGTCCTTGTTTTGGCGCATCCAGGCAATCGTCTCGAACCAGGCGGCGAGGAACGCGCGCACTTGATCAGGATGCTCGGCCATGATTTTGTCGCCGGCATAGGTTATGTGGTTGATGAAATCGGGCACGATGTCGCCGAAGCGCAAGAGGATCTTCGCGTCGCCTCCATCTTGCAGCGAATAGGCGCCGGCGACGTCGATCGCCATGCCGTCGATATCCTTGGTCTTCATCGCGGCGATCTGCGCTTCATCGGTGCCGAGCGGCGTCACGGCGATGCCGTCATTACCCCAGCCCTGCTTCACCGAGACCTGATGGACCATCCAGTCGGTGAGGCCGCCGACGGTAGAGACGGCGATCCTCTTACCCTTGAGATCGGCCGGCGTGTTGACCCCGGCATCCGGCCGCACGATCAACAGCAACCCATCGGCCGGGCCGGCGAAAGCGGCGATACCAAGATCGGTGTTGCCCTTGGCGACGAATGCGATCTCGGGCCCCGAACCAAGACCGATATCGACCGCATCAGCGGCGAGCCCTTGCTGCAGCTTGGCGCTGCCGGCAAAATTGATCTCTTCGATATCGAGGCCATGCTTTTTATAGAAGCCCTTTTCCATACCGATATCGAGCGGCGTGAAATCGAACGGCAATGCGATCGCCTTGCCGACGCGGAGTTTCGCATCGGCAGCGGCGGCCGGCGGCATGCCGAGCGCCGGCAACAGCACCGCGGCGAAGCCGAGCACGGCGAGCGCCGATGCGCGCCAGATATTGCTTTGGTGCATTCCCACGACCTTGGCCTTCCCCTGCTGCGGCCCTTCGGCCGCTTGTCCTTTATGGCGATTTTACCGGTAAAAACTTCTCGGTATAGAGTTTCGACATATCCGGCTCTTTGTCGAGCACGCCCATCTGGACGAAGGACTTGGCAAGCACCGCCAGCGCCTTCGGGTTGAAGCGCCCTGTATCAGAGAACATCGGCATGACGTCGTCATAGGCTCGGCTCGCGATCCCGGGCGAGATGTTCATGATTTCTGCGGCCTTATCGACCATTACCTGCTTGTTCTGGCGGATATAGGCGATGGTGTCGAACCAACCCGCGAGAAAGCCCTTAATATCGTCCGGGCGCGCCGCGATCGCCGTGTCGGAGGCGAAGATCACATGGATGTGGAAATCGCTGACGATGTTGCCGAAGCGTACGAGGATGCGGCTGATGCCTTCCTCTTCGAGCTTATAAGCGAGCGCGATGTCGGCGACGAAGCCGTCGACATTCCGGCTACGGATCGCCGCGATCTGCGCCGAGTTCGAGCCGAGATAAGCGATCTTGATCCCGTCGGGTCCCCAGCCCTGCTGCCGCGAGGTCTCGCGCACCAGCCATTCGGTCAAAGATCCCGCCGTCGAGACGCTGATCGTCTTGCCATTGAGATCAACGACACTCTTGATCGGGCCATCTTTCTGCACGCTCAAATCGAGCAGCAAGGGCTGATTGGCCATCGCGGCGACGCCGAGCTCGGGATTGCCCTTGGCGACGAAGGCCAGCGCCGGGCCGGAGCCGATGGCGATATCGATCGCGTTGGCGGCCATCGCCTGCTGCAGCTTGGCATCGCCGGCGAAGCCGGAAGATTCGACGTCGACGCCGTATTTCTTGAAGAAGCCATGCTCGATGCCGATATCGACCGGCACGAAGGAGAAGGAGTCGGCCTGTGCTTTGCCGACGCGCAGCTTTTGCTGCGCCGAAGCGTGGCTAACCAGGAGCAGGAGAGACGCCGCAGCAATCGCAAGAGCGGCAAACCGCAGATTCGAAACCACACAATTCATCCGGTCTCTCCGCTTACTTGACCGCGGGCAGGAATTTTTCGGTGTAGAGCTTCGACATGTCCGGTTTTTCCGGCAACGTGTTCATGTCGACGAAGGATTGCGCCAGCACGGCGAGGCCTTTCGCATCGAAGCGCCCGTCATCCGAAAGCATCGGAATGGTCTCGTCGTAGACCTTGCCGACGACCGACTCCGGAATTTTCAGCACGCCGCTCGAAATCCTTACCACATCGGCCTTGTTGTGCTTGAAGAAAGCAACCGTCTCGAACCAGGCAGCGAGGAATTTCTTCACGTCGTCCGGCCGTTTCACCATCGCGTCGTTGGTCGCGAAGATCACGTGGTTGACGTAGTCGTTCACCACATCGCCGAACTTCAAGAGGATGCGCACCTCGCCTGTTTCATTGAGCTGATAGGCGGTGGTGATGTCGAAGGGCACCATATCGACCTGGTGCGTGCGCAAGGCCGAGAGCTGCGCCGGCACGTCGCCGAGCGCGACGCGCTTGATGCCTTCCGGGCCCCAGCCCTGACGGCGCGCGAGCTCGCGCACCATCCAATCAGTCTGCGAGCCGATGCTCGAAATGCTGGCGAGCTTGTCCCTGAGATCGGCGATCGAATGGATCGGGCCGCTGGCCAGCACACAAAGTGTGATGCCGAGCGGTGGGCCGGCCTCTTCCGCGATACCCAAGGTCGGCGAGCCTTTGGCGATGAAAGCCATGCCTGGTCCCGAGCCGACGCCGAGATCGACCGCGCCCGCGGCAAATGCTTGCTGCAGCTTGGCGTCGCCGGCAAAGGCCGAGACGTCGATCTCGAGTCCGTGCTTCTTGAAGATGCCTTCCTCCACGCCGACATCGAGCGGCGTGAATTGGAAGAGCGAGGGGAAACCCTTGCCGACGCGCAGCGGCTCCGCCGCGCCGGCACCGCTCGCCACGAGCCCGCCAAGCACGACAAGCACGGCCGCTGCGACAATGCGGCCGCCGGTCGATCGGTTCAAACGCATCACCCCTCCCTGCACCCCGCGCGGCACCGCCTTTTCAAAGCGGCACCGGCGGCCGATTCGCTTTCTAGGCGCCGGCTCCGGCGCGCCTTTCGGTGCGCAGCTTGCCGGTCGCCGCTTGATCGATCGAGAAGTCCTTCGGGTTGAGGACCACGCCGTAGTCGCTCTTCGCGTGGTCGAGCGTGACATAGCCCTCGATCACGTCGGTGCGCACGCGCTCGGGATCACGCTCGAGCGGATCGCCCCAGCCGCCGCCGCCATTGCTGCGCACGACGACCTCGGTCTCCGGCGGCGTCGGTACGCGGTTGGCTTCCTTTTCCTGGAACGCGTTCTCGCCCGGCAGCTTCATCAGGTAGTGGCTGGAATTGCCCGGCTTGCCGCCCCAGAGGCCCCAGGGAGGATTGTGGATGCGCGCCGGGGCATGCATGTTCCAGCGCCCTTCGACGAAATTGCGCACCCGCACATCGAGCCCGAGGCCGCCGCGGAATTTCCCCGGCCCGCCGGAATCGGTCCGCATGCCGCGGCTCTCGATCATCACCGGCGTCTTCATCTCGATCGCTTCGATGCTGCCGTTGCGGACGTCGCCCTGGCAGACGGACACAGAGGCTGACTCCCCATCTTCGGTGGGGCGTCCGCCCCAGCCGCCGCCCTCGATGCTCTGCACGACGAAAGCCTTGCCGGTCTTGGGATTGCGCCCGAAGAACACGACCGACGCGCCGAGCGTGCCGAGATGCGCCGCCGGGATCTTGTCCTTGGCGCCGGAGGCGAGCGCTTTGGCGATGGTATCGACCACGGTCGGGATGATGGTGCTCCAGCCGGCCATCGGCGCCGGATATTGCGCCATCATAATGTTGCCTTCGGGAATGATGTGCTTCAGCGCCGCGAAGGAGCCTTCGTTGACCGGATCGAGCGGCGCGGTCAGCGATTTGTAGGCGACGCGCGCGCCGGCGAGCGTGCGCGAATTGATGCCGGCCTTGCGCGCCTTGGAGCAGCCCGACAGGTCGATCGTCATGTCGCCTTTTTCCTGATCGACGACGACGCGCGCATGAATGCGCACCGGCTCCTTGCTGATGCCGTCATTGTCGAGGAAGGATTCGGCTTCGTAGACGCCGGAGGGGAATTGCCCCACCGTGCGGCGGCACTTCATTTCGGTCTCTTTGAAGATGTGCTCGATCGCGTCGAGCATCGTCGCCTTGCCGAATTTCTCGAAGAGCTCGTCGAGGCGGCGGTGGGCGAGCTTGCACGCCGCCATCTGGGCGCGCATATCGCCGAGCGAGGAATCCGGGAAGCGAATGTTGTCGCGGATGACCCTCAAGAGGACCTCGTTGACCTTGCCGCCCTCGTAGATCTTGAGCTGATCGAGCTGTAGGCCTTCCTGCCACGGATCGACGACCTCGGCGCCGGCGCCGAAACCCGTGCTCATGCCGCCGATGTCGATCCAATGCGCGCGCACCATCGAGAACATCAAGAGCTCGCCCTTGAAGAAGTAGGGCATGTAGATGACGATGTTGTTGAGGTGCTGGCCGGCGACAGCCTGATGATTGGTGATGATCACGTCGTCATGCTTGAAGCCGTCGACAGTGTAGCGCTTCACCGCATCTTCGATGATCGCGCCGAGATCGGCGACGAAATGCGAGACGCCGCCGACGTTTTGGGAAACGAGACGCGAGTCCGGCAGAAGCAGCGCGGTGCAGAAATCGCGCACCTCGTAAATCATCATATTGTACGAGGTGCGATGCAGATCGGCCGCCATTTCGGTGGCGATCGCCGGCAGTGCGCTGCGGACAACCTCGAGGGTGACGGGATCGAGTTTCGTCGTCATTAGCCTTGTCCCACGGTGATGATGAGTTCGCCGGTGTTCGCCACGACGACTTTGTCGCCGGGATGAATGACGGTGGTGGACGCGTATTCGCTGACCAGCGCCGGGCCGTCGAATTTGTCGCCGGGCTTCAGCTTGAGGCGGTCATAGACCGGGCAATCCACCGGGCCGCCCTTGTCGAAGAGCACCGGGCGCGTTTCGCGCGGCGCCAGCTTCCCTTCCTTGGGCAAATCGGGCAGAGCCAGTTTCGAGCGATGGCCGAGCGCGACCAGACGGATATTGATGATCTCGACCGGCTCGTCGGTCGCATGATGCGCATAGCGCTGCTCGTGCAACTCGTCGAAGGCGCCGCGGATCGCCTTACGATCGCCCTTGGTGAGCTGATCGGGGGTGACCGGGACCGGCAGGGTGAATTCTTGACCGACATAGCGCAGATCGAAAAGTACTTGGGTGGTGACATTCTCGGTGCGGCCGAGAAGCTTGATCGCTTCAACGCGCAGATCCTCGACGATCTTGCGGACGGTCTCGAAATCCGCGGCGTTCAACTCGGCGAGATAGGTGCGGACGAGATCGTGACGCTCGTCGGCCATCAGCATGCCGAGCGCCGAGAAATGCGCCGGGAATTGCGGGATGATCACCGTCGGGATGAAAAGCTCGCGCGCAATCGCGACCGCGTGCGGCGGACCGCCGCCGCCGGAGGCGACGAGCACGAAATCGCGCGGGTCGTAGCCTTTTTCGACCGAGACCTCGCGCACCGCGAGCGACATCTTCGCGATCGCGATCTGGACGATCGCGCGCGACGCGTCTTCCGCGGTCATGTTGAGCGGCTTGCCGATCTTCTCGAGCGTGCCCTTCTTCGCCGCGTCGAGATCGAGCTTCATCTCGCCGCCGAGGAAGTCGTTCGCACCGATGCGGCCGAGGATGACGTTGGCGTCGGTGATGGTCGGCTCGGCGCCGCCGCGGCGATAGCAGATCGGGCCAGGCTCGGCACCGGAGCTTTGCGGGCCGACTTTCAGCGCGCCGACATCGTCGATCGAGGCAATCGAGCCGCCGCCGGCGCCCACTTCGACGACATCGACGACCGGCGTCATCACCGGGTGACCCGAGGCATAGCCGCCGACGTAATAGCCTTCCGCCATGCTGGCTTCGCCGTCGCGCACCAGGCTGGCTTTCGCCGTGGTGCCGCCCATGTCGAAGGACACGACGTTGGCATAGCCGAGCACCTTGCCGATCTCGGCCGAGGCGATGATACCGCCGACCGGGCCGGATTCCATCATCGTTACCGGGCGGCTGATCGCGGTCGCGGGGCCCATGACACCGCCATTCGACTGCATGATCGCCAGTTCGCCTTTGAAGCCGATGCCCTCCAAGCGCGACTGCAGGTTGCGGACATAGCCGCCGACGACTGGGCCGATATAGGCGTTCACCACCGTCGTCGAGATGCGCTCGTATTCGCGGTATTCGCGCATGATCTCGTGGCTCAGCGAGACATAGGCCTTGGGCAGGATATCCTGGACGATCTGTCCCGCCTGCTGCTCATGCGTGGGATTGGCGTAGGAATGGAGGAAGCAGACCGCGACCGCCTCGACGCCTTCCTTGGCAAATGCCTCGCAGGCGGCCCGCACGCTGGCGGGATCGAGCGCCTCGCGCTCCTCGCCCGAGGCATAGAGCCGCTCGCTGGCTTCGAGGGTCAGATGGCGCGGCACCAGCGGCTTCGGACGGTGGAAGAAGAGGTTATACGCTTCCGGACGGTTGCCGCGGCCGATCGCATAGACATCGCGCGTGCCGCGCGTGACGATCAGCCCGACCTTCGCCCCCTTGCGCTCGATCAGCGTGTTGATCGCCGTCGTCGAGCCGTGAATCAGATTGTCGATGGTCTTGGGATCGATGTCGCTTTTCTTGATACAGTCGATAATACCGTCGACGTGATTGCGCGGCGTGGTCAGACTCTTGGCTTGATAAAAGCGTCCGCTGCGGTCATCGAAAGCGATCAGGTCGGTAAACGTCCCCCCAATATCAACGGCCAGAAAAATCACGATGTTTTGCCTCTTCTCGCATGATTGGGCGCCACCCCGAAGTATAGAGTCCGCATGATGGGCCGGCGCGACTATCGCGGACGCGGCGGAGCGACGCAATCCCTTTTCCCATGCGGTAATGCCGCCGCCTCTTTCCGCCTCGGCCGGCCTAAGCCACACTGGCGCACTCTAGTCAGGGAGAGAGAACGCGATGGCTCAAAACAGCGCCCAAAAACTGCGCAGCCTGCTGAGCGGACCCGAAATCCTGGTTGCCCCCGTGATCAGCGACCCGCTATCGGCGCGCTTGAGCCATGAGGCGGGTTTCCCACTCGCCCTGTTGGGCGGCTTCGGCATCGCCGCGATCGGCTTCGGCATGCCCGATGCCGGGCTCATCGACTTCACCGAGGTCGTTACCGCCGTCCACAACACCTGCGCCGCCAATCCGAACTTTCCCATCATCGCCGACGGCGACACCGGCTACGGCAATGCGATGAACGTGCGCCGTACGGTGAAGGAATTTGCCCGCGCCGGCGCCGCGGTGATCCTGATCGAGGATCAGATATGGCCAAAGAAATGCGGCCATTACGGCGGCAAGCGCGAAGTCATCCCACGCGAGGAAGCGCGGATGAAGATCCGCGCCGCTGTCGAGGCGCGCAACGAGATCGGCAGCGACATGCTGATCCTCGCCCGCACCGATGGGCGCGGCGCCATGAATTTTGATGAAGCGATGGCGCGCTGCGAAGGCTTCGCCGCCGAGGGCGCTGACATCATTTTCGCCGAGGCGCTGGAGACGGAGGCCGAGCTACGCGAATTCGGCCAACGCTTCAAGCATCCGAAGCTCGCCAACATGATGCCGAAGACGCCGGTCAAATCGCGCAAAGACCTAAAGGCGATGGGCTTCAACATCGTCACCTACAACGTGCTGATCCATGCCGCGGTGCAGGCAATGCAAACGGCGCTGACCGCGCTCAAGGCCGACGATATGTCGAAAGCCCCGCCACTCGCCGCCTTCGACGAGGTGACCCGGCTCGTCGGCCTTACCGACTACATGACTCTCGAACAGCGCTACAAGGCGTAACGGACATGGCCAAAGCGAAGAAGACCGTCGAAGAGCGTTTGCAGGAAGTCGAGGACCGGCTCGAGATTCTCAACCTCATCGCCGCGCATCCGCCGGCGACCGATAGCGGTTCCAGCCAAGTCGCAGCGACTTACTGGACCGAGGACGGCGAATTCGATCGCGGCGCGGGGTTGAGCGGCATGAAAGGCAAAGCCGCGATGGCCTCCGGTCCAACGCCCGGCTTCCGCGAGGCGATGCGCCAAGGCATCGCGCATTTCTCGGGCCTGCCGCATATCGAACTCGACGGCGACAAGGCGACGGTGACGTCCTATCTGCAAATCGTGATGCCGAACACGCAAGGCGAGCCCGTCGAGTTGTCGTCGCACGGCACGTCGAAAGGCTTTCGCATTCACCGTATGACGGTCAACCGCTGGGACCTCGTGCGCACCGAAGACGGCTGGCGGATCGCGCGGCGGCGCTTGCGATTGCTCGACACCACCGACGAAGGTCGCGCGCTACTGCATGAGCTGGCGCAGCCGGCGCAGACCTAATTTCGCGCGTTCCGGGCGAGAAACAATCCAAAGCAGCTTGCTGCTTTGGATTGCCGCATTGCCGGCCGCCGCTCACGCTTTGCGAGCGTGAGCGGGCCGTTTATCCGATTTAGAACCAGCCGGGGAAATTGGTGACGATCGTGCCGTTGTCCCCGTTGAGGATCAGCGGCCGCAGGTTCGGCGCGTCGTCGAAGTCGAACATGCCGTCGATCGGGCCCGCGAAGCGGTCGAACGAGCCCTGCCCGTCGGGAATGCTGTTCGCCTCGACGCGCTGACCATTAACGATCGTCGCCGGGCCATCGATGAAGTCGAGATTCCAATTCTCCTCGATGAAGCGCAGGACGGAGGTCTGGTCGACCAGCGTGTGATCGACATAATTCGTCTTGGCCCACGGAGAGATTACGAGGAAGGGAAGCCGCGGTCCGTAGCCGCAACGCGCCGGGGTCGCGGTCGGGGCAGGCGTGCCGCAATTGCCGGGACCGACAAAATTGTCGACGCTGGTCTTCGACGGATTGACGATCGGTCCCGTCACGTGGTCGTACCAGCCGTCAGAATCGTCCCACATGACGACAACCGCCGTATCCACCCATTGCGGCGATTCCTGCAGCGCGTTGACCACTTGCACGATGAACGCCTGCTCGTCGATCGGATCGGAATCGCCGATGCCCGGATGACCGTCTTGCCAGGCTTCCGCCTTGAGGAACGACACCGCCGGCAGGTTCCGCGCTTTGATCGAGGCATAGAAATCCGTCAGATCGTATTGATGGTGTGCCTGATCGCTCTTGCCGATCTCTTGCGCGGTATCGGGACTCGGCCGCACATGCTGGAGGTTGGCGGTCGTTGGGTAATACATGAACGGCGCATGGTGCGCGACATAGTCCGGTTCGACCGTCTCGACGGTCTGAAGCAGCGTCTGGCCGGCGTTCGGCGAAATATTGAGCAATGCCGGGACCGTCGCATGCTGGGCGGCGGCCGCTTGGTTATAGGCGAGCGCATTCGACGGATGACCGCCCGACAGGCCGGGCGCGGGTATGCCGCCATTGGCCTGGTTGACGCAGGGAGTGGTGCCGCTCACGGGGTTCGCGTTGATCGCCTTGAAGCCGCCATTGAACCAGCCCCAGGTGATCGGCTTGCCGCTCGGCGGCGCATTGAGCAAGTCGCCGACATTCTTCAAGCTTGCATCCATCTGGCCTTGCGGCGTCTTGATCGAGCACGCGTCGTTCAGCGGATCGATATCGCCGATCAAGGTTGCGTCGGCCATGCCCGGTGCCGCGGGGAAGTAGGAGGCGTTGTTGGCGCTGCTCGGGAAGATCTTCATCCCGAAGGTCTCGCCCGAGACGAGGTTGATCGCTCCCGGCGTCGACGGTCCGAAATTCGTGCCGAAAGCATTGTCGCTCATGGCGAAATGCTGCGCGTAATTCCACAAAGCGGTGACCGTGTTGCCGTCGAAATAAGCCATCACGCTCGAGCCGTCGCCGACACAGCCATTGGCGCCATTGCCCTTGTCGACCGACTGCGGGAATTTATCGAGCAAGCCGCCATCGACCGCCTGCTGCTCCGGCGTGTAATTGTGATTCTGCGAGCAGGTGATTGCCTGCGCCGGGCCGACGAGGCGGAACGGGTTGGCGTGGCCGCCATTCTTGTTGCGGTTGGGGTTGTTGTTGAGCAGCTCGGGCGAATAGCCGTTGACGCCGGGCGTGTCGTCCTTCGCGCGGAAATTGGGGCCCACGCCGTCATTCACGGCATTCGGATAGGTGCCGAAGTAATGGTCGAAGGTCTCGTTCTCCTGGAAGATCACGACGAGATGTTTGATCGGCGTCTTTGTCCGAATACCGTCCGTCTGGCCGCCGAAGAACGACTCCAAGCCATCGGCGCGCGTCGCGGTCGAGAAGACAGGCGTCAGGCACGTGCCGGCGGCAAGACCGACAAGCAGCAAGCGACTCAAAGATTTCATGTTCGGTGACCTCCCCCTAATGAGCTGCGGCGGCGAAACCGTACTCGTCGATCGTTGCAGTTTTGCGATTGGGCGCGATGGATCGGATCGCGCGTTCTTCAATCGCGATCGGCCGGGATGCGCCCGGCGTCGCGCGGATCGATGGCGGAACTGAACAGCTGACGCATGGCCGCGAAATGCGCATCGTGGATCGCCGGATCGAACAGCGAGTACGGCTCGGCCGCGGTCAGGATCGCCACATCCTTGGCAAGACCGTCGTGATACGCGGCGAGTTTCGCCTGCGCTGCATCGCCGCCCTGCTCGCCGACAGCAAGCCCCACCGCGCGCAACTGCAATACGAGATCCTTGAGCGCGGCGCGGGCCGCCCCCCGCTGCTCCTCGCCGCCGCTGGCGGTGACGTCTTTTCGTGCCGGAAATTGCTCGGCGAATTCGCGCAGCTCGCGACCGATCGTGTCGACGCTGAGAGCGACGATCGTTGAGTCGTTGCGCGCCACCGCTTGATCCAGCACGCTATCGAACTCGTCGATCTCGCGCATGCGGAGAGCGACACCGTCGCGTTCGTAGGGCCGCTCGCCGCCGCCGACCGCCGTCAAATAAGCGGTGAGGTCTTGTCGATCCTCGGCCGAGAGACCGAGCGCGAAGGTGTGGTCGAAATAGGCGACGACCTGGTCGTAGGAATCGTAGCGTCCGTCGTGGAAATAGGGCGCGTTGAAATTCGCGTCGAGCAAGGTCGGCGTCTTGAACAGACCGCCGGTGCCGACATCATGCTGCTGGTGATCGACGAAAGCCGCCGACGGCCGATGGCACGCGGCACAACTCATCGTCGAATCGCCGGGAAACGGCTTTGAGAAAAGAGCTTCGCCACGCTTCTCGGAATCGGTGGTGTGGCCAACCAGGTGGCCGAGCGGCCCGAGGCGAGGATTGGGCAGGAAATCCACATCCTGGAGATAAGCGACGATTGCCTCCTGCAGGAGCGGCGACGGTTCGGGGCCGGCGAATTCGTTGACGATCACGGCGTGCACGAAGTCGCCGAGCGAGGCATAGCGGCCGTTATGGCCGTACGGGGCGAGCGATCGCACGCCGCGGAGGCTGGGGATGGTCACGGGATCGACCACGTGGTCGTTCGCGTCGGGATTGAAGACCGGTCCTGTCGGATCGAAATTGCCCGGCCGCGATGACATGCCGGGAATGAAGAACCGGGCATTGGTCGTCGCGTTGATGTGGCACGTGCCGCAGCTGATGCCGGCTTGGCGCGCCACGCCGCCGAGGATCGACGGTGAATTGAAGGCGAGATCGCCGAGCTTCACGATATAGGGCTTGCTGCCGCCATGCGCATCGGAGGAGAAAACCTCCCGCGGCTGCAAGAGGACGTCATTATCGATCTGCGTGCCGAGCGGAAGCACCCCGTTCTTGCCGCCGTAATCGTCGGCCGAAGCCGGCGGAGCGAGATGAATGGCCAGTGCTGCCGAAATCATGATGGCGAACTGCCGCATGGTCTCAATCCGCGAGCGCGGGTTTTTCCAAGCCGAGATCGACGGCGGCGGCCTGGAGCGACAACGCCAGCCCTTCGCTCAACGCGCGCAGTTTTTCCTGGTCGAGTTTTTTGACGTCCGTGACCTTCACAAGCTCCTGCAGCCTGACGATGTCGGCGCGGGTTTCGGTTGCGGCCTTCGCGTTGCGTTGATCGAGGGCCGCATCGAAGACGTTGAGATAGACTGCCTTGATGCCGACGATGTTGTAGCGGACGTCGTCGAGGGACGTGCCGCTGAACTGGGATTCGCCGCCGTTCGCCTTGCTGTCGCCGACCTCGTAAGCGAGCTTCGTGCTGCCGTTCAGCAAGCCCTGGGCCGTCATTGTGGTCTTGCCGAGCTCGTCCCTCAGCTCGCTGAGATTGGTGACGAGCGCGTCCGCCAAGGGTGCGACGTCGATCTGATGGGCGCCGAAAAGCTTGGCCTCGATCGCGTGAAAGCCCGCCTCGGCATTCGGCCATGCGTCGATCGACGCGGAAAGGTCGGGGAAATATTCCTCGGCGAAGACTTCGGAGCGCTCCCAGCCGCCGCGCGCCGCAAGCCACGCGGTCTGCGCGCCGAGAAGATCCTGCACCCCGACGGCGTCCCGCATTGATTTCGCGGCCGCAAGGCAATCGTCGATCTGGGTGATCGCATAGGCCTGGTAATGGGTGATCGGCAATTCGTATTCGTCGGCGCTTGCTGCTCCCGTAAAGCATAGCGCCGCGGCGAGCGAAAAAAGCGCCGGACTCGGCCGCCGCCAAAGGCGTACCGACCCCGTTCCTGCCCTTCGCTTCCCCGCCGCCTGCAAACGAATCCCCCGCCCCGAGTCGGACGCAGGCATTCTTACAAATGCGAGACGGCAGTTTTGTGACAGCGCATCGTTCCGCGTCCTCCGTGCGGGGGGACAACGACGAAATGTGTGATCGCGGTTAGATCCGTCGATCCGTGTCGATGACCGCGCCCGGCGCGATGTCGCCGAGGCCTTCGAGCCGCGCGTAATACGGCGTGAAATCGGGCTGCGTCGCATCGAATAGCTGCTCGAAACTGTCGATGACGAAATAGCTTTCCTGATAGTCGTCGATGCGATAGCGCGTCCGCATCACGCGCAGCAGATCGAAAGCGATGCGGTTGGGTTTCGGGTCTTCGAGGCAATAGATCGATTCGCCTTTCGAGGAGACGATGCCCGAGCCATAGATGCGGACGCCGTCCGCGGTGCGGATAAGTCCGAACTCCACCGTGTACCAATAAAGCCGCGCGAGATGATCGAGGTTATGGAGCCGCAGCGCTTTGAGCCCGCCCTTGCCATAGGCCTCCATATAGTCGGCGAAGACCCGATTCATCAGCATCGGCACATGGCCGAAGATGTCGTGGAAGATGTCGGGCTCTTGCAGGTAGTCGAGCTGATCCGGCCGGCGGATGAAGCAGGTCGAGGGAAAGCGGCGATGGGCGAGATGCTCGAAGAACACATCATCGGCGACGAGGCCGGGCACGGCGGCGATGCGCCAGCGCGTCGCGCGCTCCAGCGCGTCGTTCAAGCGGCGGAAATCGGGAATGCCTTCGACGCCGAGCGCTTTCAGGCCATCGAGAAAAGGCTGGCAGGCGCGGCGCGCGAGAATCGCTTCCTGGCGATGGAACAGCGTCCGCCAGATCGCGTGCTGTTCGGCAGTGTAGGCGTTCCAATCCTGCTCAAGGTCCATCGCGGGAGCCCCGCATGCGTTCCATTAGCACGCGGTCGAAAGCTTCGAGCCGCGCCGCGACCCGGCCGAAGATCGTATCGGCGGGATAGTTGCCCGCGGCGTCGGGCTCGCCGGCCGGCGTTCCCATTAACAACGCGGCCGCATCCTCGACCGTTCCGACCGACCAGAGATGGAAGCGACCAGCGGCGACCGCCTCGGCCACTTCGTCGTGGAGCACGAGGCTGATGCGATTGGTCTCGGGCACAATCACGCCTTGCGTACCGGTGAGGCCACCGGGCTTGGCGGCACAGACGCGGAAGAAGCCTTCGATCTTCCAATGCGCACCGCCAATCGGCTGCGACATGCCTTCCTGGTTGACCGAGCCGGTGATCGCGATGTCCTGCCGGATCGGCAATTGCGCGAGATCGGACAGCACGGCGACCAGCTCGGCCATCGAGGCGCTGTCGCCTTCGACGCCGCCATAAACCTGCTCGAACGTGATCGAGCAGGTGAAGGAAAGCGGCCGGGTCTGCGCGAATTTGCCGGCGAGAAACCCCTCCAGCACCATCGCGCCCTTTTGCTGGATCGGCCCGCCCATGCCGATGAAGCGCTCGATATTGATGATGCCGGTGCGCCCGGCATAAGAGCGCGCCGTGACGCGTACCGGCGTGCCGAAGGCGTGATCGCCTACCGAATTGACGGTGAGCGCGTTGATCTGGCCGATTCCGCCGCCATCCGTGTCGATCAGCATCATGCCGTCGACCACATGCTTCAGCATGCTTTCTTCGATCCGCGCGTTGCGGCGGCCGCGCGCGTGATGCGCGGTCGCGAGGGTGGCGGCATCGAGCGTCCGCTTGCCCGCGCGGCGCGCCAAGGTCGCCGCCTCGGCGATCAGATCCTCGATCAGCTCGACCTGCGCGGTGAGCCGGTCGCGCCGCTCCGCCCAGCGCGAAGCGATGCCGAGCAACAGCGCGATCGCATCGCCGCTCGCGCCGTCGAGGTGCTGGCGCACGACCGCCTGGCTGATGAGTCCCGCATAGAGGCCGAGATTGCGCGCATCGGCGGGCGTATCGCCGTCGATATCCGCGTTGATCTTGAAATAGGTACGGAATTCGGAATCGCCTTGGAAGAAGGTCGCGTACCAGAAGGGCGTGCCGACAAGGACCACCTTGACATCAAGAGGTATCGGCCCCGGCTGCGGTGCGCCGGCGATCGGCGGACTTTGCGCGCGGCCAAGCTCTTCGATGCGCATGATGCGATCGCGCAGCGCGCCTTTGAGAAAGGCCCAGCTCGGGGGATTGGCGGCAACAGCTTCGGCGCGCAACACCAGCACGCCGCCATTGGCGCGATGCAGCGCGCCGGCGCGGATCTGCAGGAAATCGGTATGGAGAGAGCCCTGGCTCTGGCGATATTCGATCCAGCCAAAGAGATGCTCGTAGCTCGGATTCGCCTCGACGATCACGGGCGCATGCGTCTCCTCGCCGTGATCGACAAAGAGATTGACGGTGTAGCGCCGCTCGGGGAATTCCCCTTCGGGCGCGCTGCCGGGCTGGAGCTGGAAGCGCTCTGGTGTCTCGGTGACATCGACGCGCATGTCGGTCAGCCAGCGGCTGAGGCCGGGAAAAGGCGCAAAGTCATGCGCCAGTGCGTCGAGCGCGGGGCTGACCACCTCCGCGGCGATGCCGCGATTGAGCTCTTGAACCTGCGCCGCAAGCCGGCCGCGCGCATTGACCGCGCGAAGCTGCACGCGCGTCATCGCGGCATTTATCTCGCGTTCGCTCGCCTCGTCGAGCGGTGGCGGCGATGCGCCCGGACGCGGCTGCGCCGGCATCAAACGCAGTCCGCCATCCTGGCCCTGGGCGAGCTGCAACCCATGCGCCTGCGCTGCCTGGGCGAGTGTTTCCATCTCGGTGTTGACCGCGCGCTCGGCCTGCTCGCGCAGCGCCAGCACCCGCGCCTGATAGGCATCGCCGGTGAAAGAAGTGGCGAGCGCCTCGCGCAGTTTCGGGATCAGCGTTGTCAGCGCGTCGCAAAATTTCCGCCCCGTGCCGGCCGGCAGCGAAACCGGCAGCGGCCGGTCGGGGTGGCGGAAATTGTTGAGATAGACCCAATCGGCCGGTGGCGGCCGCTTTTCCATCGCCGCTTCGAGATAAGCGAGCGTCGCGCTCATCCGCGCCGAGCGATCCTCGCCGACGACGAAGACGTTGAAACCGAGGGCGTCGACCGAGAGGCCGAAATCGAGCGCCTCGCGCGCTCGGGCATGGCTTGTCAGATCGAAGACGCCGGCGCCGGCGACCGGTGTCGCCGTGAAGCGCGGAATACCCACCGCATCGGCCTGCAGCTTGGTCGTGCTCATTAATGTCTCGCTCGTTTCCCCGGGCCAAAGGATAGGCCCGTACTGCCAGGATGGCGAGCCATGCCGCTTCCTTGCTGTGCCGATACTCGACCGATAAATTGGCCCGCGGTTCGTAAAGAGGAGAGGCAGCCATGCTGGCGGAAGATCGGCGCAGTCGCTTGCGCGCGGCGATGAACGACGCCGGCATCGAGGCGCTGGTCGTCTACGGCAATTCCTGGCAGAGCGACTATCTGCGCTATGTCGCGGATTTCTCCTCGATCGAAGGCCATGGCATGGCGGTGGTGAACCCGAATGGCGATGTCGAGCTCTTCGTCGACAGCGTCGCCGAGGCCGAGCGCGCCGAAGCCGAGACCAGCGGCATCAAGGTGAGCCTCGCGCCCGAGATCGTGCGCGACGTCGCAGGACGGCTCGAGCGCATCGCCAATCACCGCATCGCCGCCGCGCCTTTGGGCTTCATGCCGAAATACATCGCCGACAAAGCGCGGGCCTATAAACTCGAAGACGGCACCAAGCTGGTCGATCGTCTGCTGATGGTGAAGACGGCAGCCGAGATCGACACGCTGCGCCAAGCGGCGAAGCTCGCCGACGACGGCTATGCCGTCTTTCGCCAGGCCGCGCGGCCCGGCCGCAAGCAATACGAGCTGATCGCCGATATCGAGGGCTTCTTCCGCAAGAGCGGCTGCGCCGACAATTTCATGATCATGGGATCAGGGGGCAAGGACGTGTTCGCGATGGCGCCGCCGTCCGAGCGTTTGATCAAGCCGGGCGATATGGTGACGACCGAGCTGACGCCGGCGGTGCATGGCTACTTCGCGCAAATCTGCCGCACGATGGTGCTGGGCAAGGCGAACGACGCGCAGAAAAAAGCGCATGCGCTTTATCGCGAGGCGATGGAAGCCGGCATCGCCGCCGCGAAGCCTGGGGCGACCGCCGCCGATGTCGCGCGCGCCGAGAACGACGTCTTCCGCAAATATGGCTATGGCGATTACGCGACCAGCAAATACACGCGCGTGCGCGGTCACGGGCTCGGGCTTTTCGTCGATACCAAGCCGCATATCCTCGAAGACGTCGATACGGTGCTCGAAGCTGGGATGGTGATGATCGTTCATCCCAACACCTACCATCCCGAGGTCGGCTACATGGTGCTGGGGGACAGCATCGCCATCACCCCAACGGGCGCCGACGTGCTGACCGGCACGCCGCGCGAAATCTTCGAGGTCTGAATGCGCCGCGGTTTCATCGGCTGGTCGAAAGCGGAATTGCCCGAAGCAGTGTTCGCCGCGCGCCTGAAACGGCTGCGCGACGCGATGGCCCCGCAAGGTCTCGACGCGCTCGTCGTCTACACCAACAACACGCGCACCGCGGGCGTCTCGTGGCTCACGGCTTTCGTGCCTTATTGGGCCGAAGGCTTGCTCGTCGTGCCAAAGAGCGCCGATCCTTATCTGACCATGGCTTTCTCCAACCGCATCGTCGGTTGGGGCAAGGGAGTGAGCTGCGTCGCCAAGTTCGAAGGCGGCGGCCGGCCCGGCCAAGCCGCCGGCAAATACCTCACCGAGCTTAGCTCGAAGAAAGTCGGCGTCGCCGATCTCGACGGTCTGCGCCAAGCGGTGGCACAGGACATGGCAGATGCCGCGCCCACAGCCGAAATCTCGGACGCGACGACGCTCTTCGAGCGCGTGCGGCTGCAGCCCGATGCGGCCGAGATCGCGCTCGCCGCCAAAGCCGGCGCGATCGCGCAGCGCGCTTTGGCGCTGGCGACTGGCACGGAGCCGATCCTTGGCGAAGTCGTGTCCGCGATCGATCACGCCGCGCGGCTCTGGGGCGCCGAAGAGGTCTATATGGCCGCCGCGCCCGATCTCGACCGCGCCGCCCATTTCATCCGGCCGGAAGGGGCGATCACGCCGGGCTCGCGCTTCGCCTTGCGCGCGACCGTTGCCTATAAGGGAAGCTGGGTCCGCATGACCCGCTGCTTCGGCGTCGCCGCTGACGCGCTGGCGACGGCCCAGACCCAATTCGCCGCCGCCGTCGCACAGCTTCCGAGCCTCGACGGCTTTCGCGGCCTTCCATCCTGGTCGATCGAGGGCTGCCGCTTGGCACAGCCGCTCGATGTTTTCGCCGCGCCGTCGATGACCAATCCGCGGCCGATCCCGCTCAGCGCGCTGCTTACCGCGCAAGCTGTCATCACCGTCGATGGCAACAAAATCCCCCTCGCCGCGCCGGTCCTGACGGGCGCCGCCGGTTTCCCGGCAAGCCTCTTGGTCGCACCCGTCTTTTCCTAGACTTTTCGCGGGTTTCCAGCCTCCTCCCGCGTGACGATTTCTTGACGTAGTGGGCAGCGGCCAATACAACCCGCCGACGCAAGGAGAGGCAATGGCATCAACGCGTAAGGCTGCTCTCGTGACGGGAGCGGCGAATGGTATTGGAGCGGCCGCGGCAATCGCCCTCGCAAAAGCGGGGTATGATGTCGCCATCAATTACAGCCGCAGCGATGGGCCGGCGCGCGAGGTCGCGAATCAGGCCGAGAAGGCCGGCGCCAAGACGCTGCTCTACAAGACCGACGTTTCCGACGACGCCGGCGTCCGCGCGATGCTGAAGACGGTCGGCGACACTTTCGGCCGGCTCGACGCGCTGGTGAACAATGCCGGTATCACCCACTCCGCCCATCCGAAAGCCTTCGAGGAAACCGGCCTCGATGAATGGGATCGGGTCTTCGCGGTCAATGTTCGTGGCATCTTCCAGGTGACGCGCGCCTGCATTCCGCTGCTCAAAGGGGCGCCCTCTGCCGCCATCGTCAACACGGCGAGCATCGTCGGCCTGCGCCCCGGCCCGCAGCCGCATGCTTATGCGGCCTCGAAAGCCGCCGTCGTCAGCCTGACCAAAACACTGGCGCTCAACCTCGGCCCCAAGATCCGCGTCAACGCCGTCGCCCCCGGCTGGATGGAAGGCGATTGGATGAAGCGGATGCTGCAAGACCATTACGACGACCTGATGGGCCGCCGCGCCAAGGCGACGCCGTTGAAGCGCTGCGTCACCGCCGACGATGTCGCCGAGACGATGCTGTCGCTCATCGAGAGCAATCACTTTGTGACGGGCGAAATCGTCATCGTCGACGGCGGCTTTGCCAATTCGACCTGATAAAATAAAGGGAGTCGAAATGTTGGAGGGCGTTGTTCCGTTTCCGCCCGATTTTGCGGCGCGGTATCGGGCCAAGGGCTATTGGGAAGACAAGTCGCTGCGCGACGAGTTCGCGGCGGTTTTCCAAAAATTTGGGCCCCGGGTCTGCATCATCGATCGCGACCGGCAGATCACTTATGCAGAGCTCGACCGGCTGAGCACCAATCTCGCGCTGAATTTGCTCGAGCTCGGCTTCAAGCCGCTCGATCGCGTCGTGCCGACGCTGCCGAACGTCGCAGAATTCGTGATCCTTTATTTCGCGCTGCAGAAGATCGGCTGCATTCCGATCGCGGCGCTGGCGACGCATCGCTACAACGAGGTCAGTCAGTTCGTGCGCCTGTCACAGGCGGTGGCTTGCGTCTATCCCGAGCGCCAGAGCGATTTCGAATTCGCGCCGATGGTGCGGCGCGTGCGCGGCGAAAGCCCGTGCTGCAAATTCGCGATCACGCTCGGCAAACCCGCGGCTGACGAGTTGTCGCTGCAAACGCTGATCGACACGCCGGCGAAGCTGCCGCTGAGCGAGCTCGACAAGCTGAAGCTCGATCCGCTCGATCCCTGCATCTTCCAGCTTTCGGGCGGCACGACCGGTATCCCGAAGCTGATCCCGCGAACCCACAACGATTACGCCTACAATTCCAAGCAGGCGTCGAAAGTGTGCGGCGTGACCGGCGATTCCGTGCTGCTACTGATGCTGCCGATCGCGCACAATTTGCCGCTCGCTTGTCCGGGCATCCAGGGTTTCATGTTCAACGGCGGCAAGATCGTCCTCTCGCAGACGACGCGGCCGGAAGAGATTTTCCCGATCATCGCCAAGCACAAGGTCAGCCATATCAAAGTGGTGCCGGCGCTGCTCATCCGCCTGATCAACAGCCCCGAGGTGACGAAGCACGACACCTCGTCCGTGCGCTACATCCAGAGCGGCGGCCAGCGCCTCCAGCCGGAAGTGCGCATCAAGACCAAGGAGCTGATCCCCACGACCTTCGTGCAGGAGAATTTCGGCATGTCGGAAGGCATGCTGATGTTCGCGAAGATCGACGATCCCGAGCCGGTGCGCATGGAGACGGTCGGCTTCCCGATCTGCCTCGATGACGAGGTGCGCCTCCTCGATGACGAGGACAACATCGTCGCCTTCGGCGAAGTCGGCGAGTTCTGCGCCCGCGGCCCCTACACGCTGCGCGGCTATTACGGCACGCCCGAGCACAATCAGAAGGCCTTCACCTCGGACGGCTTCTACCGCTCCGGCGATCTGATGCGCCAGCACCCGTCAGGGGCTTATCTGGTCGAGGGCCGCAAGAAAGACGTGATCAATCGCGGCGGCGAGAAGATCAGCGCCGAGGAAGTCGAGAATCTCATCCTCTCGCATCCGTCGGTGCAGAATGTCGCCTGCATCGCCGTGCCCGATCCCGATATGGGCGAGCGGATGTGCGCTTGCGTGATCCTCGCGCCGAGCAAGACGCTGACACTGAAAGAGTTGACCGACTATCTCCAGACCAAGGAGATCGCGAAATATAAGCTCCCCGAGCGGCTGGAGATCATGGACGATTTCCCGTTGTCGAAATTCGGCAAGGTGGCGAAGAACGTTATGGTCGAGACGGTGTCGGCCAAGATGCAGAAGAAATAGAGCGAGAAACAGCGGCGATGCGCAAGATCGACCTTCACTGCTATCCGAACACCGAGCCCTGGATCAAATGCCAGGGCCCCTATGTCGAAGCGCTGGCCAAATATTGGAACCGGCAGTGGACCTGGAAGCAGGAAGACGAGGTCGTCAAAGAGTTCGAGGCGGCTGGGGTCGAGGCCGTCCTCGTCGCGCTCGATCTCGAGACCACGACCAACACTCCGCCCTGCACCAATGAATATGTGAAGGAAGTGCAGTCGCGGCATCCCGAACGCATCATCCAATGCTGGGCCGCGGTCGATCCGTTCAAGGGCGAGATCGCGATCCAACAAGCCAAGAAGGCGATCACCGAGTTGAAATGCCTCGGCTTTCACTTCCACCCGATCATGGGGCATTTCGCCGTCAACGACCGGCAGTTCTATCCCCTCTTCGAGACCATCACGGCGCTGAAAGCGCCGGTGATGATCGATGTCGGCACCACCGGCATGGGCGCCGGCATGCCGGGCGGCATGGGCGCGCGCATCCGCCACGCACATCCTTCCTGCATCGACGATCTCGCCGCCGATTTCCCCGATTTGAAGATCATCGCAGCGCATCCCGGCTGGCCCTGGGTCGACGAGATGACCGCGGTCGCCTTGCACAAGGGCAATGTGTTCTGGGAACTCAGCGGCTGGGCGCCGAAATATTTCCCGGCGCAGCTCAAGGTCGATGCCCGCTCGCGGCTGCAGGACAAGATCATGTTCGGCAGCGACTATCCCAGCATTCCCTACGACCGGTTGATGAAAGAATGGGGCGAGCTCGGCTACAACGAAGCGGTGATGGAAAAGATCTTCCACGGCAACGCCGAACGCATCCTCGGGCTCTAGGAAGGTCCCGCATCGAAGTATCGGCGCCCGGCCTCGTGCCGGGCGTCCTGTTTTGCAGGTATTTCTCCCTTCCTTGCCGCCGTTCCGACGAAGAGAACGTGACGGCGATTATATACGTGACATAACAGGCTAATGCACGTATAAATGGTGACGTTGCGAACGTCGCCTGAGCCATCTGGAAGTCTGGTTAGGTTTGAAATGAGGTGTCTAAGAATGACGAGGTGAAGATCACGCGCCCGATGCT
>DASXCX010000002.1:0-1894 GCA_036490955.1 Allostellaceae bacterium | reverse complement strand
AGATGCGTCAGCACGTCGTTTCGGAAAGTGACCTGCCCACGCGCGGTGACGGTTAATGTCGTCATATTGGGTCCTCCGAGTCGTCTCAAGTAATGCATTGTTGCATTACTTTCAATAGCGCCGGGCCCCCTCAAAAACTCGGCGGCGTGCACGCCGACACCAAGATCAACTCCCCCTCGCCGAGATTGCGAAACGCATGCGGCTTGCGGCTCTCGAAGAAATAAGCATCCCCCGCGCCCAGCTCATACCGCCTTCCATCGACCTCCAACCCGAGCCTACCTTTGATGACGACGCCGGCTTCCTCGCCCTGGTGCGACAGCATTGGCTTGCCCGACTGCGCGCCGGGACGGTAGCGCTCATGCAGCATTTGCAACGAACGTCCGGCGAGATTGGCGCCAACTTGCCGGTACGAGACCGCGCCGCCGGCGATCTCGGTCAATTCATCGGCGCGAAAGACAATCTGTCCGGGCTCGGCCTCGGCCGGCGCGAAGAAGTCGGCGATCCCGATGCCGATCGCCGAAAGAATCTGCTTCAGCGCCGCAACGGACGGGCTGACCTGATTGGCCTCGATCATCGAGATCGTCGCGTTGGAGACGCCGGCGCGCCGCGCCAGCTCGCGCTGCGAGAGACCATGCCGCTGGCGCAATTGCCGCAAGCGCTGGCCGATGTCGGGATCGTGGCTCGCTGTGTTCATGTGTTCAATATTTAGAACAGGCTGAACAGCGCATCAAATGGACAAATCGGTGTCGTGCTGGCACTGTTCAGAAAATCGATCATCGCCCTCTCGGCTTGCGCAAATCGCGCATCGGGAAGACGGCTTGCCCGCCACGGTCCTTAAGTCCTGGAGATAGATATGTCGGCCCTCGCCTCGCGTATCGACGCGCCTAACGACCTCGAAGCCTTCTGGCTTCCCTTCACGCCGAACCGCGCCTTCAAGAAGCGTCCGCGCATGATCTCGCGCTCCAAGGACATGCATTATTATACGCCCGAGGGACGCGCGATCCTCGATGCGAGCGCGGCGCTCTGGTGCTGCAACGCCGGCCACAATCGCCCGCATATCGTTGAGGCGATCCAGCGTCAGGCGGCGGAGCTCGATTTCTCGCCGGCCTTCCAATTCGCCCATCCGCAAGCCTTCGCGCTATCGGCGCGACTCGCCGCGCTGGCGCCCGCCGATCTCGACCATGTCTTCTTCACCAATTCCGGCTCCGAAGCCGCGGACACCGCGCTGAAGATCGCGCTTGCGTACCACAATGTCCGCGGCCAGGGCTCGCGGCAGCGCCTGATCGGCCGCGAGCGCGGCTACCACGGCGTCGGCTTCGGCGGCATTTCCGTCGGCGGCATGGTCAATAACCGCAAATTCTTCGGCTCGCTCCTGGCCGGCTCCGACCACCTTCCCGCGACCTACAATCGCGAACAGCAGGCCTTTACCAAGGGCGAGCCGGAATGGGGCGGCCATCTCGCCGACGACCTCGAACGCCTCGTCGCCCTCCATGACGCCTCGACCATCGCCTGCGTCATCGTCGAGCCGATGGCCGGCTCGACCGGCGTGCTGCCGGCGCCGAAAGGCTATCTGCAGAAGCTGCGCGCCATCTGCGATAAACACGGCATCCTGCTGATCTTCGACGAAGTGATCACCGGCTTCGGCCGCCTCGGTTTCGCTTTCGCGGCCGAGCGCTATGGCGTCATCCCCGACATGATCACTTTCGCCAAGGGTGTGACCTCGGGCACGGTGCCGATGGGCGGGGTCATCGTACGCAAGCACATCTACGACGCCTTCATGAAGGGACCGGAACAGGCGATCGAACTCTTCCACGGCTATACCTACTCGGCCCATCCCCTCGCTTGCGCGGCCTCACTGGCGACGCTCGACGTCTACCGCGACGAAAAGCTGTTC
>DASXCX010000001.1:0-43944 GCA_036490955.1 Allostellaceae bacterium | reverse complement strand
CGCCCGTTAGCCCAGCTTGGCGAATGCCGGCGCGACAACTTTGCAATTGTTATGGAAGATGTCGACCTTCTGCTCCTCGTTGAGGAAGCTCATCTTGCCGATGACAGGGACGAGGTCATCGCCGGGCCGGCCCGTCTCGGGCCGGATCGCGCCGCCGGAGCCCGGCGTCTCGGTGCCGAAGAGGATGCGCTTCGGCGTACGCTGCTTGATCGCTGCCTCGAGATAATCGAGGTCGAGCGCGCAGGTGTCGAAGAACAGATTTTTGCTCAAATCCTTCTGCGCCAAATGATGATCGCTCTTGATGAAGCGATCGAGCGCGCCGCCGCAATGACAGACCACGACCTTAAGGCCGGGGAAGCGCTTGAAGACATCGCCGTGCGAGAGAAGCTGAGTCGCGAGATACTGCTCCCACACGAAGCCGATCTGGTAATTGTGCGGGATGGTCTTGAGCCGCGGATCGGTGCAATTGGTGCCGTGGACGATGATCGGCAGCTGATGCTTTTCGCAATAGGCGTAGACCGGGTCCCAATATTTGTCATCCATGCCGGGCGAGGAGCGGTCGCCGGCGGGATCGGGGGTCAGGTAGCAGCCGGTGAAGCCGAGCTCGCGATGGCAATATTCGAGCTCCGGCAGGCAATGGCTCAAATCGTCCGCCTGCGGATTCTGCGGCAGGCAGGCGGCGCCCGAGAACCGAGTCGGATGCGCCGCGCATTGCCGCGCGATCATGTGATTGATGAAGCGGCACCAGCTTTCAAGAAGATGCTTCTGCATCCAGCCCAGCATGAGGAACGGGCGCGGGCCGATGAGCTGCGCGTCGATATTGTGGTCGTCCATCATCTCCAGATGGCGGTTCATCGCATTTGCCCAAGCCTGCTCGCTCATGCCGAAGCGCGGCAAATCCTTGCGCGGATCGTCTTTGAGTGGCGTATTGCTGGCCAGCATCAGCGCGACAGCCGCGCCGCCGTTCGTCGCTGGCGCAGAATAGTGCCCATGAATATCGAGAACCTTGATGCCGTTATACATGGTCGACCTCCCGGGTTCGTTGGAATTGCACCTAAGATAGACGCTGCCAGCTCACTTTGATACTGAGGCTGAATAGCCGAACTTCATGCTGGCCGATCTCCGAATTTTCCGGCGGCAGACTAGCATGCGGCAAGCGACCGGGTTTGCTATTTTGTGACCCGCCGATGCAAGCCATTCAGATCACCAAGACCGGCGGACCTGACGTACTCGAACTGGTCGAGTTGCCGCAACCCGCGCCGGGACCGGGCGAGGTGCTGGTGCGCGCGCATGCGATCGGCATCGGCAAGCCCGATGTGCTCTTCCGCACCGGCGTTTATCGCTGGATGCCGCCGTTGCCCGCAACCCCGGGCGCCGAGATGACCGGCCATGTCGAGGCACTCGGCGCGGGCGTCAGCGATCTGCGCGTCGGCGATCCGGTACTCGTCTATCACCTCGGCGGCGGCTGCTATGCGCAATATGCGAAAGTGGCGGCGAGCGCCGTGACGCGCCTGCCGGCCGGGATCGATCTCGACGATGCGGTCAGCATTCCGAATTACCAGGTTGCGTATGCGCTGCTGAACGAAGCCGCGCGCGGCATCGCGGCAAAGACGGTTTATGTGAATGGCGCGGCGGGCGGCATCGGCTCGGCGGTGATCCAGCTCTGCCGTCTACAAAACATTGCAGTGATTGCCGGTGCCAGCACGGCGGCGAAATGCAGCTTCGCCCGGAATCAGGGCGCGACACACACGATCGACTACGGCCGCGAGAGCGTGGCCGAGCGCTTGCTCGAGATCACCCACGGTCACGGTATCGATCTCATTCTCGATCATATTGTCGGCAAGGATTTCACCGGCAATCTCAAGGCGCTCGCGCCTTTCGGCCTTATCGTCTCCTTCAACGCGCTGGGCGACCTGCCCGAGAAGGACCTCTTCCGCGAGATGCGCGCCCATTTGCCGAAGAGCCCGGGCGTGCGCTGCTTCACGATGCACAGCTTCGACCACGATCCCGCGGCGCGTCGACGCGTCGCCGAGCGGGTCGTCGAAATATTCGCTGCCGGTCGTGTTCGCCCGCCGATCGACCGGCGCCTGCCGCTTTCCGACGCGCGCCAGGCGCATGAGTTGCTCGATGCGCGCTCGGTTCTCGGCAAGCTGATCCTGAAGCCGTAGCCCCGATTTGCGGGGGCGCCCGCCGCGCCATAAAGTATTTCCACGCAGAAGCAGCGAAGGGCCGTTTGATGTCGCTCGGACTTTGGATCCTCCTCGGTGTTGTCGTCCTGTTGGTGATCGTCGTCATCGGCATCTACAACGGGCTCGTCGCCGGGCGGCAGGAAGTGCGCAACGCCTGGTCGCAGATCGACATCCAGTTGAAGCGCCGCCACGACCTCATCCCGAACCTGGTCAATTCGGTCAAAGATTCGATGCAGGCCGAGAAATCGCAACTCACCGCGGTGATCGAGGCGCGCAACCAGGCGGTCAGCGCGCCGACGCCGGCCGACGCGATGAAGGCCGAAAATGCGCTCACCGGCACGCTGCGCCAGCTCTTTGCCCTCGTCGAATCCTATCCGCAACTTCGCTCGCAACAGAACGTCTCGGGTCTGATGGAAGAGCTGTCCTCGACCGAGAACCGCATCAGCTTCGCGCGCCAGCATTACAACGACGCGGTCCAGGCGCAGAACATCCGCGTCGCGTCATTCCCCGGCGTGCTGCTCGCGTCGAGCTTCGGCTTCACCAGCGAGACGATGTATCAGGTGCCCGAAGCCGAACGTGCCGCGACCGAAGCCGTGCCGGAAGTGCGCCTGACCTGATCGAGCATCCGTATCGCCATGGCTGATCTATCGGCCGCGCTTTACAACACCGATTTCCAGGCCGCGATCGCGCGCAACAAGCGCAACACGATCATCCTCTTCGTCGTCCTGCTGCTGCTGTCGGCGATTGTCGGCTACGTGCTCGGCTGGGCGGTGGCGATACTTGAGCTGATCTGGAATCTGCCGGCGAGCGAGGTCAGCCGGCTGACCGCCGGCGGGGTGCTACTCGATCTCTTCGGGCCGCCGCGGCCCGACGCGCTGCTCGGCGCGGCGATCGTCGCCGGTGCGGGCCTTGTCTGGGGCCTGATCACCCTCACCTCCGGCGCCGAAATCCTCGCGTCGTTCGCCGGGGCGCGCGACGCCAATCCGAACGATCCGCCCGAGCGGCAATTGATCGACGTCATCGCCGAGATGGCAATCGCCGCCGGCCTCGAGCCGCCGCGCGCCATGGTCATGGAAACGCCGGCGCTCAACGCTTTCGCCAGCGGCTCGTCGCCCAAGCGCGCGATGATCACGGCGACGACCGGTATCCTGCAAGCCTGCACGCGCGAGGAATTGCAGGCGGTGATCGGCCATGAGATGGGCCATGTCGCCGAATACGACGTGCGCTACACGACCGTGGTCGCGGCGATGGCCGGCGTCGTCGTGCTGCTGGCACATTTCCTCGGCAACATCGCGCAATATTCCTTCGGCTGGGGCGGCTACGGTTATGGCGGCTACCGGCCAAGCCGCTCGCGCGAGGAAGGCGGCGCCGGCGGCGTGCGCCTCGTGTTGACGCTCGTGGTCGTCGCCGTGCTCGTCGTTCTGCTGATCGTCGCGCCGCTCGCTTCCAAGCTCGTGCAGATGGCGATCTCGCGCCAGCGCGAATATCTCGCCGATGTCAGTTCGGCCAAGCTGACACGCAATCCCGTCGGCCTCATCCACGCGCTGCAGCGGCTCGAAGCCGGCGACACCAACGTCGCGCCCTCGAACTCGCCGGTCTCGGCGCTGTGCATCGCGGCGCCGAAAGGCGCTTGGTTCAGCGGCCTCTTCTCGACGCATCCGCCGATCCCCGATCGCATCGCGCGGCTGCGTAATCTCGGCGGCGTCGCCGTAGCGACTACCGAGCCGCTCGCGCCGCTGCCGCCGCGTCCTGCCACGCCCGCGGTCGAGCCGCACCGGCACGGCCCTTGGGACACGGACCAGCCGCCACCGCCGCCAAAAGGCCCTTGGAGTTGAGCCAAGGCGCTAGACGTGCCGGAGCGCCCGCCCGATCATGCGCGGCTGCCAATAACGGAGGTATCTCAAGATGAGAATGGCGGTCGTCGTCGGCAATCCAAAAGCGAAATCGCGCACGCTCGAGGCCGGCGTGCTGGTGGCGAAGAAGCTGACCGGCGCCGAGCCCGATGTCGTGCTCGATCTCGTCGAGCTGGGGCCCGCGCTGCTCGAATGGGGCAACGCCCAGCTCAACGCGGCAATCGAGACGGTGCGCGGCTGCAACGTCATTATCGTCGCCAGCCCGACCTTCAAGGCGACCTATACCGGTCTGCTGAAGCTGTTCCTCGATCAAATCCCGAGCGACGGGCTAGCCGGCATCACGGCGTTTCCGGTGATGCTCGGCGCTGGCCCCGCGCATCTGCTCGCCCCCGAGTTGTTGCTGAAGCCGGTCCTGGTCGAACTCGGCGCGATCTGCCCCGCGGTCGGGCTTTACCTCATTGACAAGAGCTTTGCCGAAGATCCGCGGCTCGATGCCTGGATCGCGCGTGCCAAACCGCTGCTGCCGAGATAGGCGGGACTCATGACGCGCATCGATGTGCATCACCATCTCGTCTCGCCGAAATCGATTCCGATCCTCAACGAGCTCGGTACTCTCAACGCCCAACTCGCCGCGGGCATGGACGCGAATCGCGCGCTCGAGGCGATGGAGAAGGGCGGCGTCACCACGGCGATGAACTCGGCGACCACGCCGGTCACCTTACCGCGCGACAAGCGCGTCGCCTATGCCCGAGACAACAACGAGTACCTCGCCCGGCTGGTTGCCGATCACCCCGGCCGTTTCGGCATGTTCGCCAATCTGCCGCTGCCGCATATCGACGCGACGCTGAAAGAGATCGAATACGCCTTCGACGTGCTGAAGGCCGACGGCGTGCATATGATCACGAGCTATGACAATGAGTGGCTCGGCAACAAGCTCTTCGCCCCAGTCTTCGACGAGCTCAACCGCCGCAAGGCCGTGGTCTATACTCATCCGCACACACCGCTCTGCTGTTTGCGGACGCTGACGGAAGTGGTGGTGCCCGACGCGGTGATCGAGTACGGCACCGACACGACGCGGGCGATCGCGAACTACGTCTTCAGCGGCACATCGCAGCGCTGCCCCGACATCAAGATCATCTGGTCGCATGCCGGCGGCACGATGCCGTTCCTCATCTATCGTTTCTTGAAGACCGCCGACATTCCGGCCAACCGCAAGCACGCGCCGCAAGGCATTATCGCCGAGCTGAAGAAATACTATTACGATACGGCGCAAGCCTCGCATGCCGTGCTGCTGAACGCGTTGCGCGGCGTCGTCGGCCTCGACCATGCGGCGTTCGGCTCGGATTATCCCTGGGGCTTCCCCGAAATGAATATCCGCGAGCTCGACGACGCTGGCGTGCTCAGCCCCGAGGAGCGTCGCGGCATCGACTATGCGAACATCCTGCCGCTGCTGCCGCGCGTCGCGAGGACGATCTGATGCGCGTGGCTATCGTTGTCGGGCTTTGCGGCGCGCTCGCCGCGATGAGCGCGCAAGCACAGACGCCCTTGCCTGAGCTCGCAAAGATCATTGCCGCCGCGGAGCAGGAAGGCAAAGTCACCTTCCGCGCCACCAACACCACTTTCGCCGGGCCGATCGGCGCGCGGGTCGCGACGGATGGCATCAACCGCATGTTCGGCACGCATCTGACGGTCGATTGGGTGCCCGGCCCGGCCTATGGGCCGCTCGCCGCGATCTTGTATCAGGAGCTGCAAGCCGGCCAGCCGGCGTCGACCGACGTTTATGTCGGCACGGCGGCGCAGGTCTCGCCCAATCTCGAGAAAGGGCTTTTCCGCCAAGTCGACTGGCCGCAGCTGATGCCGGAGCGCATCCCCGCCGCCATCGTCGAAGGCGATGGCCGCGCGCTTCGCTACTCCGGCGCGCTCCCCGGCGTTCTCTACAATGTGAAAGCCGCGACCTGGGCGCCGGGCATCGCCAACGCCGCCGATCTCCTGAAACCGGAGTTGAGGGGACAATTCTATACGACACCCTTTCTCGGCGGCTTCGATGTGCTGCTTGCCACGGACGTTTGGGGCGTCGCCAAGACCACCGAATACGTGACGAAGCTCTCGGGCCAGATTGCCGGCCTCGCCGGTTGCGAGGCGACCGATCGCATCGCGTCGGGCGAGCTCCCGGCGCTGGCCATCGATTGCAGCGGCTCGGGTCCGAACCGCCAGCAATATCGCGGCAAGAACGTCCTCGGCAATCAGGTGATCGCCGATATGGCGCAACTCCGCTACGGCTATCTCGCCATTCCCGTCCATGCGCCGCATCCCAACGCGGCGATCCTCTATACGCTCTACGCCCTCTCCGCCGAGGGACAGGAAAAGCTCGCTTGGGAATTGATCGGCGACGATCTCGCCGACTTGCCGACAGCCCATATGCACGAGCAAGCCGAAGCGATCCGTGCCAAAGGCATCCAGCCGATCGCCGTCACCATCGCCTGGTGGCGCGCGCATCCCGGCATCGACAAGGCCAACGCCGAGCTCGCGAAACTCGTCGCGCGGCAATAATCCCCAGGCAACGGGTTAGCGCGTGCTCGTTGTCGGCGAGCCGGTCGCAGGCGGCTGCCCATTGCCGTCGGGACCGAGCGAATAGAGGTCGTAATCGGCGCCCTGCTGACCCGGTTGACGATAGACGTAGGGGCGGCCCCAGGGATCGATCAGGCTGTTTGACTTGGCCACGTAAGGACCATGCCATTGGCCAAGGCCGGGGGGAGCGGAGACCAGTCCCTGCAACCCTTCCTGGTCGGTGGGATAGCGCCCGACGTCGAGCAGGAAGAGATCGAGGCTGGTGCTGAGAGCCTGTTCCTGCACCTTCACCACGTCGTCCTTGGCGCGGCCGAGATATTTGAGCACTTGCGGCACGGCGATCGCGGCCAGCATGCCGAGGATCGCCAATACCACCAAAAGCTCGATGAGCGTGAAACCCTGCTGTCCGCGCTTGGGCTGCCCGCGAGTGGCGCGATCGTCGCGCCCTGCCGTTTTGCTGCTTTTCACCAGCGTAGAGAAGCGCAGAATTGTTGCGGGCGCGTGACACCCTTGCACATCGGCCGGGTCGCTCTCGCCGCATCGGCGCGATACTCTGCCGCAAGGGCAATGGAGGCATGCGCCATGACGCCGCGCGAGCGTGCTCAATATTCCGCCATCGTCGATCGGCCGCCGCTCAAGCTGCCGGATGGGTTGCGCCTTATTCTTTGGCCGGTGGTCAATCTCGAGGTCTGGGAGATCGAGCGACCGATGGCACGCCAGGTGCTACCGGCGCCGACCGGCGTCGCGGTGCAGCCCGACATCCCGAATTGGAGCTGGCACGAATATGGCATGCGTGTCGGTGTATGGCGCTTCTTCGAGGCTTTCGACCGTCACAACATCCGACCGACTTTGTCGATCAATGCCGAGGTGGTCGAGATCTATCCACGCGTCGCCGCGGCGGCGCGCGAGCGACGCTGGGAATTCATGGGCCATGCGCTGGTGCAGATGCCGATCCATCAGGTGAAAGACCAGCGCGCCATGATCCATCGCTCGCTCGAGCTGTTGGGCGATTTCACCGGCGCGCGGCCGAAGGGCTGGCTCGGGCCGGGGCTCACCGAAACCGAGGAGACGCCCGATCTCCTCGCAGAAGCCGGCGTGCAATATGTCGGCGATTTCGTCCATGACGACGAGCCGACGGAGCTCGAGACGAAGCACGGGCGGCTCGTCGCCCTGCCCTATACCGTCGAGCTCAACGACATTCCGATGATGATGGTGCAGCATCACACAGCGCAGGAATTCCTCGGCCGGGCGCGTGACCAATTCGACCGGCTCTACGCCGAGGGCGAGAAACGCGCCAAGATTCTCTGCTTCGCGATCCATCCCTACATCTCTGGCGCGCCGCATCGGATCAAATATCTCGAAGCCTTCATCGACTATGCCCGCGGCCACAAAGGCGTCGCCTTCTGGACCGGCGAGGAAATCCTCGATTGGTATCGCGACGCGCGGGATAAAGGTTGAATAAGTTTTGTTGCCCGTGATGTCTAAATTCGTCACCTCCGCGGAAGTGGGGACCCACCGAAGCGGCGCTTTGCCTGCCATGGATTCCCGCTTTCGCGGGGATGACAGCCGCTAATCTTCGTCGAGATCATGACCGCGCGCCGTTCCTTGATCGTGCCGTTGATCGTCGGTTGTGCGCAGTTCATGCATCAATTCGACGGCTCGGTCATCGCCACCGCGTTACCGTCGATGGCGCGCTCGCTGGGCGAGGACCCGCTTCGCCTCAACCTGGCGATTACCTGCTACCTGCTCGCGCTCGCGGTTTTCGTTCCGGTCAGCGGCTGGCTTTCCGACAAATTCGGCGGCAAGCGCGTCTTCATGATCGCGATCGTGATCTTCTCGTTGAGCTCGCTCTTCTGCGGTTTGTCGCACACACTCGCGGAGCTTGTGGTGTGGCGCACGCTACAAGGCGTCGGCGGCGCGATGATGACGCCGGTCGGCCGCATCATCGTGATCAAGAGCGTGCCGAAATCCGAGCTCATCCAGGCGATCAATTGGATCACCATCCCGGCGCTGCTCGGCCCCATGCTGGGACCCTCGGTCGGCGGCTTTATCGTCACCTATTTCTCGTGGCAGTGGATCTTCTTCATCAACCTGCCGATCGGGCTTTTAGGCGTTTGCCTGGTGAAAGCCTTCATTCCCGATCTACGCGAGAGCGACGTGCCCCGCTTCGATCTGCGCGGCTTCGTGCTCGTCGGCTTCGCCGTCGCGGCCCTGATCCTCGGCTTCGAGGCGATGGGGCGCGGACTGTTCTCGACCTCGGCCGTGGCGGTTCTTATCGGCGTCGGCTTTGCCTGCGCGGTTCTGTATTTCTTCCATGCACGACGGCGCGAAGCGCCGATCGTCGACCTGAGCCTGCTGCGGCAGCGGACGTTTTCCGTCTCGATTTGGGGCGGCGCGCTGGTCTATATAGGCGCGACATCGCAAGTGTTCCTGCTCGCGCTGCTCTTACAGCTCGGCTTCGGCTTCACGCCCTTCCAATCAGGCATGACGACACTCGCATCCGCGGCGGGCTCCATCATGATCAAATCCATGGTGCGACCGGTGCTGCGCTTCTTCGGCATCCGCCGGTTGCTGATCTACAACACCCTGGTGACCGCGGCCTATATCTTCGCCTGCGGGCTTTTTCGCGCGGATACGCCTTATATCGTCATCCTGCTGATCTTGTGGATCGCCGGCTTATCGCGCTCAGTCGAATACACCGCGATCCAATCCTTGGCCTATGCCGATCTGCCGCCATCGCTGACCGCGCGCGCGACCAGCTTCTCCTCGATGGCGCAGCAAATCTGGCTGAGCTTCGGCGTCGGCCTCGTCGCACTGATCATGCAACTCGCACGCGAATGGCATGGCCACGACACCATCGCGCCGAACGACATCACACCGGCCTATTTCGTGATCGCGTTCCTGAGCTTCGCCGCAGCCGGCGTTTTCGCGCGCATGCCGAAAACCGCCGGCGCGGAACTCGATCTGCGCTGACGAGTCAACCGAGATAAAGCGTGAAATCCATCGCGACCAACGCGCCGCGCGGCAGGCTGGCGACGCCGGTGACGCTGCATGCCGGCAAGCGCCCCGCCGCGAAGAAGCCGGCATACGCCGTCTCCATCCGCTCCGCGAAGCGCGGTAGATCGGCCACGGCGATCCGCACCGCCACAACCCGATCGCGGCTGATCCCTTTTGCCGTCAGGATCGTAGCGAAATTGGCCAGCACCTTGCGCGTCTGCGCTTCGACCTGCTCGGGCAGCGGCGTGCGATCATCGGCCAGATCGATCGGCAGCACGTTGTTCGCGAATGCCCAACCGCCGGCAACGACAAGATCGCAGCCGAGCTTGGCGCGCGCAGCATCGGCGCGGGTGTTGATGAACTCGGCTGCCCCGTCGCGATTATCCATGCGGCGATTATAGGGTAAGATACCAGCACAAGGGAGAAACACCCATGGGCCCCGGCCCCGATCAGCAAGGTGGCGCCGCCGCGCGCAGCAATCAGCCTTTCAGCGGCTATTACCAGCGCCCGGCCCGGCCGGATGATTCCTTCCTGACGCAGGTTGGCCCCGGCACGCCGGGCGGAGAATATCTGCGCCGCTTCTGGCACCCCTTTATGATGAGCTCGGAGCTGCGCGACACGCCGAAGGCCATGCGCCTCCTCGGCGAGGATCTGGTCGTCTTCCGCGATCAAGGCGGCCGGCTCGGCCTCCTGCATCGCCATTGCATCCATCGCGGCACCTCGCTCGAATTCGGCATCCCGGCGCCGCGCGGCATCCGCTGCTGCTATCACGGCTGGCTCTTCGATATCGACGGTACCGTGCTCGAGACGCCGGCCGAGCCCGAGAACAGCCGCATCAAGCAGAATTTCTGCCAAGGCGCGTATCAGGTTCGCGAATATCACGGCCTCATCTTCGCCTATATGGGCCCGCCGGAACTGACGCCGGAGTTTCCGCTCTACGACACATTCGGCTACCCCGACGGCAATCGACTCGTGCCGCTGAAGCTGGAGCTGCCCTGCAACTGGGTGCAGATCAGCGAGAACGCGGCGGATCCGATCCACAACGCCTTCCTCCACGTCATCGTCAGCGGCGCGCAATTCGCGCCGCATTTCGCGGTCATGCCGGCGCTGGAATTCGTCGAATCGCCGCTTGGCTTCATCTGTTCGGCGACGCGGCGCATCAAGGACAATGTCTTCATCCGCGCCAGCGACATGATCATGCCGAATGTCGCTCAATTCATCGGCGGCCCGCACATGATCGGCGAGAAAGAGGATTTTTCGATCGCCGCGTTCCTGACGCGCTGGGCGGTGCCGCTCGACGATCACAACTCGCTCTATATCGGCTTCACCGGCTTCAATTCGATCACCAATGGCGAGGGCCGCATCAAGGAAGAGACGATCGGCGTCGGCAAGCTCAACCTCATCGGCCAGACCGCCGACCGACCCTATGTCGAGCGCCAGCGCGAGCCGGGCGATTACGACGCCATCGGAAGCCAGGGCCCGATCGCCAATCGCCAGGCCGAGCATTTGGGCACAACCGATCGCGGCGTCGTGCTATTCCGCCGTCTCCTCGCACGCGGCATCAAAGAGGTCGAGGAAGGCAAGGCGCCGTCGCTGCCGCGGCTCTATGGCGACGAGGCGGTGCGGACCTATTGCCACGCGCTGGTGATGAAGGTGCCGGGCGGCTCCGATATCGGCATCGGCGATATGCGCTCGCTCGGCGAATTCGGCCGCGACGCCGCCGGTATCGTCATCGCGAGCGACAGGCTGCCGCCCCAAGAGCGCGAGACCGACGCGCTCGAACGCATCCGCCCGCTCCTCGCCGATAAAGCCAGCGTCGGCGCGAAGTAATCGCTACGACCCCGCGCGAATCGCCGCAATCTCCTTGCGGAACGCCGCCAGGACGTGCTCGCCGTCCGGTGTCCGTTTCGCCCAAGCGTCGATCACCGGCACGACACGCTGTTTCCACCGCGCGAGCTCGTCGGGCGGCAGCTTGTAGATCGTCTGGTTGCCCATCTTCTGCGCGATCGCGATGTTGTCGCGCTCGGTATCATCGATCACCTTATTGAACCAGTTCGTGTAGGGCGTCGCGATATTCGCATCGATCGCCTGTTTCGCCTTACCCGACAGCTTGGCATAGGTCTGGTTGTTCATGATCATGATCGCCGCCTCGCCGCCGAGCGATGCCTGCACATGATTGTGCGCGAGCTCGGTCAGCTTGAAGGATACCGCGGCCGGCCAGCCGATCGCCGAGCCCACGACCATGCCGCGCTGCAGAGATTCATAGACTTCGTTGATCGGCAGCGAGATTGGCGTGCCGCCGAGCGCCTGCAGCGTCTCGCTGGCAAGACGGCCCTGCACGCTGACCTTGAGGCCTTTGAGATCGGCCTCTGTCTTCACCGCCGGCACGGTGTGATAGGAAGTGTTGGCGAAGATGCCGAAGCCGATCGGCTTCACCTTGGTCCATTCGTCGGCAATGATGCCGTTATCGTAAAGCCGTTGCAGCGCCAGTCCGGCCTCATGCGCGTTCTCGGCCTCGAAAGGCAGGGTCGCCACCAGCGTCTTGGGGAATTGCGACGAGACGGGCCCCAGAATGCAGAACGCGAAATCGGCGACGCCGTTCGAGACGCGGTCCAGCGTGTTCACCATATTGACCAGCGTATAGCCGGCAAACACTTTGATACTGAGCGTGCCGTCGCTCTCCTGGTTCACTTTCTCCGCCCAGGGCGCGACGAGATCGGTGTGGATCGAGGCATCGGGCGGACCGGGATCACCATAGCGCAACTGGATCGGCTCATCGGCAAAGACGGGAGCGGCGAGCGCCGCCAACAACATCGCACCGGCGAAAACGGACAAAGCGCTGCGGATCATCGATCTCTCCTTGTCACGGCGACAGTTCTTCGAGCGTGCGGTCCTTGGTCTCGACGCCGAGCGCGATCAGCACGACGAGACCAATCAGCCCGGCCGCGGCGAACATCGCGAACACCGCCTGAATGCCGTAGCCGGCGTTGAGCAGCGCGCCGACCGCGAAAGGCGAGACGATGCTGGCGAGACGGTTCATGCTGCTGCCGGTCGCGATACCGAGTCCGCGCATGCGCGTCGGATAAAGCTCCGCCGTGTAATTGACGCAGGCCGAGGAGTTGAGCGCGGTGCCGAGCCCCATGATCAGCGCCGAGGCGAAAAGAATCTGCCAGCCGGTCGCGTGGAAGAGCACCACCATCGTCGCGCCGAAAGTGCCGCCGAGCGCGATCATCGCGAAGCCGAAGATGAAGAGCGGCTTGCGCCCGACTTTCTCGAGCAGCCAGGCTTCGAGATACATCGTCGTCAAGGTCGCGGTCCAGGTGACCAGCGTCAGCAACAGCGCGTTGGTCACCGGCATGCCGCCGATGCGCACGTAAAGCGTCGGCAGCCAGATGCTGTAGCCATAGGCGACGAAGAAGGTCGCGGCCCATTGCGTCCAGAGGAGGATCGTGCGCCGCGCATAGATGCCGGCGAACAGCTCCGCGAGCCGCGTCTTTTGCGGCGCCGGATGCAGCGTCACGCGCAACGGCGGCAATGCTTCCTTGCGCGGCTCGGCCTCGATCCGCGCGACGAGCTTCTCGGCCTCGTCATAGCGGCCCTTATCGGCGAGCCAGCGCGCCGATTCCGGCAAAGCCCAACAGGCGTAGATCGCGACCAGCGCCGGCATGCCGCCGAGAATAAAGAGCACGCGCCAGCCCGGATCCTGGCCGACCAGCGTGAACACCGCGACGCCGATCGCCGGGGTCAACGCCGCGCCCCAGATGAAGAGGCTTTGATAGATGAGGCCGATGCGCGCGCGATTGGCGGTGCGCAGATATTCGCCGAAGAGCGCGCCGGCGACCGGCACTTCACCGCCGAGGCCGAGGCCTTAGATGACGCGGAAGATCACAAGGCTCTGAAAATCCCAGGCAAAGGCGGTCGCGACGCTCAAGAGGCCGAAGAGCAGCAGCGAGGTGACGAAAGCGAATTTCCGGCCATAGGTCTCACTGAGATAGCCGAAAATCCAGGCGCCGATGAACTGTCCGACATAGGCGGCGCTGATCAGCAATCCGGCATTGAGGAAATTGATGTGCAGGGTGTTGAAAACCACCGCGAGGGCGGTCGCGATCGTCAGCGCGTCGAAAGCGTCGAAGAATGTGCCGACGCCCAAAATCGCCGCGAGCCGCAAATGGAAGCGCGAAAAGGGCAGCCGCTCGAGCCGCGCCAGTATCTCGCTGCGCCGCGCGACATCGACAGCCGCTTCCGAGCCGTTCCCGACGATCGAAACGCTCGCCATGGCCCCTCCCCTTTTGCCGCCCGCGTTTTCGCGGTGCGCCTTTAGCCATACCACGAAGCAGCGACCGCTTCACGCGACTTGTCGCGTTGATTCCACCGGAGCAGCGCCTTAACGTCGCGCAGCAAAAGGGAGGGGAAGCCCATGACGGCGCCGAAAAAGCTCGACCAGCCGGCAAAATACTGGGACCGGCTGTTCGCGCCGAGTTCGTGCTTGGCGATGATCACGACGACGGACACGCAAGGCCGCGTCAACGCCGCTTCCTATGGCACCTGCACCCGCGTCCACCACGAGCCGGTGTTCATCGCCTTTACCGCCAATATCGGCGCCGACAATGCCAACAACATTCTCGCCGGCAGCGATTTCGTCGTGAACCTGCCGCGCTGGGAGCGCCAAAGCTTGGAGAAAGTGCGCGTCGTCGGCCTGCCCTTCGCGCCGGGTGTCTCCGAGCTCGACAGGGCCGGCTTGACCGCCCTTCCGTCAACGATCGTCACGCCGCCGCGCATCGCCGAATGCCCCCGGCATTTCGAATGCAAGGTCGAATGGACCAAAGAATGGTCGCAGCGGCTGATGGTCGTCGGCCGCGTCGTCGCCGCCTCGGTCGATGACGATTGCGTCGACGGCGAAGGCTATGTCCTGTGGGATAAAGTGAAATCGGCGCATTACTGCGGCGCGCCCTATGGTGGACGCTTTGTCGCCGCCTATGAAACCATGGCGGCGGCTGTCCCCTACGAAGGACCCGAGGTCGAAGCGTTCATCGCGCGCGAGCGTGCAATGTTCAAGGAACATTGAGCGATGCGACAAGGCCGAACGCTGCGCGCCGTGATGAGCGGGAAATAGCGAGAGAAAAATCATGACCGTCGAGACCATCCGCTACGCCGTCGGCAGCGCAGATTTTGCCAGCGAGCTCATCTGGGACGAGACCAAGACCGGCAAGCGGCCGATCCTGCTGGTCGCGCCGAACTGGTTCGGCGTGACGCCGGAGTGGACCGGCCGCGCGCGGGCACTCGCCGGCGAGCGCTATATCGTCTTCCTCGTCGACGTCTATGGCGAAGGCATACGGCCGAACGGCCGCCAGGAAGCAGCGGCGGCGGCCAACGCCCAACGCGCCAACGCGCCGGAATGGCGCCGCCGTATGGCGGCGGCGCTCGAACAGGCCGTGCGCGAGGGCGAGAAGCGCGGCGTCGCCGACGCCTCGCGGCGGGCGGCGATCGGCTTCTGTTTCGGCGGCGGCTGCGTCTTCGAGCTCGCGCGCATGGGCGGCGATCTCCAGGCAGCGGTCTCGATCCATGGCGATCTCATCGGCTCGATGCCGGCGGCGCCGAAGCAGATCAAGGCGGCGATGCTGGCGATCCATGGTAGCGAGGACCCGATCGCGCCGAAATCGCGACGCGACGCGTTTGAGGCCGAGATGCAGTATTGCGGCGCCAAATGGCAGATGATGACCTTTGGCGGACTCTATCACTCCTTCACCGATATCGGCGTCAATGTGCCGCCCGAGGCGCAATACAACGAAGCTGCCGCGCGCCAGGCCTATGCCTGGTCGTACAATTTCATCGAGAACGCGTTTGCAGGAACGCTCTAGCGGGAGACTATGTGACGTGACACGCAAATTTCTGATTCTGGCAGCCGCGGCGATTGCGTTGCTCGTGACGCGGGAAGCGTTTGCGCAGAGCGTCGAGATCAACCCGGCGCTCGCCAAGGTGATCGACGCGGCGAAGAAGGAAGGCAAGATCCTGCTCCGCAACGCGCCGACGGTGATGGGCGGCGCCGATGGCGCGCGCATCGCCCAGGCCGGCATCAAGCAGGAATTCGGCATCGAGATTCCGATCGAATGGAGTCCGGCCGCCGCTTTCGGCCCGCTGGGCGCACAACTCTTGCAGGAATATCAGGCGGGCTCGCCCGCGAGTACCGATGTCTATTACGCGACGCCGCCGCAGATCGTGCCGCTGATGGATAAGGGCCTCTTCCTTCCTGTCGATTGGGCGGCCCTGCAGCCGCAGCGCGTCGTGCCAGAAATGGTCGAGGCCGACAAACATGCGCTGCGCGTCTCGGTCGCGCTGCCCGGCATTCTCTATAACGTAAAGGACGCGGCTTGGGTGAAAGACGTCCATATCAGCGCCGATCTGCTGAAGCCGGAGCTGAAGAACAAATACGTGACGACGCCCTTTCTCGGTGGCTTCGACGTGCTGCTCGCGAGCGACGCCTGGGGCGTCGACAAGACGCGCGACTTCGTCACGAAATTCGCGCAACAGGTCGCCGGCCTTCTGCCATGCGGCGGGCAGGACCGCATCGCCGCCGGCGAATTTCAGGCACTCGTCCTCGATTGCGCCGGCACTTGGCAGAACACGTTGAAATTCCGCGGCAAGAACGTGATCGACAATCAGATCGTCAACGACATGGCGCAACGCCGCTACGCCTATCTGACGATCCTCAAGAACGCGCCGCATCCCAATGCCGCCATTCTTTTCACCCTCTACATGATCTCGCATGCGGGCCAAGAGAATGTGATGTGGGATTATTTCGGCCAGGATGTCGACACGTTGCCGGATTCTCATATGCATCAGGCGGTGCAGAAACTGCAGGCCGACGGCGTCAAAACGATCGACGTGACGATGGATTGGTGGCGAAGCCACGAGGGCATCGACAAGCAGAATGAGGCGCTGGCGAAGCTCGTTGCCGGCCATTGAGGCGAAGGAGAGCGAGCGATGGCACAACACATCCCCGGCCCGCTTTATTACGAAGAGATCGGCGCGACGGGCATGCCGATGATCTTCCTGCATTCGACGCCGGACGATCATCGGCTCTGGATGTACCAGACCGCGCATTTCTCATCGGATTATCGCTGCCTCGCCGTCGACTGCGCTGGCTATGGCCGCTCGCCGGCGGTGCAGCAAGGCGTGACCATCGACGATCATGCCGATGCCTGCTGGGAGATCATCGACCGCTACACCAAGGGCGGCGCGATTATCCACGGCAATTCCTTCGGCAGCGAGGTCGCAATCCATATGGCGCAGCGCCAACCCGAACGCGTGCTGGCGCTGATCCTGTCTGGCTGCGGCTGTGTCGCGACCAGCGATATCTTTCTGCGCTGGGCCGAGCGCTATCGCAGCGAAGGGCTGCCCCTGCGCCACGCGCAAGTGCTCGATCATTTCGCGCCGGCGGGACAGCAGAGCAAGTTGTTGCAGCATTACGCCGATATGGTCTGCGCCCTGAACAACGAAGGAACGCTCGCCAGCATCGTCGCCAACAACGAAGCGCTCGCGCGCCGCCCCGACCCGTCTTTCTACGACGGTATCACCGCGCCGACGATCATCATCATCGGCGCTCTCGACCGCACCAAGCCGGCGAGCTTCGAGTTGCAGAAGCGCATCAAGGGATCGGAGCTCGTCTTCATCCCCGATGTCGGCCATGCCTGCAACATCGAAGCGCCCGCCGCTTACGACGCGCATTGCATTCGGCTCCTGCGAAAGCATGGCCTCTATCACGGCGCGGCCAAGGAGATTGAGCCATGAAACGCGAAGAGCAAGATCTGCTCGCCCGCACGCGGGCTGACACGCCGATGGGCGATCTGCTGCGCCGTTATTGGATGCCGGCGGTCCTCTCGCGCGAGCTCGAGGCCGGCGGCGAGGCGGTCCGCGTTCGCCTCCTTTCCGAAGACCTCATCGCCTTCCGCTCGCCCGACGGGAAGCTCGGGCTCTTCGAGGAGAATTGCACGCATCGCGGCGCATCGCTTCATCTCGCCAAGAACGAGCCCGGGGGCTTACGCTGCTGGTATCACGGCTGGAAATATAGCCATGACGGCCAATGCATCGATCAGCCGAACGAGCCACCGTCATCGCGCGTTTGCGAGCGGATTCGCCAGCGCGCCTATCCGTGCATCGAGAAGAACGGCGTCGTCTGGACCTATATGGGACCGCGGGAGGCGACACCGCCTTTTCCGTTGCTCGAATGGACCGCCGTGCCGGAAGGGCATTACCACGCCTCGAAGCGCTTCCAGGAATGCAACTGGCTCACCGGCATGGAAGGCGATCTCGATTCGAGCCATCTCAATTTCCTGCATGGCACCGAAACCATCAAAGCCTCGCCCTCGCATGGCCGTTTCGAATCCGGCGCATGGATGGCGGCCGACGCTTTTCCGAAATTCGAGATCGTCGCCACGCCGGGCGGCTTCATTCACGGCGCGCGGCGCAATGCCGATGAAGGCCATCATTACTGGCGCATCGGTACCTGGCTGTTGCCTTGCTTCACGATGATTCCCGGCTTCCCCGGCGATTTGCCGATGGGCGGCCATGCCTGGGTGCCGCGCGACGACGAGACGACGTGGTGCTTTGCCTTCTCTTGGCATCCGAAACGCCCCCTTAGCGAAAGCGAGCTCAAGCAGATCGGTACCGGCTGGGGGATGCATTCGCTGATGGCGCCCGACTCCTTCGTTCCCACCCATAACAAGCGCAACGGCTATGCGTCGCCCGGCGCGCGCGGCGCGCAGAACTGGGATCGGATCAAAATCTTCCAGGACCAGGACGTCGCCATCACCGAGAGCATCGGCGGCGCGTTCGATCGCACGAATGAGAATCTCGGCAGCACCGACGTCGTCGTCATCACCGCGCGGCGGCGCCTGATGGCTGAGGCGCGCGCCCTCGCCGATGGCAAAGCGCCGCAAGTCACCGCCGAGAACTACCGCATGCGCCCGATCTCCTGCCGGCTGCCGAGCGATGCGCCGTCCTGGGCCGACGCGGTCGCGGAGGCAATGGACGCGCGGGCCGAAACCTACCGGCCTTCTATCTAGGCGGACGATCTGAGGTAGGCCATGGCACGCAACGTCCCGGGACCGCTTTATTTCGAGCAGCAGGGCAAGACCGGCATTCCGATGGTGTTCTTGCACTCGACGCCGGACGATCATCGGCTGTGGCTTTACCAGGCAGCGCATTTCTCGTCCTGGTATCGCACCATTGCGATCGATCTCGGAGGCTATGGCCGGTCGCCCGCGGTGCAGGACGGCGTCACCATTACGGATGCGGCAGCGGCTTGCTGGGAAGCGGTCGACCGCGTCACCGACGGGCCGATCATCCTGCACGGCAATTCGATCGGCTCGGGCGTGGCGCAGCGCATGGTCGAACAGCAAAGTCATCGCATCCTGGCGCTGATACTCTCCGGCACTGGCTATTCGCCGACGGCGGAGGTCTTTGCGCGCTGGGTCGAGCGCTATCGCAACGAGGGTATCGAGCTGCGCCACAAGCAGCTCTTCGATCACTTCGCGCCCGCGGTGCAGAGCGATCCGGTCCTGACCTTTTACGCCGATATGGTGGTCGAGCTGAACAACGCCGGCACGCTCGCTAGCGTCATCGCCATGAATCAGGCGAATGTCGAACGGCCGCCCGAATCTTATTATCGCGGCATCAAGGTGCCGACGCTGATCATCGGCGGCACCGAGGATCGCACCTACAAATCGTCCTTCGACCTGCAAAAGCTGATCGCCGGGAGCGAGCATCGCAGCATCGATGGGGCGGGCCACGCACCGATGATCGAGACGCCCTGGGAATACGACCGGCACAGCATCGAATTTCTAAAAAAACTCGGCCTCTTTCCTGGCTGAGACAAAACGCGACGGGAGGACAATATGACGATCAGCCAAAGCACCGCCGAAAGCGGGATCGCCGGTGCGGTCGCCTTTCGCCGCGCCGACGAGATCGCCGCGCGCATGGACCGGCTGCCGATCACGGCGCTCCACCGCCGCACCGCCGGAACGATCGCGTTCGGCACTTTCTTCGACTCCTTCGACTCGCTGATCATCGCCGCGGCGCTGACTGCCATCATCTCGTCGCTGCATATCAGCTTCACCGAAGTCGGACTGCTGATCAGCTCGGCCTATCTTGGCATGACGGTCGGTGCGCCGTTGTTCGGCTGGCTTGCAGAGCTCATCGGCCGCAAGCCGGTTTGCGTTTGGATGATCACGGGCTTCGGCGCGCTGTCGCTCGTCGCATCTTTCGCGTGGAATTTCGAGAGCCTGTTCGTCATCCGCATGATCGAAGGCCTGGCACTCGGCGGACAGGTTCCCGTCTCCTCCGCGCTCTACAGCGAATTCCTGCCGGCGGCGCGGCGCGGCCGTGCCTTCTTCTGGGGCTATACCGTGCTCTTCTCGACCGGCATCCTCCTCGCGCCCGTCGTCGGCCTTGCTTGCTTCGCGATCTTCGGGCCGGAGATCGGCTGGCGCGCGCTTTTCATCACCGGCGGCCTCGCTTTGCCGCTCGCCCTCGTCATGCATTACCTCGTGCCGGAATCGCCGCGCTGGCTCGCCGAGAACGGCCGCGGCGCCGAGGCCGATGAAATCGTCGCGCGCTACGAGAACGCGGCGCGCGACGCCGGCAAGCAACTACCGACGCCGCAGGTGCACTATCGCGGCGCGCGCGATGGCACGCGGCTCGCCGAGCTTTTCCAGGGCCTCTATTCGCGTCGCACGCTGCTGAGCTGGACGCTGTTCTTCGCGACCTATTTCGTCAGCTACGGGCTGCAGATCTGGATACCGACGCTCTACGTGAAGATCGGCGGCTTGCCGCCGCAGAACGCGCTGATGCTGGCGATCATCTCCGGCGCGATCACCCTTTGCTGCGTCTTCCTCTGGGGCGAGCTTGCCGACCGCATCGGCCGCACCAAGAGCTTCATTGTCGGCTATTCGCTGTCGATCGGAGGCTTCCTGCTCGGCATCTTGTTGGTCGCAGGACTGCACGTCACCGGCTGGCCCATGCTCTTCAGCTCGGCACTCACCGCCCTCCTCGGCACGAACTTCACCGCGGCTTTATGCTTCCTCTATACCGCCGAGCTTTTTCCGACGCGCATGCGCGCCTGGGCGACCTCGACCGGCAGCACGATCAGCCGCATCGGCAGCTTCATCGCGCCGACCGCGGTCGGCGCGCTGCTCGACGCCAATCTCGGCATCGTTAGCGTCTATGCGATGTTCGCGGCTGTCGGGTGCATCGGCCTCGCCGCGATCATCTTCCTCGGCCCCGAGACGAGCAAAGGTGCGCTCGAAGACGTCTCAACGTGAGGACAGCGCGGCACATCGCCACGCCGCCACGAGGCGGAAAGGATTGACAGGACTCGCGCACATCGCCAATTTGATTCCATCGCATCATGCGAATGCAACGGCCATCGGAGCGTTAGTCTTCGAACGCCGCTAGTTGGGGGAGTCCGTTGGTCACCCATTCACGTCGGTCAGCAGTTGCGCTGACGGTCCTGGGGCTTTTCTTTTTTTGGGCGCTGGTCGTCGATCCGACCGCCCGCGCCAGGTTGCCGACACCACCGCCGCCCGAATCGTTGCCGCTCGGCGAACCGCAAACGCCGCAAGCGATCGCGCCACCGGTCGCCGCGTTTCCCGCCATCGCCAACGAAGCGCCGGCGCGTGAAGTCGCGAGCGAAACCATCACCGCGCAATCGGGCGATTCGCTGATGAGCCTCTTGCAGCGTGTCGGCGTCACCGCGGCCGCCGCCCAAAGCGCGATCGACGCGCTCGCCGGCAAATGGGATCCGCGCGCACTGAAGATCGGCCAAGAGACTGCGCTCTTGCGCGACGATTCGGGCGTGAAACAGCTGCGCCTGACGCCCGATCTACAACGCGATCTCGCGCTGATCCGCGGCACCGACGGCAATTACATAGCGAGCGTGACGCCGCGCGACATCCTCACCGTGCCGCTGCGCGTCGCGGGCGCCATCGATTCGAGTTTCTTCGAGGCCGCCGCCAAAGCGGGCCTGCCGCAAGCTGTCCTAAGCGATGTCATTCAGGCTTTCAGCTACGACGTCGACTTCCAGCGCGAAGTGCAGCCGGGCGATTCTTTCGAGGTGCTGTTCGACGAGCTCGTCGATGAGAAGAGCGGCAAGATCGTCGGCACCGGCGATGTCGCTTACGCGGCGCTGACCTTGAGCGGCAAGATCGAGGCGCTTTACCGCTACACGCCGCCGAACGGCGGTCCTGGCTTTTATAACGGCGACGGCACCAACGTGAAAAAAGCGCTGCTGCGTACGCCCGTCGACGGCGCGCGCATCAGCTCGAGCTTTGGCATACGGCACCATCCGATTCTCGGCTTCACGCGCATGCATCAAGGTGTCGATTTCGCGGTGCCGGCCGGCACGCCGATTATGGCCTCGGGCGATGCGATCGTCGCCTCGGCGGGATGGACCGGCGGCTATGGCAACATGGTCGAGCTGCACCACGACGAAAACTATTCGACCCGTTACGGCCATATGAGTCGCATCGCCAAGGGCATCAAGCCGGGCGTGCGCGTCCGTCAAGGGGAAGTAATCGGCTACGTCGGCATGACCGGCCTCGCCACGGGGCCGCATCTTCATTACGAGGTGCGCGTCGACAACAAGGCGATCAATCCACTCGGCGTGCGGCTCGCCGCGAAACAGCAGCTCGAAGGCCGCGCCCTCGCCGATTTCCGTGCGCAAGAAGCCGCAGTCGCCAAGCGCGTTGCCGCGCTGCGCAGCAACAACGCGGTCGCTCAGCGCTAGGCTTTCCGCGCCATATCGGGACCGCCGATGAAGAAGCGGTTCCAGGTCGGCGTGATCAGAATCTCGTTGACGCAGACGCGCGGCGGCATCTCCGCGACGAAACGGATCGTTTTACCGAGATCTTCCGCTTGCAGCATGCGGTCGACCTCCTCCTTGCTCGGCGCGACCGGCCGGTGACGCAGGATCGGCGTCGCGACTTCGCCGGGAAACAAGCAGCAGGCGCGAATGCCATTGACGCATTCCTCGTCATTGAGCGAGCGCGTCAGCGCCGCAAGCGCGGTCTTTGACGCGTTATAGGCAGGGCCGGTCAAATATTCCTCATGCATGCCGGCCCAGGACGAGACGTTGATCACGAGCCCGTCTTTGTGTCGACGCATCGAGGGCAGCGCGGCGTAAATGCAATAGAGCGCGCCGTTGAGATTGATGCGGCTGATGTAATCGAAACTGTCCGGCGTCAGGTCTTTCCAGAGCCGCGTCGAGAGATTGAGCCCGGCGCTGTTGACGAGAATGTCGATGCGACCGTGCCGCGCAATAATATCGGCGCCGGCACGTGCAACCGCTTCCTTGTCTGAGACATCGAGCACCGCGGCTTCCGCCTTGCCGCCGGCCCGCGTGACGAGGGCGACGCTTTCCTCGACGCCTTCCGGCGTGCGGCCGCTGATAATCACGCTCGCGCCCGCCGCCGCGAGTTCCTGCGCACCGGCGCGGCCGATGCCGCTACCCGCGCCGGTCAGCCACGCCACCTTGCCTGTCAACGCGCCCATCGCCGCCCTCCGCTCACAATGCCGCATGATGGCCGTGAGGCAAACGACTGGCAATGCGACGGGCGCCATCCTCATCGTTACCCCTCAGAAACGAAACGGCGCGCTGAGTCAGCTCAGCGCGCCGCGCAATTCGACGAATGAAGGCGAGCGTTACGCCGCGGCAGCCTTCGCCACGCCGTCGCCGGTGATCTTAAGGCTGTCCTCGCCGCTTGTCGTGACGTGGACGGTTTCGCCATCGGCGATACGGCCGGCGAGGATCATCTCGGCGAGCGGATTTTGCAGCTCGCGTTGGATCACGCGTTTCAACGGCCTCGCGCCATAAACCGGATCATAACCGACCTCGCCGAGCCATTCCTTCGCCTTGTCGTCAACCTCGAGCGTCAGCTTGCGGTCGGTCAGCAGCTTCTGCAGCCGACGAAGCTGGATATCGACGATGCCCTTCATGTCGCCACGCGACAGGCGGCGAAAGATCAGGATCTCGTCGAGCCGATTGAGGAATTCCGGCCGGAACGCGCCGCGCACGATCGCAATGACACCATCGCGCGCCTTGCGCACATCCGCGTCCGCCGGCAATGCGGCCAGAATCTCGCTGCCGAGATTCGAGGTCAGCACGATCAACGTGTTGCGGAAATCGACGGTTCGGCCCTGCCCGTCGGTCAGACGGCCATCATCCAAGACCTGCAGCAGCACGTTGAAGACATCGGGATGCGCCTTCTCGACCTCGTCGAAGAGGATCACCTGATAAGGCCGCCGACGGACAGCTTCGGTCAGGCTGCCGCCTTCCTCGTAGCCGACATAGCCTGGCGGCGCGCCGATCAGCCGCGCAACCGAATGCTTCTCCATATATTCCGACATGTCGATGCGCTGCATCGCGCTTTCGTCGTCGAAAAGGAATTCGGCCAGCGCTCGCGCCAGTTCGGTCTTGCCGACGCCGGTTGGCCCCAGGAACAAGAACGAGCCGATCGGCCGGTTGGGATCCTGCAAGCCGGCACGGGCTCGGCGTATCGCATTGGCGACCGCGACCACCGCTTCGTCCTGACCGACGACGCGGCGTTGCACATTGTCTTCCATATGCAGAAGCTTCTCACGCTCGCCTTCGAGCATCTTGTCGACCGGAATGCCGGTCCAGCGCGAGACGACGCCGGCGATATGCTCCGCCGTCACCGCTTCCTCGATCATGCGATGGCTCTCGGCTTCGTCGGCGGCTTTGAGCTTGCGCTCGAGCTCGGGGATCGCGGCATAGGTGAGCTCGCCGGCGCGGGTGAAATCGCCCTTGCGCTGCGCCTGCTCCAATTCGACGCGTGCCTGATCGAGCTGCTCCTTGAGCTTCTGCGCCGACGCCATCTTGTCTTTCTCGGCATGCCATTGCGCCGTCAGCTCGGCCGATTGCTGCTCGAGATCGCTCAACTCCTCGACCAGCCGCTCGAGCCGTTCTTTCGAGGCGGGATCGGTTTCTTTCTTCAGCGCCTCGCGCTCGATCTTGAGCTGGAGAATGCGGCGATCGAGCTCGTCGATCTCCTCAGGCTTCGATTCCGCTTCCATGCGCAGCCGCGACGCCGCCTCGTCCATCAGGTCGATTGCCTTATCGGGGAGAAAGCGATCGGTGATGTAGCGGTTCGACAAGGTCGCGGCCGCGACGATCGCACCATCGGTGATGCGCACGCCGTGATGGACCTCGTATTTCTCCTTGATGCCGCGGAGGATCGAGATCGTATCCTCGACCGAAGGCTCGTTGACGAATACCGGCTGGAAACGCCGCGCCAACGCCGCGTCCTTCTCGATATGCTTCCTGTATTCATCGAGCGTCGTCGCCCCGACGCAATGCAGCTCGCCGCGCGCCAGGGCCGGCTTCAGCATGTTCGACGCGTCCATGGCGCCGTCGGCCTTGCCGGCGCCGACCAGGGTATGCAGCTCGTCGATGAAAACGATGATCTCGCCTTGCGCCGACGTGATCTCGCTCAGTACGGCTTTCAGCCGCTCTTCGAATTCGCCGCGGAATTTCGCGCCGGCAACCATCGCGCCGAGATCAAGTGCCAGGAGGCGCTTCTCCTTGAGGCTGTCCGGCACGTCGCCATGTGCGATGCGCAAAGCAAGGCCCTCGACGATCGCGGTCTTGCCGACGCCGGGCTCGCCGATCAGCACGGGATTGTTCTTGGTGCGGCGCGACAAAACCTGCACCGTGCGACGAATCTCTTCGTCGCGTCCGATGACCGGATCGAGCTTGCCGTTCCGCGCGGCCTCGGTGAGATCGCGCGCATATTTCTTCAGCGCGTCATAGCCTTCCTCGGCCGAAGGACTGTCAGCCTTGCGGCCTTTGCGGATTTTCTCGATGGCGGCGTTAAGCGTTTGCGCGGTGACGCCAGCCGCGGCCAGCGCCTTGGCGGCCGGGCTGTTGCGATCGAGCGTCATCGCGAGCAGCAAGCGCTCGACCGTGACGAAACTGTCGCCGGCTTTCTCGGCGATTTTCTCGGCTTCGCCAAAAAGGCGATTGAGATCGGCAGAGAGAAAGACCTGCCCACTGCCGCCTTCGACACGCGGCAGCTTATCGAGCGCCGCGTCGACGGCGACGGAGACTGTTTTCGGTTCGCCGCCGGCGGCGCGAATCAGATTCGCGCAAAGCCCTTCCTTATCGTCGATAAGGACTTTGAGCAGATGATCGGGTGTGATTTGCTGATGCCCGCGACGCTGCGCCAGCGCCTGCGCGGCCTGAACGAACCCTTTGGCGCGCTCGGTATATTTTTCGAATTCCATGACAACCCCTTCCGAAACGGCGTGGGCCGTCCCTCAAAGAGGCAACTTCCCGCGTCTTCCGCCAAAGGATATGGGGTCGACAGGTCCCGCGGCCAAGGGCGGCCGGCGCATTAACGATAAGGGTTGAACGATGAAAGTCGGGCCGCGAAACACCGCGGCCCGCTGTCCAGACCGTACGGCCTAAAGCGCCGCCGGCCCTTCGGAATCGTCGCCGGCACCTTCTGGGATCATCGGCTGCGGCTGGCCTGCGGCTTGCGGCTGACCCGGCTGCGGTTGCTGGCCATTGCCGTCAAACTCACCCTCGCCATCGATACCATTCATCTCGGTATCGGCCGGCGTCATCGGCCGCGGCGCCATATGCTGTCCGTCGCCGTTAGCCTGCATGATCCGATAGTAATGCTCGGCATGCTGGTAGAGGTTCTCGGCAGCGATCCGGTCGCCGGCCGACGAGGCCTCGCGCGCCAGCGCAATATAGCGCTCGAAAACCTGATAGGCGTTGCCCCGGATTTTAACGCTAGGCCCGTTGCTATCGAAGGTCTGCATCCGGTGCGGCGGGCGCGGACCGCGATTGTTATTGTTATTGTTATTGTGCTGGCCGCCGCCGCCCATGTTATTGGGATTGTGGTTGCGGCCCCGGCCACGCTTGTTCTGACCTGGTCTCATGACACCTTTGAAATCTTGATGCATGTGCTGTCGATCTACCATTCTGTTCTTTTAGAGTCCCCGCGGCGTCCAAAGTTCCCGAGGGAACGCCTTTTCGGCTGGGGTTCTGCCGGCGCCTCAACGGCGCTGAGCCATCCTGGCTCCGACCTAGCTGGGCCACCCTAAACGGGAAGCACCCAACGAATCCAATGATATTTTTAACGTTTGCGGCTTTTTTGTGATTGCCTTTCAGAGCGTTGCAACCACGCAACGCTCGATACCGGCGAGGTCTCGGCGTACCGCCGTGACCATTAATCCTGCTTCGCGTAACACCCCGGTCACTTGTAGACTTTGGCCGGCACCAATCTCGATATAGGCCTTGCCTGCCGGCCCTAGCAATCTGCGAATCGCCGCACCGAGCGCGCCATAGGCGGAAAGTCCGTCCATTCCGCCGTCAAGGGCAGCCCGTGGGTCGAATGCCAGGACTTCCGGCGGCAATCGACCAAGTTCGCCAGTCCCTATATAGGGAGGGTTGGTCAAAATTACATCGGCAAGCCCATCGATTCGCGTGCCCCAGCCGCCGACCTGGAACGCAGCGCGGCCGGCAAGACCCAGCGCCGCCGCATTCTCCTCCGCCACCGCCACGGCCCCCGGCGAGATATCGATGCCGTGACCGGTGGCCCGCGGCAGCTCCGACAGCAGCGCCAGCAGCAGGCATCCCGTGCCGGTGCCGAAATCGACGACTCGGAGCGCCGCGCCGCGATCCGCAATATCGGCCAGCGCTGCCGCGATCAAGGTCTCGCTATCCGGCCGGGGATCAAGCGTGTCGGGCGAGAGCGCAAAATCGAGGCTCCAGAATTCACGCCTGCCGCGAAGTCGCGAGACCGGCTCGCCCTGGACCCGCCGGGCGACCAGCGCGTTGGCGGCCGCCGCCTGCCTCGGCTCGACCGGCCGCTCGGGCCAGCCGAGAACCGTCGCCGGCTCGATGCCCAGCGCCAGCGCAAGGATCAGTCGCGCCTCCCGGCGGGGCTCGGCGATGCCTGCCGCGGCGAGGCTCACAGCCGAGTCCGCGAGCATTTGGCCGACCGTCAACGTCGCGGAAGCGAGCGCACTCATTCGACTTCCGCGAGCCGCGCGGCCTGATCTTCGGCGAGCAGCACCTCGATAATTTCATCGAGCGCTTCGCCGGTCATCACCTTGTCGATCTTGTAGAGCGTCAGGTTGATGCGATGATCGGTGACGCGGCCTTGCGGGAAATTGTAGGTACGGATGCGCTCCGAGCGATCGCCACTGCCGACCTGGCTCTTGCGCGAGGCTGCACGCGCCGTCTCTTTCTCTTGCCGCTCGCGCTCATAAAGCCGCGCACGCAGCACCTTCAACGCCTTCGCCTTGTTTTTGTGCTGCGATTTCTCGTCCTGCTGCTGCACGACAAGACCGGTGGGGATGTGCGTGATGCGCACGGCGCTGTCGGTGGTGTTGACCGATTGCCCACCCGGACCGCTCGAGCGGAATACGTCGATGCGCAGGTCTTTTTCTTCGATCTTGATGTCGATCTCCTCGGCTTCGGGCAGCACCGCGACCGTCGCGGCCGAGGTATGAATGCGGCCAGCATTCTCGGTCTCGGGCACGCGCTGCACGCGATGCACGCCGGATTCGAATTTCAGGCGGTGGAAGACGTCGCGGCCGGTGATCGAAGCAGTCGCCTCCTTGATGCCGCCGACATCGCTTTCGGAATAATCCATCACCTCGAAACGCCAGCCATGGATCGCGGCATAGCGCTGATACATGCGGAAAAGTTCGCCGGCGAAGAGTCCGGCCTCATCGCCGCCGGTACCGGCGCGCAACTCGATGATCGCGTTGCGCTCATCGGCCTCGTCTTTCGGCAGGAGCAGAATCTTGATCTGCTGCTCGAGTTCGGGGAGGCGCTTGTCGAGCGTACGCAGCTCTTCCTCGGCAAGCGCTTTCATCTCGCCCTCGCCTTCAGCGACCATGCCTTCGAGGTCTTCGTATTCGCCGCGCGCTTTCTGCCAGACCTCGATCCCTTCGACGAGCGGCGTTAGATCGCTGTATTCCTTCGAGAGCTTCGCGAACTCGCCGCCGCGGCTCGGATCGGCCATGGCGTCGCGCAGCTCGGCATGCCGGCGCACAACCTTGTCGAGCTTCGCTTCGAAAGTAGTGGAAGCCATATCGCGCACCCGCTAGCGGAACGCCGCGAGCCGCTCCGCCAAGGACGCGAGCGGTACTTCGGCCTGTTCGCCGCTATCGAGGTCGCGCACGGTGGCGACTTGGCGCTCGATCTCGTTGTCGCCGAGGATCACCGCGGCGCGGGCTTTGATCTTGTTGGCGCGCTGCATGCGGCGGCTGAGATTGCCGGAATAGCCGAGCTCGATGTGGAAGCCATTGCGGCGCAGCGCTTGCGACAATTGTAGCGCCAAGGTCTCGGCCGGCTTGCCGAGCGGCACCAGTACGATCGCCCGCGCCGGCACGGGCGGCTCGTCGATGAGCAGCGCGAGACGCTCGATACCTGCAGCCCAGCCGACACCGGGAGTCTCGGGTCCGCCCATCACCTTCATCAGACCGTCGTAACGGCCGCCTCCGAGTACCGTTCCCTGCGAGCCGAGCGCCGTGGTCACGAATTCGAAGGCGGTGTGGCAGTAGTAATCGAGGCCGCGCACCAGCCGCTGATTGTGCCGATAGGCGATGCCGAGCGCGTCGAGACCGTCGCAAACGTCGGCGAAGAAATCGCGCGCTTCCTGCGTTAGGTACTCGGCGAAAGCCGGAGCGTTGGCATTGATGCGCTTATCGCCCTCGTCCTTCGAATCGAGGATGCGCAGCGGGTTGACCTCGAGCCGGCGCAGGCTGTCTTCCGACAATTCGCCGCGATGCCCGTTGTAGAAATCGACCAGCGCCATGCGATAGGCGGCACGGCTGGCCGTGTCGCCGAGCGTGTTGAGCTCGAGCACCGTATTCTTCAGCACGCCGAGCGCATCGAGGATGTGCGCGGCAAGACCGATCAGCTCGATGTCCGCCGTCGGCTGAGCCGCGCCGATCAACTCGATATCGATCTGATGGAACTGGCGGAAGCGGCCTTTCTGCGGCCGCTCGTAGCGGAACATCGGACCCGCGGCGAAGAGCTTTTGCGGCAGCGTTTGGGTCAGGCTGTTCGACAGCACGGCGCGGACGAGGCCCGCCGTATATTCCGGCCGCAAGGTGATCTCTTCACCGCCGCGATCGGTGAACGTGTACATCTCTTTCGAGACGATATCGGTGCTCTCGCCGATCGGGCGCGCGAACACTTCAGTGAATTCGAAGATCGGCGTCGCGACTTCCTGGAAGCCGTACCGCTCCGCGATGCTCCGCGCCGTATCGATCACGGTGCGATGGCGGCGCTGCGCCTCGGGCAGAAGATCCTGGGTGCCGCGAACCGGCTGAAGAGCCGCCATTGAACGCTAAGCGACGGGTTCCGCCGTCGCCTCTTCCTTGGCCTTGGCGGCTTCGATCTCGGCAGCCTTCTTCTCGACCAGATCGACGAGATGATCGACGATGTCCTGGTCCTTGAGGCGGTGCGCCATGGCGCCCGAGATATAGACCTGATGCGTGTTGTTGCCGCCGCCGGTAAAGCCGATATCGGTTTCGCGCGCTTCGCCCGGACCGTTCACGACACAGCCGATGATCGAGAGGGTGATCGGTGTGGTGATATGAGCGAGACGCTTCTCGATCACCTCGACGGTCTTGATGACCTCAAAATTCTGGCGCGCACAGGACGGGCACGAGATCACGGTGACGCCGTGACGGCGCAGGCCCAACGATTTGAGGATGTCGAAGCCAACCTTGATCTCTTCGACCGGATCGGCCGACAGCGAGACGCGGATCGTGTCGCCGATACCGGCCCAAAGCAGCGAGCCCATGCCGATCGACGATTTGATCGTGCCGCTCATCAGGCCGCCGGCCTCGGTGATGCCAAGATGCAGCGGGTAATCGCAGGCTTCGGAAAGCTGTTGGTACGCGGCAACGGCGAGAAATATGTCGGACGCCTTGCAGGAAATCTTGAATTCGAAGAAGTCGTTGTCCTCGAGAATCTTGGCGTGGGTCAGCGCGCTTTCGACCATCGCCTCGGGACAGGGCTCGCCATAGCGCTCGAGCAGATCGCGCTCGAGCGAGCCGGCATTGACGCCGATACGCATCGAGCAATTGTGGTCCTTCGCCGCTTTGACGACTTCTTTGACGCGCGCGGCCGAGCCGATGTTGCCCGGATTGATGCGCAGGCAGGCCGCGCCGTTTTTCGCCGCCTCGATCGCGCGCTTGTAGTGGAAATGGATGTCGGCGACGATCGGCACCTTCACTTGCGGGATGATGTCCTTGAGGGCCGCGGAGGATTCCTCGTCCGGGCAGGAGACGCGCACGATATCGGCGCCGGCGCGTTCGAGCGCCTGAATCTGCGCTACCGTCGCCGCGACGTCATGCGTCAGCGTGTTGGTCATCGACTGGACCGTGATCGGCGCATCGCCGCCGACCGCGACCCCGCCGACGTGGATCTGCCGACACTTCCGCCGCTGGATGTCGCGATAAGGACGCACGCTCATGGCAAGCACCTTGGAAAATCAAGCTGATAGGGGAAGTCCGGCTCCCGGACCTATCATCGGGGGCTTATAGCGCGTTTCGGTCGCGCGCGAAACCCTGGGTCGGTGTTCGGGGAGCAATCGCTATTGGGCAACGCGCGGCGGACCGGCGCTATTGAGCTCAACGCTCCGGGGTGGGTTGCCATTGTTCGCAGCGAGACGGTCGGGTTCGAGCGCGATCGTGCGAACCGCGCCGCTCATCGGTTTAAAGAGCTTGCCGTCGATCTCCAACTGGATGCCGGCACCGTTTCCGGTGCGCAGCGAGAGGCCGCTCTCCACCGGCACGCGAACGGAATCGCCGGGGTGAAGCGTACGCTGGACGAGCACGTCATCGCCGTTACGAATTTGTACCCAGGTATCTTTGACCGCATGCACGACGATCCGCGTCGGTGCGTCGGCGGCTGCACCATAGACATGCGGTGGCGCGCCCGCTGCCGTTGCGGTGCCGCTCGGCGATGCCGCGGCTGTAGCTGCTGACGCTGGCGGCGCACCAGGCTGAGAAACGCCAGCATCGGGCGGAACGGCAACCACCGTCGCAGGCGGCGTCACGATGGCTGTTGGCGGTGTTGTTACGCTGCTTGCAGCCGCGGCTTCGCCAGACTGTACTGTCGCCGGAGCGGCTGTCGACGGCGGCGGCCCATCGGGCCCCGGCTCTTTCGTCGCGGCAACCAGATCGGGGGGCACTGCGCTGACCCTCTCGGGATGCGAGCGATCACTGGTCGAGACATAGTACCAAAGCCCGTAGCCACAGAGCGCCAGGATCAGCGCCGCGAGCACCATCGTGCCGCCGGGAATGCTACGCGCGGCAAGTTGCACCGGGAAGCTGAGATCGCGTGTGACCTCTAAACCGGCGGCTTCCTGCTTGAAGCGGCGGATCGCTTCGTCGCCATCGAGCCCGAGATGGACGGCATAAGCGCGCACGAAACCTTGGGCATAGACCGGCCCCGGCAGCTTGTCGTAGCGGCTCTCCTCGATCGCCGTCAGATACGACGGGCGGACACGCAACGTCGCGGCGATGCGATCAATGTCGCCGCCATAACTTTTACGTGTGTCGCGCAGCAAGTCGCCGACGGTGTGGCGCGGCCCGGTCCCCGCTTTGGAATCGCCGTCCGCGGCGGACCCTGCGTCGCTCTCCAGTTTGAGCGATCGGCCGAATAAAGCCATTGGATCAAGCCATTCGAGAGCGCCATTTTCGGCGCATCGGTTGCTCGGTCTTAGCAAGCATCCGCTGCTATCGCAACGGCGCCCTCACACGGCAATGCCGCGATCGCGCGCGAAATCGTGAAACTTGCCGCGCAGGCTGTGAGTCGAGACCTCGGAAAGCGAGCCGATGAATTCAACCAGCGCCGGCACGTCGAGGCTGCGGATCATCGCTTTGACAGGGCCGATCGAGGACGGCGCCATCGAGAGCACGCGAAAGCCAAGGCCGACGAGAGCCATCGCTTCCAGCGGGTCGCCCGCCATCTCGCCGCACACCGTGACCGGCAGATTATGCGCGGCGCAGCCTGCCGCGATCTGACCGAGCACGCGCAGCACCGAAGGCGACAACGGATCGTAGCGGCCGGCGAGGCGCGGATTGCCCCGATCCGCCGCGAAAAGGAACTGCACGAGATCGTTGGTGCCGACCGAGATGAAATCGGCGCGGCCGACAAGCGCCGGCAATTGCCAGATCAGCGCTGGCACTTCGAGCATCAGGCCGATGGCGATCTGCTCGGGCATTATCTCGCCCGCCTTGCGCTGGCGATCGAGTTCCAGGTGCAAGATCTCACGCGCCATCTCGAATTCGGCGACATCGGCGACCATCGGGAACATCACCCGAAGGCTGCGCCCCGAGGATGCGCGGATCAGCGCGCGGAGTTGTTGGCGCAGCATTGCCGGCCGGTCGAGCGAGATGCGGATCGCGCGCCAGCCCATCGCCGGATTCTCGTCGGCGCTCGCGTCGTCCATATAAGGGAGCACCTTGTCCCCGCCGATATCGAGCGTGCGGAACGTAACCGGCCGGCCGTTCGCCTGATCGAGCACGCGGCTATAGAGCGAGGCTTGCTGCGGCACGGTCGGGAAAGTCTCGCGCAACATGAATTGCAGCTCGGTGCGAAAGAGGCCGACGCCGGCGGCAGCCGTTTCCTCGAGATAGGGCAGATCGATGAAGAGCCCGCCATTGAGCATCAGCTCGATGCGTGTGCCGTCCTTGCTCGCGGCGGGAAGATCGCGCAGCGCCTCATATTCCTGACGCTGGCCGAGCCGCGTCTTGATGCGATTGTCGACCGCCTGGATCACGTCCTCGTTCGGTCGCAGCACGATCGCGCCTTCGTCGCCGTTGACGACAACCATGTCGCCCGGTTCGACGCGGCTCAGCACGTCTTTCACACGGCCGACCACCGGAATGTCGAGCGCGCGCGCGACCACCGCGACATGCGCATTGGGCGAGCCCTCTTCGAGCACGAGCCCCTTCAGACGCTTGCGGTCATAATCGAGGAACTCCGCCGGGCCCATGTTGCGGGCGACGAGGATGAACTCCTCGGGCAGTTCATGATCGCTCGGCCGCGCCGCATCGCCGGCAAGGTGGCGCTGCAAGCGATTGGTCAGATCTTCGAGATCCGCAAGCCGCTCGCGCAAGTAAGGATCGGTCGCCTGATTCATGCGCAGGCGCATATCGCCCTGGACCTTCTGCACCGCGGCCTCCGCTGTGAGCCCGCTCTCCACCGCTTCGGTGATGCGCTGCAGCCAGCCGAGATCGGCCGCGAACATGCGATAGGTCTCGAGAATGTCGCGATGCTCGCCGTCGCTTGCGACGTCGCTCGCTTCGAGCAGCGCGTCGATGGCGCCGTGCATCGAGTCGACGGCGTGGCGCAGCCGGTCGAGTTCGGCGGCGCTGTCCTCGGCGACGACCTGGCGGATGACGAGCTGCGGCTCGTGCAGCACCGCCTGCCCGAGCGCCAGACCGGCGTTGAGGCGCGCGCCCTCGATCCGAAGCGACAATTGTCCGACGCCAGCCGGCTGCTGCCGCTCGCGCGGATTGACGAGCTCCCCCGACGCGACAAGCTCGGCGAGCACCATGGCGATGGTCTGGAGCGCCTCGACCTCGTCCTCGTCGTAGTGGCGTCTTGTGCGGTTCTGCACCACGAGCACGCCGAGCACGCGCCCCGAGCGCAAGATCGGCACGCCCATCAGCGAGTGATAGATTTCTTCGCCGGTTTCCGGCCGGTAGGCGAAGTCGGGATGCGATTGCGCGTCAGCCAGCGCCAGCGGCCGCGCCGAAGCGGCGATCACGCCGACGAGACCTTCGCCGACGCGCAGCCGCGTGCGATGCACCGCTTCGGGTCTGAGACCTTCGGTGGCGAAGAGTTCGAGCACTTCGCCGGCGCGCATGATGTAACAGGAGCAGACTTCCGCGACCATGTCCGCGGCGATAATGCGAACAATGGTACCGAGCCGTTCCTGCGCCGTCCCTTGTCCCGCCATCACGTCGCGCAGACGGCGGAGCACGAGGCGTGAAGAGGGGACCGTCTCGGTCATTTTGCTGCTTCGCTTAGAGGCGGCGGCTCGGCCATGGCGACCCGCGCACGCGTACTCAGCGCCGCGACGGCTTCGGCCACAAGCTCGTCGAGTATCTCACGCGTCGATTGCTCGCGTGTGACGAAGCCGACGCTTTGTCCCGCCATCAGCGATCCGCGCTCGACATCGCCCTCGATGACAGCACGGCGCAGCGAGCCGGCCCAGAAATGCTCGATCTCGAGCTGCGCGTCTTCGCGCGAGATCTCGCCGCGATTAACGCGATCGATGACGGCGCGCTGACATTCGGCGAAGGCCTGTGTGCCGTCATTGGCGAGGGCACGCACCGGAATCACCGGAAAGCGCGGATCGATCTGCACGGAGGGCACGGCATCGCGCGCGCCGGCGCGGAGGAAGGCCTGCTTGAAGCGGCGATGCGCGATCGATTCGCGCGCGCAGACGAAGCGTGTGCCGAGTTGCACGCCCGATGCGCCCATTTCGACATAGGAGACGATTGCCTCGCCCCTGCCGATGCCGCCGGCGACGAAGACCGGCACTTCGTGCAGCGCCGGCAAGATCTCTTGCGCCAGCACGCTGGTCGAGACCGGGCCGATATGGCCGCCCGCCTCCATGCCCTCGATCACGATCGCATCGGCTCCCATGCGCACGAGCTTCTTCGCGATCGCAAGCGCCGGCGCGAAGCACAGCAGCTTGGCACCCGATTCCTTGATGCGGTTGACGGTGCTCGCATTCGGCAGTCCGCCGGCGAGCACGATATGGCCGACGCCGCGCCGGGTGCAGACGGCAATCAGCTCGGCGAGATCGGGATGCATGATGATGAGGTTGACGCCGAACGGCTTGTCGGTGCGCTCGCGTGTCGCCGCGATTTCGGCGTCGAGCTCGGCCGGCTTCATCGCGCCACAGGCAATGACCCCGAAACCACCGCCATTCGAGATCGCCGCGACCAGGTTGCGCTCGCTCACCCAGGTCATGGCACCGCCCATGATTGCGAACTCGCAGCCGAGAAACTGGGCGCCGCGGCGACAAAGGTGATCGAGCACGCGGCGCGCGGCGTCATCCTCGCAAGCAGTGGATAGCGTTGCGGGTCTAACGGCGCTGCGCGGCTCGACGCCCGCCGTCATACATCCAAGCCGTAAGCGGTGTGGAGAGCGCGCAAAGCGAGCTCCGTGTAGTCTTCGGCGACGAGCACGCTGACCTTGATCTCCGAGGTCGAGATCACCTGGATATTGATGCCTTTTCCCGCCAGCGTCTGAAACATCATCTGCGCGACGCCGGCATGACTGCGCATGCCGACCCCGATCACCGAGATTTTCACGACGTTCGGATCCGGCTTCAGCTCCTTAAAATTGAGCTGCTTGCGGCGCTCCTCGAGCGTTTTCACGGTGCGCGCGAGATCGGCCTTGGTGACGGTGAAGGTAAGATCGGTGGTGCCGTCCTCGGAAATGTTTTGCACGATCATGTCGACATTGATCGCGTTGTCGGCGAGCGGGCCGAAGATCGCCGCGGCGACGCCAGGCCGATCGGGAACCTTGACGAGCGTCACCTTGGCCTCGTCGCGGCTATAGGCGATCCCGCTCACCACTTGCTGTTCCACGATCTCGTCCTCGTTCACGACCATTGTTCCGGGCGCATCGGTGAAGCTCGACAACACCTGCACGCGCACGCGATGATTCATCGCCAGCTCGACCGAGCGCGTCTGCAGCACTTTGGCGCCGAGCGACGCCATCTCGAGCATCTCTTCGTAAGTGATTTTATCGAGCTTCTTTGCCTTCGCAACGATGCGCGGGTCCGTCGTGTAGACGCCGTCGACGTCGGTGAAGATGTCGCAGCGCTCGGCCTTGAGCGCCGCGGCCAGCGCGACCGCCGACGTATCGGAGCCGCCGCGGCCGAGCGTCGCGACGCGGTCGCCGGGCGCGACGCCCTGGAAGCCGGCGATTACCGGAACCTCGCCCGCCGCGATCGCGGCATCGAGCGCCGCCGTCGGGATCGAGGCAATCCGTGCCTTGCCATGCGCATCATCGGTCTCGATCGGCACCTGCCAACCGAGGAAAGAACGCGCCTTGACCCCGACCTCGCGCAAGGCAAGCGCGGTGAGTCCGGCCGTCACCTGCTCGCCCGAAGCGACGACGGTATCGTATTCCCGCTGATCCGGGAGGCCGCCGAAGCCGTTGGTCCAGGCGACGAGCTGGTTGGTGACGCCCGCCATGGCCGAGACCACGACGGCGACCTCATGGCCGGCATCGGCCTCGCGTTTGACGCGGCGCGCGACGGATTTGATCCGCTCGATATCGGCGACGGATGTGCCGCCGAATTTCTGCACGATGCGCGCCATACCCCTCGCCACCTGTTCCGGGCCCCCAAGCGGGCCGATCTCCATTTTATGCACCGGGCGATAATCGCGTTGCCGATGCTTGTCGGCCTATACATACTCCGGCCAAGGAAGGCAATCGCAACAAGGCGATAGGCGAAAAAGCAATGGCCCAAAATCGAGGCGCGACCGTCGACGCCACCGAAGTCGAGCGCTTTGCCGCGATCGCGCCCGAATGGTGGAGCGAGAATGGCGCTTTTCGCCCGCTCCATCGTCTCAACCCGGCGCGAATCGGATATATCCGCGATCGCCTCGCCGCGCATTTGGCGCGCGATATCAAGAAGCGCACGCCGTTCGCTGGCCTCAACCTCCTCGATATCGGCTGCGGCGGCGGGCTGATCTGCGAACCGATGGCGCGGCTCGGCTTCGCCGTCACCGGCATTGATGCCGATACCACGGCGCTGACGGTGGCGCGCGAGCATGCGGCGACGCAAGGACTGGCCATCGATTATCGCGACGACGATGCCCAAGATATGGCCGCACGCGATCGAAACTTCGATGCGGTGCTTGCGCTTGAGGTCGTCGAACATGCGGCCGATCCGGTGCTCTTTGTCGCCACCGCGGCGCGTCTCGTTAGGCCCGGCGGCGCGCTCATTCTCTCGACCATCAATCGCACGCCCAAGGCCTATGCCGCGGCGATTATCGGCGCCGAATATGTGCTGCGCTGGTTGCCACGGGGCACGCATGAGTATCGGAAATTCCGCCGCCCCTCCGAATTGGCGCGCGATGTGCGCGCGGCGGGTCTGATTGTTGAAGATATCACCGGCCTCGCCTACCACCCGTGGCGAGATCGTTGGCAGCAGGCCACCGATCTCGGAGTCAATTATTTACTATTTGCGACTTCGCCCAAGTAGAAATAGAGTAATGCCGTCGCAACCGGGGGGTTTGCGATCTGGACCTCCGCGGGGGCGGCAAAGGCACGCTTTTGCTCGTGGGTGGTCCTATGAATGCGTTTCAGATGCCGCCCGGGGGCGGCGAGCGACTTTCCGGCAAGGTCAAATGGTTTAACCGGAGCAAAGGCTTTGGTTTCATCATCCCGAGCGACGGTTCGGGCGACGTGTTCTTGCCGCTGGCTGTCCTCGAGCGCTCGGGTTTCGGCGAGGCACCGGACGGCGCCGATATTACTTTCGAATGGGTGCAGGGGCCGAAAGGTCGCGCTGCGACGCAGGTTTTGGAGCTCGACGCTTCGAGCGCCGCGCCGCGTCCGGCGCGCGAAGGCCGGCCGCAGCGCCGCGACTTCGATGATGGTGGCGGTGGCGGTGGCGGCGGCCCAACCGAGCAGCTCGACGGTGTCGTCAAATGGTATGACCCGGCCCGGGGCTTTGGCTTCGTCCTGCCAAACGATGGCGGCAAGGACGTCTTCGTGCATGTGACGGCGCTGCGCCGTGCCGGGATCGACGATCTCCAGCCCGGCCAGAATGTTCGCATGGACGTCGCCCAGGCGCGCCGCGGCCGCGAAGCCTCTTCGATCCAGCTTCTCGGCTAGACCTCGTCCTTCTCTAGCGGTTTTCCACAGCGGCGTGGCGATTCTCGCCCCGCCGCCACAGAATCGATTCGCGCCTGACTTAACCGTATGCTACTATATCTTGGGGTCGCAAGGCCAGTTATCCACAGGATACGGTAGGGGAGCATGGAATCGATCTGGACGTCAGAACTCATGGAGAAGCTCGCCGCACTATGGACGGAGGGTCATTCCACGGCCGAAATCGGCCGCCGATTGGGCATCAGCAAGAATGCCGTCGTCGGCAAGGCGCACCGCCTCAGCCTTAAGCCGCGGCCCTCGCCCTTAAAGCGGCCGCCGACGCGCCGCGTCGTCGGAATCGCACCGCCCAGTTGTACATGGCCGCTGGGGCATCCCGGCGATTCAGGCTTTCATTTCTGCGGCAAGCGGCCGGTGCAGGGTAAGCCCTATTGCACCGAGCACGCGGCAATGGCTTACGTCGCGCCGAAAAAGACCAACGCGGCGTAGCCGCCGTCAGCCATCGGCTCTCAGCCGTCGGTTCTCAGCAGATAGCTGACGGCCGATAGCTGAGAGCTTTTTTATCGGGTCAGCTTGCGCATGGCCCGATCGAGTCCCTCGAGCGTCAGCGGATACATCCGGTCGTCCATGATCTGCTTGATCATGCCGATCGAGCGCGTCCCCTCCCAATAGCGCTCCGGCACCGGATTGAGCCAAACCGCTTTCGGGTAAGCCCCGGCGAGTCGCCGCAGCCACACCTCGCCAGCCTCGTCGTTGAAATGCTCGACGCTGGCGCCAGGCTCGACGATCTCATAGGGGCTCATGCTGGCGTCCCCGACAAAGATCAGCCGATAGCTTTGATCGTAAGTGCGGAGGAGTTCCACCGTCGGCACTTCCTCGCTGCGGCGACGCTGCGCATCGGGCCACAACGCCTCGTACGGGCAATTGTGGAAGTAGAAATATGCGAGGTGCTTGAACTCGGAGGAGGCGGCCGAGAACAACTCGGCGCAGGTGCGGATGTGCCCGTCCATCGAGCCGCCGATATCCAAAAGCAGCAATACCTTCACCGCATTGTGCCGCTCGGGCAACAGCTTCAAATCGAGCCAGCCGGCATTCCTCGCGGTCGAGCGGATCGTATCGTCGAGATCCAGCTCCATCGTCGCACCCTCACGCGCAAACTGCCGCAAGCGGCGTAGCGCCAGCTTGATATTGCGCGTGCCGAGTTCGACGCGATCGTCGAGATTCTTGAATTCGCGCTTGTCCCACACCTTGACCGCGCGCTGGTGGCGGCTTTCTTCTTGGCCAATGCGCACGCCTTCGGGATTGTAGCCATAGGCGCCGTAAGGCGAGGTGCCTTCGGTGCCGATCCATTTATTGCCGCCTTGATGGCGCTCTTTCTGCTCGGCGAGGCGCTGTTGCAGCGTCTCCATCAGCTTTTCCCAGCCGCCCATCGCCTCGATCTGGCGCTTTTCTTCTTCGGTCAGCAGCTTTTCGCCGAGACGCTTCAGCCATTCCGCCGGAATGGCCAACGGCGCCTCGGCGAGGTTCTCGAGCCCTTTGAAATAATGGCCGAAGACGCGATCGAACTTATCGAGGTGCTTCTCGTCCTTCACCAGCGCCGCACGCGCGAGATAGTAGAAATCGTCGACGCGCCAGGAGGCAACACCGCGTTTCATCGCCTCCATCAAGGTCAGGAATTCCTTCAGCGAGACCGGCAGCTTCGCGTCGCGCAGCTCGATGAGAAAGCCTTCGAGCATCAGGGTCCGCGTTCGCGGCGATGGAGGAAAGCGAGGCGCTCGAAGAGCTGCACATCCTGCTCGTTCTTCAAGAGCGCGCCGTAAAGCGGCGGGATGAGCTTGCCTGGATCGCGCTCGCGCAGAGCTTCGGCCGAGATATCGTCGACCAGAAGCAGCTTGATCCAGTCGAGCAATTCCGAGGTCGAGGGTTTTTTCTTCAGTCCCGGCACGTCGCGCACCTCGTAGAAGACGGTGAGCGCATCACGCAGCAGATTCTTCTGGAGGCCCGGATAATGCACCTCGACGATGCGCGCCATCGTGTCGCGATCGGGGAAGCGGATGTAGTGGAAGAAGCAGCGGCGTAAGAACGCGTCGGGCAGCTCTTTCTCGTTGTTCGAGGTGATGACGACGGCGGGACGGTGTTTCGCTTGCACCGTCTCGCGCGTCTCATAGACAAAGAATTCCATGCGATCGAGCTCCAAAAGGAGATCGTTCGGGAATTCGATATCGGCCTTGTCGATCTCGTCGATCAGCAGCACCGGCGCGGCGTCGGCGGTGAACGCGTCCCAGAGCTTGCCGCGCAAGATGTAGTTGCGGATATCCGCGACCTTGGCGTCGCCGAGCTGGCCATCGCGCAGCCGCGTCACCGCGTCGTATTCGTAGAGTCCCTGCTGCGCCTTTGTCGTCGATTTGATGTGCCAGGTGATGATGTCCTTGCCGAGCGCCTTCGCGATCTCATGCGCGAGGATCGTCTTGCCGGTACCGGGCTCGCCTTTGACGAGGAGCGGCCGCTCGAGCGCGACCGCCGCGTTGACGGCGACGCGCAAATCTTCGGTCGCGATATATGTGTCGGTGCCTTCGAAACGCGTCGCCAACGAATTTCTCCCCTTATCTATATCGCCACAGACCGCGGCGATTGGCCCGCGCGAGACCTTCGGCGCCGAAATAGTCGAAGCTTTGATTGGTATCGGCAAGGGCATAGCCTTCGCCAACGAGGAAGCCGCTGAGATCGGTGCCGCTGTTATCGGTGCAGATCGCGGCCTGGTCGCCGCCGCGCTGTCCCGGCGGCACGCGGCAAGCGACATTCGGATAATGCTGCAACCGTTGCATCAGCGCATCGCGCGCCACGTCGTTGCAAGAGCGATTGTCGCCGGTACCGAGGCCGCATTTGTCGTGCGGATCGGCAAGACGCACGCCGAAGAGACGCAGATTGTGCCCGCTGACCATCAGCGTGGCGCCGCCGGCGGCGCTCCCCTTGCCGTCGACCGTCGCGCCGGGCAGCACCGAGGCGAGCCGGGAATTCGTCACCGGCGGTATCAGCCCTGGCCGCGCCGGCCCGCGAGAGGCGGTCGCCGCTCCGCCCGGCCCAACCGATGGCACATAGGTCGGCGATAGCCCCTCCGAGGGTTTCAACTCTTTCAGCGTGCGTCCGTTGCGGTCGACCACGGTCACCGATGCGGCCGGGGGTTCCGAATCCGGGACGGTATGCACGGTCAGCGGCGCGACATTGACACTCGGCAGATCGGACTTCGAGGGTTTGGCCGGCGGCGTCGCGTCGGCCGTGACGGACGGCGACTTTTCCGCTCCGGCTGACGGCGGCGTCGGGGGAGCCTCAACGGTCGGCGCTTGTTGATCCGCCTCGGGCACCGGCGCCTGCGGAGCCGACCCAGGCTCCGGCACCTCGCCGCCGGCCGGCTCACTCGTGATCGACAACGCGCCCCGCGGCTCGGGCGCACGGCGATCCAGCACGACCACGGCCGCGCCGACCGCCAGGCCAGCCACAGCCAACAGCGCCGCCAACAAATATTGCCGCATCAGCCGACCCTAGACGCTTTCACCGGCATCGTCACGGGTCGCCGACGGGGCCTAGCAACCCGCACTCCCAAGCGCTACATCAAGCACTTAATAGGTCTGGCACCGCGTAAGGGACCCCGGCGATCGGGCTTTTCCCTTGACAAACCGGCCTTTGGCCGGCGCCATACGGACAACCGATCGCCTGAACTCAAGGATTTCCCATGGGCTCGTTCAGCTTGATGCATTGGATGATCGTGCTGCTTATCGTCCTGCTCCTTTTCGGAGCCGGCAAGCTGCCGCGCGTGATGGGCGACTTCGCCAAGGGCATCAAGGCATTCAAGTCCGGCATGAAGGAAGAAGACGACGAGGCGGTCACGCCGCCGAAGCAGCAAGTGCCGCCGCCCTCTTCGACCGCTTCGGCCGAGCCCGTCGTACACGATCGGGGCTGAGCCCCGTCGCGGCTCGGCATCCGCGACCATGATCCGCTACTCACGGCTGGTCGGGGCGTTGCCGGCGGTCGTGCCTTTTGTCCCGCCGGAAGCGTTCGAGCGCCGCCTTGGGGAGCCGATCAAGATTCGCATCGGCGCCAATGAGAGCGCCTTCGGCCCCTCGCCCAAGGCCATCGCCGCGATCAATGCGGGCGCACCGCGGATTTCCTGGTATTGCGATCCCGAGGGCTATGCGCTGCGCGAGGCGCTTGCCAAGCATCATGGCGTTACGCGCGAGAATATCGGCCTCGGCATCGGCGCCGACGATGTCTTGTGCCTCTGCGTCCGCTCGGCGATCGACCCAGGCGATCCGGTGGTGATGTCGCAGGGCGCCTATCCGACCTTTGCGTTCCACGTGAACGGCTATGGCGGCAAGTTCGTCACGCCGCCCTATCGCGATTTCGAGAACGACGCTGAGGCGCTCGCCGATGCCGCGGCCGCCGCCCACGCGCGGATGGTCTATCTCTCCAATCCCGATAACCCGACCGGCTCATGGCTTCCCGCAGAAGAGCAGATGGCGATCGTGGCGAAGCTGGCGCCCGGCGCCGTGTTGGTGCTCGACGAGGCCTACAGCGATTTCGCGCCGCCCGGCAGCATCCCGGAACTCGATCCCGAGGACGAGCGCGTGATCCGCGTGCGGACTTTCTCGAAAGCGCATGGCATGGCCGGCGCGCGTGTCGGCTACGCCATCGCCTCGAAAGCGATCATCGCGAGCTTCGACAAGATCCGGCATCATTTCGGCGTCACGCGCTTGAGCCAAGAAGCGGCGCTCGCTTCGCTCGGCGACCAGGCCTTCATCGCCGCGGTCGCGCGCCAAGTGGGCGAGGGCCGGCGCGATTACGCGGCGCTTGCCGAAAGCCTCGGCCTCCGCGCGCTGCCTTCGGCGACGAATTTCGTCGCCCTCGACATGGGCAATGGCGACCGAGCCCGCGCGACGTTGGCGAGGCTGCTCGAAGACGAGGGCGTCTTCCTGCGCATGCCCGGCGTCGCGCCGCTCGATCACCTCATCCGGGTGACGGTGGGGACGCCGGCTGAACGTCAGGGCTTTGCGGCAGCGCTGAAGCGGGTTGTGGAGTCGCTACCGGCGCAACACTGAAGGCGCCCAGAAACTCGCCGAGAAATTTTTCCATCCCTTCGGGATTGTCGCGCGGCGGCGGGACATCGCCCGGCGTGTAGCCCAGCGCGGCGAAAGGCTGAACCAATTCGGCATCGCGCGATAGGACATAGACCGGCACGGTCCAGGGCTGGCCGGCGACCCGCGTAATCTCGGGCGGCTGATGATCGCCGAGCATGATCACCAGCGCGTCGCGATCGAGCCCTTTCAGCCATGCACCGAGCGTTTTCAGATCATACGTGATGCTGTTGAGGTAGGGCTGGTCGAGATTATTCCAATCCGGCTGCGCGTAAATGCGCGTCCAATCA